>CAIZGR010000366.1 GCA_903932535.1 uncultured Hyphomicrobiales bacterium | reverse complement strand
GCGCCTCCGTCGCCCGCGAGGCCGGCCAGATGCGCGCGCGGCGAATGGCGGGCGAGCCCGCGGGCGAACCCTGCGAGCCGGAGCGCGCGCGAATCGACCCCGCCGCGGATGCGCGCGGCGAGCGCCGCGCCCGCCCGGTCGAGCCGCTGCCGGGGGCCCTCGACCAGCGCTTCGCCCCCCGGCAAAGCGCGCGCGAGCGCCCGCAGGTCGGCGCGCTTGCGCTCGGCGAGGCGCTGGATCGCCCTCAGCCGGCGCGCGTCCAGCTCGGCGACAGTCGCGACCAGATCGGCCCGCACCGGCACCGCGAACTCGGCCGCGGCGGTCGGGGTCGGGGCGCGCAGGTCGGCGACATGGTCGATCAGCGTCCAGTCGGTCTCGTGGCCGACGGCGGCGATGACCGGAATGCCGCTCAGCGCCACCGCCCGCACCACGATCTCCTCGTTGAAGCCCCAGAGGTCCTCGAGCGAGCCGCCGCCGCGCGCCACGATCAGCACGTCCGGCCGCGGCGCCGGCCCGCGCTCCCCGAAGGCGTTGAAGCCGCCGATGGCGGCGGCCACTTCGGCGGCCGAGGTCTCGCCCTGCACCCGCACCGGCCAGACGACGACCCGCACCGGGAAACGGTCCGCGAGCCGATGCAGGATGTCGCGGATGACCGCGCCGGTCGGCGACGTCACCACGCCCACGACCCTGGGCAGGAACGGAACCTTGCGCTTGCGCGCCGCGTCGAACAGCCCTTCCTCGGCGAGCTTCTTCCGCCGCGCATCGAGCAGCGCCATCAGCGCGCCGACGCCGGCGGGCTCGAGCTGCTCGACCACGATCTGATAGCTCGACTTGCCGGGAAAGGTCGTCAGCCGCCCGGTCGCCACCACCTCGAGGCCCTCCTCGGGCTTGACCTTCATGCGGGCGAAGGCGCCCCGCCAGACGACGGCGTCCAGCCGGGCGCCGGCGTCCTTCAGGCTGAAGTAGGCGTGGCCGGACGAATGCGGCCCGCGATAGCCGGAGATCTCGCCGCGCACCCGGACGTAGCCGAACCGGTCCTCGATCGCGTGCTTGATCGCGTTCGAAAGCTCGCTGACGGTGATCTCGGGCGCGTTGCTCGCGCGGGCTTCCGGCTCGGCCATCGCCGGACTATGCCCGAACCCGGCGGACGAGGCGAGGGAGAGGCTGCGACAACAAAGCGAGTCGCCGCGGTCGACGAACGGCGCCGGCGTGAGCTACACTACCGTTCGCGGGGCAGCGGGAGGCGACAATGCGGGCCGACCCGTTCGAGTTTTGGCGAATCGCCTGGGCTGCGACGCTCTCGGGGGGCGCAGAGGTCTTTTGGGGCGCGTCGTCGCCGCCTGGGCCGCCGCGCGCCGCCGCCATCGATCCTTCCGCGCTTCCCGTCCTCGGACGCGTCCGCGTCGAGCTTGCCACCATGTGGCTGCTCGAGGAGCGGGAGCCCGCGCCGCGGCGTATCCCGCCGACCCTCATCGTTGCGCCCTACGCGGTCCACGAGGCCTCGATCGCCGACTTCGCCCCGGGCCACAGCTTGGCGCAGGCGCTCGTCGAAAGCGGAGCGGGGCCGATCGCGTTGACGTACTGGAAGTCGGCCACCCCCGAGATGAAGGACTACGACATCGACGTCTACCTCGGCGCGCTCAACGTGGCGGTCGACGACCTCGGCGGACGCGTTTCGCTCGTCGGCCTCTGCCAGGGCGGCTGGCTCGCCGCGATCTTTGCGGCCCGCTTTCCGGCCAAGGTCGCCAAGCTGGCGCTCGTCGGCGCGCCGATCGATCTCGAGGCGGCGCCGTCGCGCATCACGGAGGCCGTGGCTTTGGCGTCGCCTGCGGCGATCGCCGCGGCGCTCGCGGCCAGCGGCGGCCGGGTCCTGAGCGCCGTCGCCTTTTCCCACTGGGCGGGCCGGTTCTCGCCCGAATTCACGGCCGAGGCCGCGCTTCAGTGTTGCGGCGATCCGGCGCTGGTCGGTCTGTTCGACGCCTGGAACCGGCGGACGGTCGATCTGCCAGGGGCCTACTTCGCGCAGACCGCAGAATGGATTTTTCGGGAAAATCGGCTGGCGCGCGGCGCGTTCCGGACGTTCGGGCGCCAAGCGCCGCTTTCGGCCATCGCCGCGCCGATCTTCGTTCTGGCGGCCGGCGACGACGAGGTCGTGTCGACCCCGCAGGCGACGGCGATCGAAGCGCTCTGTCCCCAGACGCCCGTCACGGTCCGCGTGGAGCCCGGCCGGCATCTGTCGCTGTTCATGGGCCGCCGGACGATCGCGACGGTCTGGCGCGACTTGGCGCGCTGGCTGGCGGAAGCGGAGGGGCCGAAACGCCGTCCGCAGAGGGGCGCCGCTCGCGCGGCCGTGGACGCGGAAGCGTGATCGGCCGAGACGGTTCGGGGCGAGCGCAACGATCCCGTGAGCGCACTTGCCGCCCAAAACGAAAAATGGCGCCGCACGAGGCGGCGCCATGTCTCTTGCGACCCGAAGCGGCCTCGGCGGCTCAGTTCCCGGGTGCGCTCGCGCGCGCGCGCTGCCACCAGCCGGAGCGGCGGGGGCGCGGCGTTTCGTCGACAACTTCGGCCGGTTCGGCGGCCGGCTCGCCCTCGGGGCTCGCGGCGGCGGACGCAGCCGTCGCCGCCTCTTCGCCGGCCGGCTCGGCGGGCTCGACGTCGGCAGCCGGGACCTCGGCCGCCGTCTCGACCTCGGCCGGACGGACCTCGGCGCGCACGGTCTCCTGGACCTCCCAGAAGGTCGGCTCCGCAGCCGCCCCTTCCTCCCGCGCATTTTCCGGCTCCTCCGCCGACAGGGCCTCGGTTGCGGAGCCGAAAACGGGTTCCGAAGAGGCCTCGGCGGCAAACCCGGACGCGTCGCCCTCGGCGCCTTCCGAAGCCTGCGCCGATTCCAGCTCGGCGCCGATCGGCTCGAAGAAGCTGTGCTCCGTCACGCGCGGCGGGAAGCGGTTGCGGCCGCCGCGCGAGCGGCGCGAGCGGCGTCCGCCGCGCTCGCCTTCGCCGCCGCGGCCGTCGAACGACTCGGCCTCCAGGACCGGCGCTTCGAGGTCGCCGCCGATTTCCGCCACCACCGCGAGACCGTCGTCGGTCGGCTGCGGCGCGTCGGCGGCGACGCTCTCGCCGAAGCCCCGGTCGTTGCCGCGCCGACGCCGGCGCCGCCGGCGCAGCCGGCCCCCGTCGCCATCGACGTCTTCGGTCGCTCCGCCCTCCCGCGCGGTCGCGCGCTCTGCCTGCTCCTCGTCGTCTTCCTCGATACGGGTCTCGATCTCGTCCTCGATCGGCTCCTCGATCGGCGCCGGCTCGTCGACGACGGCGGCGAATTCGTCCTGCGCCAGCGGCGCGGGCTCGGCGTCATGGCGCGGCCCGGTCGCGAGCTCCCCGCGCTCGAAGGCGTGGTAGTTCGCCCCCGTCAGCGGGTCGTCGGCCTCGATCGAGACCTCGACGCCGAACCGGCGCTCGAGATCGCGCAGGTTGGCGCGCTTCGGGTTGAGGATGTAGCGCGCGACGGC
>CAIZGR010000365.1 GCA_903932535.1 uncultured Hyphomicrobiales bacterium | reverse complement strand
GCGGCGCCGAACCTCAAGGCGGTTCCGAGCACGCCGACGCTTGACGCAACCATCAACGAACTGCACGGCCAGGGGCAGCGCTTGCAGGAGGCCGTCGGGCGCGCGCGGGAGTTCGCGGACAAGCTTCTAGGCGCCGAGCCGGAAGCCAAGGCCAACGACTACCCGCCCGATTTTGACGGCTACGTTGGCTCACTGGACGCCAAGGTCCGCAGGCTCGGCATGCTGCTGAACGAGTTGGCGCATCATCACGGGCGTATCGAGCGCGCGCTGGTGGGGTGATGGTCGAGCGCGCGGAAGTCGCCTGCGGCTCGTGTCGCGCGTGCTGCCGCGGGGAAGCCATCATGCTTTTCCCCGCGGATGGCGATCTCATCGAGACCTATCAGACCTTCGACGGGATCAATCCGATCAATGGCCACGCGGCGAAGTTTGTCGCCCAGAAAGAAAACGGCGACTGCGTCTATCTTGGCGCCGAAGGTTGCGCGATCCATGCGCGCGCGCCGGCGATCTGCCGCAAGTTCGACTGCGCTGGTCTCTATCGGCGGTTTATGGAAATGCCGCGGGCAGACCGGAGGCGGTTGAAGAAGCTTGTCGACGGGCCCGTGATGGAAGCGGGGCGCGAGCGGGCGAAGTGACGAAGCGTCCGCACATGCCTGTCGGCGTGAAACTGGCCGCGGCGCTTCATGCCCTCGGGTTGGACCCAGAAGCCGTAGATTTCGACCATGCGCCGAGTCTAGCGATGAGGCCAATCGATCCGACCACCGGCGACACGATCCCGCCGGCGAACGATTGGCGGTTCATCGTGCCGATCGCGAGGGCGGATCATCGCGCGAAGACGTTTGGTAATCATGTCCCGCTGAGCTCGGACGTCAGCAAAATCGCCAAGGTCAAGCGTATCGGCAAGTCCGAGGCCGCCTTCCGCGAGCGGCTGCTGTCGAAAGACGCCGGCGAACCTCGGCCTGTGAAGCCCGGTCGGCGATGGGCGAAGAGATCGTTCCCAACCAAGCGCGCCCGTCAATGAGCCATAGCGCGCCGCACCTGCCGCTTGGGCTTCGGAGGCAGCGACCTCATGCGCAGACCGATACCGCCGTCGGGCGACGGATCGCCTTCCTCCAGGAACACCAGCCCCCGATCCTTAAAGAACTGCTCGATCCTTGCGAGGGTTCTGGAATTGATCGGATGCCTGTCATGCAGGAACGAGGAGATCGTCTCGCGGTGCACGCCGGCAATACTCGCCAGCTCCTCGCGCGTGATTCCGAGCATCGCCATGGCGGCTCGGGTTTGGTCGTGAGTAAGCATTTGTGACTTTCCTCGCACGGAAACGTGATTTTGTCGGTTATAGCCAACAGACGTCGGTCTGTAAACGCAGCAACCCTCAAAATTTGTTTACGGGTTCGCATGGAACATGTGGGAAATTTGCAGCCGATCGACGCGGCTGTTCTGGTGTATTGGGATGGCGGGGTTCCTGGAGGAGTTGTTCGTGCGCAGGCCTGTCGTCACGGTCCATGCGTTGCGCCGGTTCGCCGAGCGCGCGCTGGGCGTGACGGGGCTGCCGGATGACGATCGGGAGGCGGTTGCGGCTCTGGCTGAAGTGCACGGGCTGGACGTGAAGCAGATCCGCGAGGCGCTGCGCGGGCTGATTGCGCAGGGCGTGGATCTCGGCGCGGAGGCTGTGACTCTCTCGGGCTTCCGTTACGTGCTGCGCGACGGGGCGCTGATCACGGTGCTCGACAAGCGCAACAAGTACCGCCGCCGCGGCCCGCGGATTGAACAGCGTGAGGATTTCCCGTAGGTTCTCGGCGAATTGGAGAGACGCATGACTTACCTCGATGTGGCGACTGTGTGCGTCGTGGCTCTCGTATTATTCATCGGCGCGCGCGACGCCTATCTGGAGTGGCGACAGCGGCGCACCATGATGCTGATGGCGCAGGCGCTTGTGCCGGCACTGCGGCCGCCGCCTGCATCCTGGTTCTCGGTGTGGCGCCCGAACTGCGGAGATCGCTCACATGGCTGACTCGGCTCCGATGGAGAACTTCCTGTCCGCACTGATGAAGCGCAAGGGCGCGCCGAAGGCCAACGGCCGCCCGAAGAAGGGCATGACGCTCGCCGATCTCGCGCCGCTTCCGCGAGGCGTCCAGACACGCAACCCCACGCGCGCCAAGCCCCCGCCGCTCGCGCCGGTGCCGACTTTGGCGGGTAAGCTCTGATGACGCCCCGAACCATCTTCGACGCGCCGCCGCCGCGGCCCGCCTCGCGAGCGATGACGCCGTACCTCGCCGACGTGGCGCCCAAGAAAATCCCGTCGCAGGCCGAAGAGGGCGAACCGGAGGTTGGCTCGGACCCACCGCTGGCGCGCAACGTCTTCGGCTATCTCGAGCCGCGCAAGGGAATCGACGCGCCCGGAGACTTCCGATCGTGCCAGAGCTGCGCCAGCTTCATCCCGGAGCGCGCCTTTCATGCCGCGACCGTCGGCAACCGCTGCCACCTGCTCGGCTCGTTCCCGGTCGAACCGCATGCCAATTGCTTCCGGTATCGACCTTGGTGTGACGGCAAGCCGGTCGAGGCGGCGATCGAGCATCACGCGCTGGCGTGCCTCAACGGCGCGCGGTCGTCGCTCACGCCCTGGCAGGTCGGCTACTGCTCCGACAAGGACCACGACCATAAATGTCGCTCGTGTCGTCATGTGGATCGGTATGCTGAGCCCGGCGAGCCGTCGCCCTCTTGCGAATTCTTCGAAACGCTGAACCGTTCGCTGCCCAAGATTTTCCAAGTCGAGCAATCCGTCGATCTCGATGGCGGCTGCTCGGCCTACGCGGAGCCAGTCCCCGATGAGTCGAACCCTTCAGGCACAGAAGGCCAATACTGACACCGTCTCTCGGGCCCTAGCGCTGGCCCTACGCAGCCCTGTCGCGGCCGCGGCTGTGTTGAGACGGGCGAGCGCGTCAAGCCAGCCCAGCAGGCACGGCCAGCGAAGCAATCCGGTTCCCCTCACGCGCCACGGGAGGCCGAACACATGAAAGGCACGCCATGACCCGCTACGAGTATCTTGAAGTTGACCTGCACGGCGACAGCGGAGTCCGTAAGAAGCCGACGGACACCGATACGCCGCTCGGCGAAGGGAACGCCGGTTATATCGCAAGGCTCAACGAGTACGGGGCGAAAGGGTATCGCGTGATGTGGATCGATCGCGATACTAATGTTCACCTCATCGCTATACTTGAACGTGAAGTAGACGATACGCAGGTGAAAGGCAATGGCTGAACTAACCGCGAAGACGCGCAACGCGCTGCCGACATCCGAGTTCGCCGGCCCGGGCCGCTCGTACCCCGTAAATGATGCCCGGCATGCCGCAAATGCGAAAGCCCGCGCGCACCAGCAGTTCAACAAGGGCGCGCTATCTGCGGCGAGCTATCACGCGATCGTCGCCAAGGCGAACAGGAAGCTCGGCAAGACGGCGAAGACGGCGGCGCACGGTTAGTCATCTTGGGTGGCTGCCGCTCTCATCGCCCAATCCTCGCGCTCCCGCTGAGCCCGCCAAGTTCCGGCGGCGCGCTCCATCTGCCGAGGCAGGTAGCCCAAGTGCCGCACGGCGCGCACGGCCTTTTGCAGCTTGCGCAGGTCTCGAATTATCCCGTCCAGCTTTTCGCTCTCAATGGCCCAATGCGCTTCCGCCTCGCGCAACTCCTCCAGCGTCATGTGCTCGAAGGGCTTGATGAGCCCGGGCGCGAGGTCGCTCATTTCGGCATGCCTTGGAACCACTCCGCCGCGGTTCGCTCGCAACCCGGCTTGTTGATGAGATCCGCGAGGTGGCCGGAGGCGAAGCCGAGACAGAAGATCAGGAACCAGCCCCAGATTCGCCACCACCATACAAACAACGCCCATGTGTCTTGCCAAAAGAACTTGAACCCACGTGCTTTCGGGTATGTCATTTGCCGCTCTCCCAATCCCATCCCTGCAAGCCGTTGGCGATCGCCGCGACGCAGAGCTTGTAGCGGTGCATCGCGGCGGCGCTGACTGGCCGCCGGCGGTTTCCGTTGATGAAGCCGGTCTCGAAGTCCGCGATTGAGGAGTCCGAGAACCCGGTGAGATCAGACAACGCCTTGCGGGTGTAGCGATTGGCCACGCGCCATCGCTTGGCCTTCTCTAACTCGTACAGCCGCTCGGCCTCGGTCGTGGTCATTTCCCGCCCTTGGTCGGCTTGATGCTGAAGTCCTTCAGCCGCTCGTCGAGAACCGGCTTGCCGGCGGCGTGAAACGAGTCCGTCAACAACTTCATCGCCGCATCGTGGTTCTCGGCGCCGAACAGCATGAGCTTGACGTTCACGCCGACGGACGAAAGGTCGAACGTGTGCGTCATGCCGTCCTTCATGTATTCCCACGCGCCTTTGGGGATGCCGAGGAGAACGAACGGCGTGCCCTTGTCGTCGGTCGAGAGGCCGAAAACCATTTTCTCTTCGATGTTGCGGCTCATGTTCCAACCTTCTCTGTGGTTCCGGTCCAGACAAATTCGCCGTCTTCGCCTACGGGGAAATGCGCGCGGCAGTGAGCGCAGAATGTGCCGGAATAGAAGAACGGGGACCGGGCGTAAGTCTCAGCCAGCGCCTGCCCCATGTGAGTTGTGCCGTTGCACTTCAGATGCGTGTAGACGCTCCGCACGGGCCGCACGAAGCCCTTGGCGCGCTCTTCCTCCGCCAGCACGACATAGCCCTTCTGCATGCCGGTCGCGGGGTTGATCTCTTTGTGCGCGGGATAGATTTGCGTTCCGTCGCTCAGAGTCGTGCGGGGCAATTGGTCGTCGACACTGGCTCGAGGCTCTGGATTGCCGCGGTCCGCAAACTTTTTTTGCTCAGTCATTTTCATCTCCTGGTGAAGAAAAGCCCGACGACAACCGCGCCTGCGGCTATCGCCAGGGCGGCGCCGGGCGCGAGGCCGCGCATCGAGTGCCAGATGGCGGCGTGAAATATCGTGTTGATGATGCTGTGCGCGGTCACGCGGCCCTCCTGCTCTGCTCGGGAATGTATTCGCGCAGCCGCGCGGCATGCCGGCCCCACATGTGCACGGCGACAGCGTCGATGTAGATCGCGCCGACGTGCGAGAAGTACCGCAAATGAGCGCGCCGCATCCGCTCATGATTGCTTGGCATATGCCATCGCGCAGCATTGGCCTCAGCATTGGCCTGCCGCTGCCTCACGATGTCCGAGAGGAGCGGGTCCATCGCCCCTTGCGCGGTGACGGCGTAGAGGTTTCCTTTCGCCAGGACGTCGCTCTCGTTGCCGGACTGAACGTGCAACGCCAGTGCGGCGAGTTGATCTAAGGCCGCCGTCCCGTCGAAATAGACGCACAGTTTGCCTAGCGGCTCGCTGGCTTTGTTCTTCACGGTGACCTCGATTTGCCCGTGTCCGGTGTGTCGCGTCAGTGAACCGCGCGGCCGCGCCTCCAGGATCATCGCCTCGCCTTCGATTTCCACTGGCGCGCCGGCGGCGAAGCGCCTGACCTTTTCCTCGCCGACGACGGCGGAGGCTATCGAGGCGGCGCGGATCAGCTTCTTGCGCTCTGGCTTCGCAATGGCCTTGGCCTCCCGCAGAGGGGCGCCCGCCATGCGCGCGAGTTCGTCCTCAACGAGTCTGCGATGGCGCAGCAGAGCTTCCTCCCGCGCGTCGGCGATCAGTTGCCCTTCCGATAGAGAATCCGGCCACGGGACTTGCCGTAGGCGATCAATGGGTTTCTGCGTGTGAGCGAACTGGCGGCGGCAACAATCCTTCACGTATCGGCGGATTGCGTTTGGGGCGTAAAGCCGCCGTCTCAGCCCCTTTGTCGGCTCGAAGTCGTCATCGCAGCGCCAGCGTTTGCGCCAAGGCAGCATCGCTCCGCCGGTGGTTTCGTCCTCGTAGTTCCAGTTCGCGCATATCTGGGCAAGATCGTGGACGATCTTGATCTCATATGGAATCGCGGCCGCGACCAGAGCGCGGCGCCAGCGCTCGCCAAGCGCTGCGGCGATCTTGTGCGCG
>CAIZGR010000364.1 GCA_903932535.1 uncultured Hyphomicrobiales bacterium | reverse complement strand
CTCGGAGGCCGAGACCTTCTGGACCGAGTTCCTGCGCAAGCTCAGGCGGCGCGGCCTGCGCGGCGCGAAGCTCGTCATCTCCGACGCCCACGAGGGCATCAAGGCCTCCGTAAACAAGCTGACGACGCGACCTGGCAGCGCTGCCGCGTCCACACCATGCGCAACGCGCTCACCCACGCCGGCAAGAGCAGCCGGCGCGTCGTCTCCGCCTTCATAGCGACCGCCTTCGAGCAGGACAACGCCGAGGCCGCCAAGGCCTTATGGCGCAAGGTCGCCGACCAGCTCAGGCCGAAGCTGCACAAGCTCGGCGCCTTTATGGACCAAGCCGAGGACGACGTGCTCGCCTACAAGATCTTTCCTGCCGACCACTGGTCGATCCACTCGACCGACGGCCTCGAAAGGCTCAACGGCGAGATCAAGCGCCGGACCGACGTCGTCGGCATCTTCTCGACGAGAAGCTGCTGCTGAGCCGGGCGCTCGAGCCGGCGAAACCGGCTGGCGATAGCGCCTGAACACGCCTTCGAGACGTGTTCGGACGCTTGCATGCGTCTGCCGCTCACTATCGATACGGGGCACAGAACGACAGCGATGGGACTTGCGGGAATACCGGGATTTACGTATCATCCGGAACCAGGGAGTCGAGCGCCATGAGTTCTACCGTAACCGCCGCCGAGGTTTCGAAGAACTTCGGCGCGTATCAGGACGCCGCCGTGCGCGAGCCGGTCATCATCACCAAGAACGGCCGCCCGCGCACCGTGCTGATGGCCTACGAGGACTTCCTGCGCCTGTCGAAGCGCGACCGTCGCGTTCAGCGCACCGTGGATCTGACCGACGAAGAGATCGCGGCGGTCGAGGCGAGCACGATGGCGCCGGGGTTCGAGCCTCTCGACGCCGAGCTCGATGCGAAGCATGCTGCCGACTGAAGTCCGGGTCGGCTGGATCTTTCGCTACGCCTACCTTTGGGACTGGCAGCGTCGCGCGGGCAGGGACGACGGCGACAAGGATCGTCCCTGCCTTGTCCTGGCGATCGTGACGACGACCGAAGCCGGGGTTTCGGTGGTCCGTGTCCTGCCGATCACGCATACGGAGCCCGCCGCTCCCGCCGACGCCGTGGAAATTCCCGCTGCGACCAAGGCTCGTCTTGGCCTCGATGAGGCCCGGTCGTGGATCATGCTGACCGAGAGCAATCGCTTCGCCTGGCCCGGCCCGGACCTGCGGCCGGTCGACAGCGAGACCGGCTATTTCGGCGCGCTCCCGCCGAACCTGTTCGCCGAGGTCAAACGCCGCTTCGTCGCGATTGCGCGGGGCGAAACCGTCGCGAGCTCGCCTCACCGCAGCGTGCCGCGGACCGAGTAACCGCGGGCGCCGCTCCCCTCCGGGCGCTGGGGAGCGGGAGGGCGAATACGATTCTTCCCAGATTCTGGACCCGCTCATCCCAGAACCATCTCGGGCTCAGAAGTGGTAGGCGATCCCGGCCACGGCCATTTCCGAGAAACGCGCGTAGGCGGCCAGCGCGGTCTCCTTGAAGGTTGCGTGGTCAGGAACAGCAAGAAGCGCCTTGATCTCCTGCGGGAGCCGCTTCCCCCCGTCCGTATCGAACCAGCGGAATTCGTGCACGCACGCGCCGACGGGCAGGACGATCGCCGTCGGAAAGGCGTGCTTTTCGCCACGCCCGGCGGCATCCAGCAGCGTGGAGACGAGCTCCACGTTCGAGCTGATTTCGGCCTCGAACTCCGGCGTCTCGGCGCCGAACACCCTCATGAGGTTGCCGAGCACGTCCCGCCCGCGACTCGGCCCCGACGAGATCGACGAGTTCTGGCCGGCGGCATGCCTCCGGTCGCCGACAATGACAGTTTGGAGGAACCGACGCACTGCTCTGTCATCAAGATAAAAGCCCGCCGTAGCGTGGTTGCTGACTTCAATGCCGCCGTCGATCAACGTCAGGGCGATAGGATCGCAATGCAGGTGTCGGAGTTGGCCGGTCACATCGTTGAAGGCCAACTTCTCGTGTGGGAACTCGTCGGGGCCGCCCCGTTGGAACGGAGCCAGCGCGTCGTCCAACGCGTGCTGCAACGACGCGATCTCCATCGGGATGATGACGTAGGCGATTCCGTACATCGCGCGATCTGCATCCCTCGCTGCGACGGAGGCCTACGCCGGTTGTCGCTTTTGCCTAACGATTTCAGATTGAAGCGCTTAGCCAAAAGCGTTGCGTTCCATTTTGCCTAAGCGTTTCACATCCAATAGGGCAGGGGACCCGGTCACAGCCCCGCCGCCTTGGTGAGATTGACGCGAAAGCGGTCGCGGCGCCGCTGGTAGCGTCGGGTCATTTCGGCTGATGCGTGGCCGAGGTGTTTCTGAACGTAGCGCTCGTCGATCTCGGCCGACGACGCGAGCCCGGCGCGCAGCGAATGCCCGGAAAACTTCTCCTCCCGGTCCCGTTCGGACAGGTCGCCGCGCACGCCTGCGGCGACCGCCAGGCGCTTGACCAGGCGCGCGACGTGGCGGTCATTGAGCGGCTCGGACCCGACCTCCCGCCCGGTTACAGCCCTGAAGATCGGCCCGCGGGCGATGCGGGCGAATTTCAGCCAGGTCTCGAGCGCGGCGACCGGGCAGGTCCGGTCCGATGAGCCGCGGCCGATCTCGACCT
>CAIZGR010000363.1 GCA_903932535.1 uncultured Hyphomicrobiales bacterium | reverse complement strand
GCTGCTGCGGCCTTGTTTCGAATGCGTCGAGACGCTGCTGGCCGAGCCCGCCCTGCGGCAGGTCGCCGGCCGGCTGGGCGGAAGGACGCCCATCGCCTGGGACGGAACGGAGCATTTGTCTTCGCAAAAGCTCGGCTGCCCGAGTTGTCAGACGCGCAAGCGCGCCAACGTCAAAGTCGAGCGCTATCATAGCCTGCCGCCGGCTGCCGACGTGGCGCCCGGCTGGTCAAAGGTCATCCCGTTAAAACCCGAGTTCATCGCGCCCTGGGACGGCGCCGAAAAGCAGGATTGCGAGCGCAACGCGATAAAATGCTGCTGCTCCACGCACGGCGCGCGGCTCGCCGCGTTGCGTCCGATCTCTCTCGGCGACGATTTCCTCTTCACCGCGAAGCAAAGCGCGCGCAAGACGCTTTACGACTTCATCGCCGGAGCGGCTCTTTCGCGCCACGAGGAGAAAGTGCGCCGCCGCGCTGCGAAAGAGACCTTCCGTTATTGCTGGATCGAGGCGGTTCCCATCCGCGACGGCGAGGGCGCCTTTATGCTTTCAACCAGGACGCATCCGCTGCTGTGACTCCGTCCCCTGTCAAGATGGCGCAGCTAATCGCCACGAATGTACCCGTGATCGCGCACCGGGCGCTCGAAGTTGCTCCTCAAGCCGCGCTGGACAACATCGACTCGGCGACCGGCTTCCTCTCGTAGATGGCTCGACGGCTGAAGAAAATTTGGCCGGTGCTTGTTCGCGCAATATCGATCTCGAGCGATATCGGATTAACCTGAAGCGCAGGACGCCATGATTTCCAGGCCTTCTGAAGTCAGAAGCGCTTCGCTTTGATCGGACAGCGCTTCAGGGTGAACTCCCAGCCCCTTGATGGCGGCGCGGCGCGGGAAACGCCGACGAAACGGCCGCGCGAACGAGACGCCTCGACGAGGTCCGCCGTTTCGCTCGTGAAGGCCGCGCCGTGACGCCCTATCTTGCCGGAAGTCGACGCCCCGTGTTCGGATACCGCCATGAACGTCTCCAGTCCGCCCGCTTCGCAGGGCTCTCGTCCGCTCGCCGATCGCTTGCGTCCTTCCCGCCTCGCCGACGTCGCCGGGCAGGCGCGCCTGCTGGGTCCGGAGGGTCCGATCGGGCGCATGGCGGCGGCGCGACTGATAACGTCGATGGTGCTTTGGGGGCCTCCCGGCTGCGGCAAGACGACCATCGCCCGCCTCCTCGCCAGCGAGACCGATCTGTTTTTCGAGCCGCTGTCGGCGCTCCAGAGCGGCGTCGCCGACTTGCGGCGGGTGTTCGACGCCGCCCGCAAGCGCCGGGACGCCGGGCAAGGCACGCTCCTGTTCTGCGACGAGGTCCATCACTTCAACAAGAATACCCAGGACGTCTTTCTTCCTCACCTCGAGGACGGAACCGTGACTTTCGTCGGGGCGACGACAGAAAACCCATCCTTCGAATTGAACTCGGCGCTGCTGTCGCGCGTGCAAGTCTTCGTCCTGCAACGCCTCGGCGACGAGGCGCTCGATGCGGTGCTGAACCGGGCCGAGGCGCACGTCGGCCGCGTTCTGCCCCTGGACGCGCCCGCCCGGAAGCTCCTGATCTCGATGGCCGACGGCGACGCCCGTGCCCTGCTCAACATGGTGGAGCAGGTCTATGCGGTGGGCGGCCCCGATCCGCTGGACCTCGCCGCTCTGGCTCGGCTGCTCCAGAGGCGGGCGCCGTCGTACGACAAGTCCGGGGACGGCCACTACAATCTGCTTTCGGCTTTCCATAAGAGCCTGCGCGCCTCGGACGCCGACGCCGCCCTGTATTGGATGTGCCGGATGCTGGATGCCGGAGAGGACTGGAGGACCATCGCACGCCGGATGACCTGCGTGGCGAGCGAGGACGTCGGGCTCGCCGATCCGAACGCCCTCGTCCAGGCGACCACCGCCTGGGAGGCCTACGAGCGGCTGGGCGAGGCCGAGGGCGAGCGCGCCCTGGCGCAGGCCTGCCTGTATCTGGCCACCGCCCCCAAGTCGAACGCCGTCGAAGTCGCCTTGAACGAAGCGCGCGACTTGGCGCGCCGGACAGGCGGCGTCATGCCGCCGATGCACGCGGTCAACGCCCCGACGAAGACGATGAAGGACCTCGGATTTCACAAGGGATACATCTACGACCACGACACCCCCGAGGGATTCTCCGGGCTGGATTATTTCCCGGAAGGGGTCGGCCGTCACGAATTCTATCGCCCGATCGAACGCGGTTTCGAGCGCGAAATCAGGAAACGCCTGCAATACTGGGACAAATTGAGGGCGCGCCGAAAGTGACCCCGATCCGCGCAACTCGAGCGCCTGCGCCATATCCTCCGGACGCTCGCGCTCCGCGGGCTCGCTCCGCGCGACATCATGTTTCACCGGAAGCGATTTTTCGGGCCGCTGCTGATGTCCGTCGTACGAATCACGACAGCGGGGGGATAAGAGGCCCCCGACCATTTCGCCCGAGCGCGCCGCCGGGATTTCGAGGGAATTTGACGACGATGCAAAAACTCAAAGCAGCCGGCGTCGCCGTGCTCGCGCTCTCCGCGGCCGGCTGCGCGCAGATTCAGGAAACGCCGCTCGCGCCCAACATGGCGAGGCTCGACGTCAATCCGCCCTGGGCGCCGGGCGGCGCCGACGCCGCCCTCCGCTGCGCGGCGGAGTTGACGTTGCGAAGCGGCTACAGCGCGTTTCGGATCACGCCGGTCTACGCGCTGGCCTTCAACAACTTCGGCGTAACCGTCGTGATGTTTCGCGCAGGCGATCCCGGCGCCGGCGGCGCGATCGATGCGGCGGCCGTTCTCGGACAGCGCGCGTTCTGATTTGCTCGGCGTCACGGCCAGCCTGCAAGCTTCCGCTTCCCGGGAGGGCGGTCGCGCGCGCCTGAATTCGGGAAGCTGATCTCGAACGCCGCCGAAAGACGAAGCGCGACAGCGGCGTTCCGATCGGATAATCCGTCAAGGTTCCGTCATGACGCAACGGTCGCTTGACTTTGCAGGGCGAAAACGGCGTCTCCTCGTTCACGGCCGGCTCGGCCTCAGGAAAACGTGACCCATGTCAGCGCTCAATCGGCTGTTTGCGGGGCGATCGGCGAGAACCTTCGTGATCGCCGTCGTCCTTTCCCTGGCGGCGCCGGCTTTCGGCGCGGCGGCGGGCGCGAGCACGCTGACGGCAGGCGAACAGGCCTACGCCCGACATGACTACGCACGCGCCGCGCCGCTGCTTCGCGCCGAGGCCGAGCGGGGCTCGCCCGACGCCCAGACCTATCTCGGCTATATGTACCTGAATGGTTTCGGCGTCCCGCAGGACTTCGTCGTCGCCGCCGGATGGCTCAATCAGGCGGCGCAGCAGGGGCAGCCGACAGCGCAATTTCTACTCGGCATGGCCTTCGACAAGGGTCAGGGCGTGCCCCAGGATTGGGTTCAAGCGGAAACATGGCTCATTTTGGCGACGTCCCAGGCCGGCAGCCGTGAGCGGGACTACTGGGCGCGCATCCGCGACGCCGTCGCGCAGAAGCTGACGCTCGATCAACTGGCCGAAGCCCGGCGGCGCGCCTATTTTTGGGCGATGCCCGTGCATCGCGGCGGGGCCTTCAGCGCCCGCTTCTGAGGCTCGAGGGGCTTTCCGCAAGCGCGAGACGCCGTTCTTGCGACCGCGAAGCCCACGCATCGGGAACCGGGGCGGCCGTCATCGACATTTCGAACGATGCAGGCTTCGCCGGCGCCAACCCATTTCCGCCGAGCGCCGCCAGCAGCCAGCACAGCCAGATCGCCGGGGCCAGGAAC
This sequence comes from uncultured Hyphomicrobiales bacterium, assembly GCA_903932535.1. Classification (GTDB taxonomy): domain Bacteria; phylum Pseudomonadota; class Alphaproteobacteria; order Rhizobiales; family Beijerinckiaceae; genus Roseiarcus. The sequence goes on along the minus strand of CAIZGR010000363.1, from coordinate 24,614 downwards.
GCTCCGAACGGAATTTTCGATCCCCTTCCGGCATCGCCTGCGCGAAACCGCCCAACGACCGCAACCGTCAGGGCCGCCAGGGCGGCGATGTTCACGGCGAGCGGCAAGGAACCCCAGTCGAGCCAAGCGCCGGCGGCCGCGGCGAGCTTGACGTCGCCCAGGCCCATGCCGTCGATCCCGCGCAGGCGCCGAAATCCGAAGCGGAAGGCCAGAAACGCAGCGAACATGAAGGCCGCCCGGGCCGCCGCCAGGACGAACCCGGTCGCGGCGTTCTCGGCCGCCAAAGCGGAGACCGCCAGTCCGACGAGCAGCGCGCCGCCGCTCAGTTCATCGGGAATGATGAGCCTTCGGCGATCGATGACGGCGATGGCGACGGAAAGGGCGGCCAGAACCGCGCCGCCCACGCCGATCCATCCGGGCGCCACCAACAGGCTCGCGAGGATCGCGCCGAGCCCGGCCGCTCCGGCGACAACCGTCTCCATCACGCCGGGCGGCTCATCGTTCGCGCGGCCGACACTTGTCCTCGGTCATTGCAACGGGCGCGCGTTGACATTCAGCATCGCGGGAACGCTCAGCGCCTGCACCCGGTCGCCGCGCATCTTCGTCCGAAGCTCCTCGGCGACCATCGAGGCGTCGGCGCCGTCCCGAATGATTTGCGGCCGGATGAAAATGATGAGCTCCGTGCGGACGTCGCTGTTTCCGGTCGTGCCGAAGGCGCCGCCGACGTAAGGCAGCTGACTGAGCACCGGCATGCCCTGGCGCGACTTCTCCTGCTGGTCGCTGATCAGTCCGGCGAGCAGCACCGTCTGGCCGCTGACGACCGAAATCTGGCTTTGCACCTTGCGCTGGGAGATCGTCGGGGTCAGGCTGGTCGAGCCCTGGGGAACGCTGCTGATCTCCTGATCGATGGCGAGCAGGACCGACCCGTTCGAATTGACGTGCGGCGCCACGTGCAGGATGATGCCGGTGTTCTTGTAGTCGACCGTATTGACGACGGCGTTGTTCGCGCTCAACACCGTCGCGCTGCCGGTCGAGATCGGGATCTGGTCTCCGATCTCGAGAGAAGCTTCGCCGTTGTCGACCACGACGAGCGACGGATTGGAAAGAATCTTGACGTCGGTCAACTGATTGAGCGCATTGAGGACGACGCGCGGCGCGAACGGCGAGCCTGCGATCACGTTCATGCCTCCAGAGAGGCCCGGAACGTTCGAGGTCGATGTCGTGCTGGAGGCGAGATTGCTGGCGAGGCTCGGAATGACGCCGGTCAAGGTGTTGGAGAACGAACCGGCGTTCAGGAAGGCCTGCACGCCGTAGTTCAATTGCTGGTTCAGCGTCACTTCCGCGATGGTCACGTCGATCGCCACCTGCAACCTCGGCCGGTCGAGCTGGTTCAGGGTGCTCTCGATGAGCTTGTACTCGTCGGGCCGCGCATAGATGAGCAGCGAATTGTTTACGCTGTCCGCGGTGATGCGGACGTCGTGGAGTTGCGGCCCCCCTTGTCCCTGGCTGAATCCGAGCGCGCCCAGCTCGGCGTTCAGCGTCGCGACGGTCCCGGCGCCGTATTGTTGCGTCGCCGACGACGGCGCGCCGGCGCTGCCAGGAGTCGCCGCCCCGGCGCCGGTCGCCCCGGGGTTTCCTCCCGTCAGGCGCTGCGTGGTGGTCAACGCCTTGACGCCCGAGGACGGGGCGATCTCGTTGGCGGCGGACTGCCCGCCGCCGCCGCCCGAGACGAAAATCTGGTTCAGCAATTGCGCGATCTGCTTCGCGTCGCCGTAGCGCACCTTGTAGACCTTGACGCTCGCGGTCGCTCCGGACGGCGCGTCGAGCCTCGAGATCCAGCGGGCGGCCGTGCGCAGAAGCTCCGGCTTCGCAGCGACGACCAGAATCGAGTTCAGGCGCGCCACCGGCTCGAATTTCACCAGCCCGTGGCCGAGACCGGACTCGGCCGAGTCCATGATCTTTTCGAGCTCCGCCACGATCGGCTCGGGCGTGCTGTTTTGCACCGGATACATCCCGACGGACTGGCCTCTCAGCCAATCGACGTCGAAGCTGCGGACGATGTCCACGGCCGATTGCCGCTCGCTGCCCGTGCCGACGACGAGCAGCAGCTTGCCGGCGGAATCGGTCCGTATCGCGCCCGGGCGCGTCGCAAATCCCTCGAGCAGCTTCGAGAGGGTGTTCCCCGACACGTACTGAAGGGGAATCACGGTGACGCCGTACCCCGGCTCGACCCCGCCCGCGCGGCCCGCCTGGTCGACGGAGCCCACGTTCGCGTCCGTCGCCACGATGATGCGGTAGCCCGCGGCCTCGCGCACCATGTTCAGATTGTTGGCGTGCAGCGCATTCTCGAGAACGAGCAGCATGTCCTTCGCGGGGACGGGCCTCGCCGTGGCGAGCGTGATGGAGCCCTGAACCCTCGGATCGATCACGTAGCCGACGTTCAGGATATCGCCCAGGATCGCCTTCGCGACGTTCGCAACGGGCGCGTTGTCGAAATTGACCGTGTAGCCGCCCTCGGCGGCCTCCACGCCCGGAGACCCGGCGCTTTCGCTCGGCGCGGACGCGGGAATCGACGAGCCGAATATGGAGAAGGCCTTGGGCGCCCCGGCCGCGCCCGTGTCGACCGTGCCGGTCGGCTGTGGATAGCGCGGCTGAAGATCGGTCGATCGCACGACATCGGCCGCGTTTTGCGGCTGATCCTTGCTTTGCTCCAGATAAGCGGTGTTGCACGCGGCGAGCGCGAGCATTCCGGCTCCCGCCAGAATGTTCTTGCGCAAGCTGCGAATCAATCGAAAATTTCCAGCCATCCTGCCCCACGCACGATGGCGTGCGCCTTGGAGATTGAACAGAGGCAAAAATTCATTTATTTCCTCCCGCTGTCAAGAACAACATTTGCCACCATGACATAAAACTGTGATATCAAGGGTCGTTGAAAGTTCAAGTTGCGTGAGTCTTGCGACCGTCCGGAAAGTAAAGACGGCCGGGCGTTGCGCGGGCGGCGCGTGGCGGACGGGACCTGAAGCCGGCGGCGGAGCGCCTGCGAGGACCGCGCCGGACGCCGGCGACCTGGAGAGGGATTGGGCTCCGCGATGGCGGAGTCGCTTGGCCCTTCTTCTCGTACGGCGTCTCGCGTCGATCGATTTGCGCCCCGCCTTCGACGAGCGGCGTAGCGAGGATTCGACGCCGGAGGCTTCCTGGCCTACAGGTTTCCAGGCGCCCGGCGCGGCTGCCGAAGCCGCGCTCCGCCCGGCGGCTTTGACGAGCGTCGTGATCGCCCTCGAAACGAGACGAACGGCAGCCGGTCATGGATCTCGGATACAAACCCGACGGCGAGGCATCGACGGCGCCGCTCGCGGGCTTCGTCAAGCACCTGCGCGACAAAACGTCTCACGCCGGCGGCGACGCCACGAGCGCGCGCCTGAGCGAGAGCGGCGAGCGCCAATCCGTTCGCGCCGTGCTGGATTCCTCCGATTTTTCGCCCGACGAGATGGCCGATCACGTCGCGGCCTATTTCGACAGCCCGCGCATCACGCTCGCGGAGCTGCTGTCGGTCCCCTCCCTGGTCCATCTCTTCACCCGTCGATTCCTTCGCGAGGCGATGGTCTTCCCGTACGATGCGGGCGAGGGGCGCGTCGGTCTGGCGGTCGCGGACCCGACCGATCGTACGGCCCGGAAGGCGGCGCAGATCGTGCTGCGGGCGCCGGTCTCGATGGTCGTCGCCTCGTTCGACGACATCGCCTCGGCCCTTTCCGAACGGCTCGGCCCCGACGAGGAGTCTTCCGAGCCCGCGGCCGGGACGGATCGTCCCGGCGCCGTCGAGGAAAGCATCGACACCCTGCGGGATCTCGCGAGCGGCGCGCCGGTCGTCCGGGCGGTCAACGATCTTCTCGAAAAGGCGGTCGACCTCAGGGCGAGCGACATTCATGTCGAGCCGATGCGCAGCGGCCTCAACGTGCGCATGCGCGTCGACGGGTTATTGAGAGCGGTTCCGGCTCCGCAACACGCGCCGCCGCAGGCGCTGATCTCCCGCATCAAGATTCTCGCCGGGCTCAACATCGCGGAGCGCCGCCTGCCGCAGGACGGCGCGGCGCGCCTTCAGGTCGCACGCCTCGACCTCGACATCCGCGTCGCGACCATGCCGACCCAGCACGGCGAATCCGCGGTTATCCGGCTGCTGCCGCGAGACCGCGGCCTCCTGGATATCCCGAAGCTCGGGCTCAGAGCCCACGACGAGCGCAAGATTCGGAAATTCCTCGATCTCCCGCACGGCATGATCGTCATCACGGGCCCGACCGGCAGCGGCAAGACGACGACGCTCGCCACCATGCTGTCGGTCCTCAACACGCCGTCCCGCAAGATCCTGACCATCGAGGACCCGGTCGAATACGAGATTGCCGGCGTCAATCAGTCGCAGGTCAAGCCGGCGATCGGCCTGACCTTCGCCACCGCGCTCCGAGCCTTTGTCCGCCAGGACCCGGACGTGATCATGGTCGGCGAAATCCGCGACGGCGAAACCGCCAACATCGCCGTGCACGCGGCGCTGACCGGCCATCTGGTGCTGACGACGCTGCACACGGAAACGGCGATGGCCGCCGTGCCGAGACTTCTCGATCTCGGCGTGGAGGGATTCCTTCTGAAGTCGACGCTGAGGGGGGCCATCGGCCAGCGGCTGGTGCGCATGCTGTGCGATCGCTGCAAGGCGCAAAGGCCGGTTTCAGCGTCGGATTTCGAGACGGACCCGGGCTACGAGGCGTGCGGCTTCTCCGTCGGAGATCATGTGTGGGATCCGCGGGGCTGCGAGCGATGCGGCGGAACCGGCTACCGCGGCCGCGTCGGCGTGTTCGAAGCGGTCGAGGTGACCGGCGAGGTTCGCAATTTCGTGCGTCCGGGCGTCGATTCCGGCGCCCTCGACGAGGCGGCGCGCCGCGCCGGACTGACGACCATGATGGACGACGCCATCGCGAAGTGTCGCGACGGCGTCACGTCGATCGCGGAAGTCCTTAGAGTCACAACGGCTCGGTGAGATCGTGCCAACCTTTCAATATCGCGCGCTCACGCAGATCGGCGAGGTCGTAACCGGCACGCTCGAGGCGCCGAGCCTCGCCGAGGTCAATCGGCGGGTCGAGTATCTCGGCCTGATCCCGGTCGAAGCCTCCGCCGAGCGCGGCCGGACCTCGCTCGGCAAAAAGCTTCTCATGACGCAGCTTTCGCGGCCGCGCGCCGAGGAGGTGACGATTTTCACCGCGGACCTCGCCTTGTTGCTTCAAACGGGAACACGTATCAACGAGGCGCTGGAGCTGCTCGCGACCGACGCGGACATCGGACGGATGCGCCCGATCACCGCAGCGCTCGCAACTTCGGTCCTGTCCGGTGAAAGCTTCGGAGAAGCCGTGTCGCGGCATTCCAGGATATTCCCGCCCATCTATGTCGCGCTGGTTCGGGTCGGCGAGACCTCGGGCGCGCTGGTCGCGACGCTGCAAGCGCTGGCGGCGGAACGCGAGCGGGCGGAGGCGCTGTCGCGACGGCTGTCGGACGCGCTGCGCTACCCGGCCTTCCTGCTGTGCGCCGCCGGCGCGGTGCTGCTGTTCTTCCTTCTGGTCGTCCTGCCGCAGTTCGCCGGGGTCTTCCGCGATTTCAACGCCAAGCTCGACCCCGTGCTGCTGACGTTCCTCGCCTTGTCCGATTTCCTTCGCGAGGACGGCCAAGCGATCGCCGGCGCGTTGGCCGTCGTCATCGCGGGCGGCTGGCTCCTGATGCGCCGCCCGGCGGTGACGAGGCCGCTGGCCGCCGCCGTCGGCCGCCTGCCCATCGTGCGTCCCATCCTGGACTACCGCCGCGCGAGCCTCTTCTGCCGGAATTTGGGGCTGCTGCTGTCGAGCGGCGTGACGCTGACGGCTTCACTGCGCATCCTCGCCGACACGATGGAGACGACCGGCAACTTCATACGGTGGTCGAACATCGTCGACAAGGTCCGGCAGGGGGGGAAGCTCTCCGACGCGCTCACGCTGGCCGACGCCTTGCCGCCCATGGCGCTTCGAACGCTGCGCCTCGGCGAGGACTCGGGCCAGTTGCCGATGCTCGCCGGCAGGATCGCGGATTTCTACGAAGCCAAATTGGAGCGAAGCCTCGACCGCGCGATCGGCGTCGTCGGCCCGGCGGCGATCATCGTGATCAGCGTGATCGTGGGCGGGCTCATCGTGTCGGTGATCACGGCTCTGCTCTCCGTCAACCAAGTCGTCGGCTAGGAGGTCCTCCATGAACAGGTTCGGGTCATTTCTGCGGGGCGGCGCCGGGGTCCTTTCGCGCCGGAAGGCCGAAGGGCGGCGGCGCGACGGCGAAGGCGGGTTCACGCTCGTCGAGATGCTGGTCGTCATCACGATCATCGGCATCGTGATGTCGCTCGTCGGCCCGCGCGTGCTGGGATACCTGTCCGAATCCAAAGTGAAGGCCGCCAAGATCCAGATCCAGAGCTTCGCCGGAGCGCTGGACCTCTATTTTCTGGACAACGGCTCCTACCCTTCCGCGAACGAGGGTCTGGCGGCCCTGGTTCAGCGTCCGGGTTCGGCGCCCGCATGGAACGGACCCTATCTGAAGACCGGATCGATCCCGCAGGACCCTTGGGGCCATCCTTACATCTACAAGGTTCCCGGCGACCATGCGCCTTACGAGATCGATTCCCAGGGCGCGGGAGGAGGCGCCGATCCGCAGAGCATGATCCGGAGCGCGTCACGATAGTGCGCGCCGTCGACGCGCGAGCGGGCTTCACACTGATCGAGGCGGTCTGCGCCCTCGCCGTCATCGCCCTTCTCGCCGCGATCGTCCTGCCGGAAATCCCGCACGCCACATCGACGAGCAGGCTCGCCGGCTACGCGGTCGAAATCGCGGCCTTGCTGAAGGGAGACCGGAACGCGGCCATGCGCCGCAACGCGATGGTCGCCACGACGCTGGACGCCGATCGCCGGATCGTGCGCTCCGGGGCCAGGGCCGGCTCGATCGAGATTCCGCATGACGTCTTGTTTTCGGCCTTGCTGGCGCAACGATGCGGCGGCCGCCCGGTCGGATCGACCATCGATTTCTTCCCGAGCGGCGCGTCTTGCGGAGGCACGATCGCCATCACGCGGCAGGGCTTCGGCTATCAGATCCGCGTCAACTGGCTGACTGGAGCCGTCGATGTCGTGCCGATCGGCAAATCGTGAGGCCAACGGCGCCGCCGGCTTCACGCTGGTGGAAGCGCTCGCCGCGCTCGCCGTCATGGCGGTCGGACTGGCCGCGATCACCGAGCTCGCCGCGGGAAATCTGCGCGCCGCCAGCCACGCCGAGCGGCACATGGCGCAGATCGCCGTTGCGCGCGAGATCGTCACGGGCATGCCGAGCCGGGACAGGCTTCCCTTCGGCCGCTCGACCGGATCGCTCCACGATCACCAATGGCGGATCGACGCCACGCCGGTGTCCGTGGCCTTCGCCACGGGCCAGTCGGCCTGGAGGCCACAAGGGATCGCGCTGCTGGTGAAATCGCCCACGGGCGCCACGATCGAGATCGACACCATTCGCCTGCGCAAGGACGCGGCAAAATGAGCCGCGGGCGCATGGAGGCGCGCGTCGGCGGGTTCTCGATGATCGAAGCCCTCGCGGCCGTCGCGTTGACGGCGACCATCGTCATGGCGCTCGCGGCGGTCGCGGGCCAGTGGCTGCCGAACTGGAGCCGCGGCTTTGCGGGGCTGCAAAGGGCGGACATTCTCGCCATCGCCCTCGAGCGGCTCTGCGACGACCTGACGGCGGCCGAATACGTGACGCCTTCGAGCGACACGCCCGGGCCGCTGTTCGAGGGCGCCCCCTCTTCTGTGACTCTGGTTCGCTCGGCGATCGGGCCGAACGCGTCTCCCCGTCTCGAGGTTGTCCGCTTCGCGGAAATCAAGGGGGACCGCGGCCTTGCGCTCAGCCGGACGAGCGCCGCGTTTGCGCCGAGCGCAGCCGGCGCCGGCGCCTTCGCTTTCGGCGACCCGGCGCCGCTCGTGCGCGCTCCGCTGCGGGTCTCGTTCGCCTATGCCGGGCACGATCGCGCCTGGGTCGACGCCTGGAGCGGAAAAGAGCGCCTGCCGGATGCGGTGCGGATCACGGTTCGGGACGCGAGCGCTCACGGGGCGATCGTCGCCTCGACCGCCGTCCGCATCCGGACGACCGCGCCGGGCGCGCCCAAGCTCGTGGCGCAGGGCGGCTCGCCCAACGCGCCGCCGCCGGCGCCGGCGCCGGCGCCGAACGCCCCTCCGGCGGCGCCCACGAGGTCGGATTGACCGTGATGGCGCCGCTCTGATGCCCGCTCCCTGCTCCGCCCGGCCCGCCGACGCCGGATTCGTGTTGGTCGCCGTCCTCTGGATGCTCGCGGCCCTCGCGACCCTGGCCTCGATCTATTCCGTGTACACGTTGAACACCGCGGTCGCGTCTCACGTTTTCGACGACCGAATGCAGGCCGAGGCGTCGATCCGCGCCGGCGTCGAGCTGGCGGCGTTTCGTCAGTTGACCGTCCCGGAGCCTCAGAGGCCTGCGCAAGGCCATTTCAGCCTGCGGGTCGGACGGACCCGCGTTTCCGTTCGATTTCTTTCGGAATCCGCGAGGATCGACCTCAACGCCGCGCCGCCCGACATGCTGGCGGGAATGTTCGCGGCCGTGGGCGTCCCGGCCGACCGCGCCAAGATTTTCGCCGATCGGGTCGTGGGGTGGCGCACGCGTGGGGAAGCGAACGCCATCTCCAAGGAGGCGAAGCTCTACGCGGACCGGCGCATCGCCTATCCGCCTCGGCAGGCGCCGTTCGACAACACGCTCGAGCTCGCCCTGCTGCCGGACATCCCGGAGCCGATCGTCGAGAAGGTGTTGCCGCTTGCGACCGTCTCCAGCGGCCGCGCCGCGGTGGACGTCCGGAGCGCGGACCGTCAGGTGCTGTCCGCGCTGCCGGGGATGACGCCCGAGATCCTCGGCCAGGTCCTGAAGGCGCGCGCCGGCGGCGCGACCGACGACCGGCAGTTGCTCGCCATGCTCGGTCCGGCCAAGGAGCACGCGGCGATCGATCCGGCGCAGGCGATTCGCGCCGAGATCGAGGTCGAATTCGACCAAGGCCGGCGCGTCCGAGCCGAAGTCGTCTTCCGCCTGAAGGACGGCGGCGACGATCCTTACGATCTGCTCTATTGGCGGGATGATTTCGATGGTCCGATGCAACCGGCTTAGGACGGGCCCATGAACCTCACTTTTGGTCTGGTCTCGCGTTGGTTCGACGATGTCGCCGCCGAAGTCGCCCGGCTGATCCGGTACGCGCAGCGGGCGCGCAAGCTCCAGCTCACCGAGCGATCCGACGGGCTGTTCGATGTCGCCGTGCGACGCGACGGAACGCTGAGCAGGCTCGACCTGCCGCCGCTCGACTTCGCGACGGATCCCTTCGCCGGGCCTGTCGCGGCGCGAATGCGAACGCTTCTCAGGCGAAGCCGGGTCCACGTCTCGCTCGAACCCTCGCGGTTCGTCTTCCGGCCGCTGGAACTGCCTCGCGCGGCGACGCCCTTCCTCGAAGGCGTCGTTCGCTCGCAGATCGATCGTCTCACGCCCTGGACGGCGAGCGACGCGCTGTTCGGCTGGAGCGCCCCGGCGGACGCCGGCGCCGACAAGGTTCGGCTGACGGTCGCGGCGACCGCCCGCAGCGAGGTGTCGCCGATCGAAGAGGCGCTCGTTGCGGCGCAGGCGCATTCCATCGAGATGACGACCTGCACGGAGGAGGATCGATCCTGTGTGATTCCGATGCTCGCCGGGCAAGCCGCGGCCGGCGGCGACGCACGCGGGCTTCGCCTCGGGCTCGTCCTCGGCCTCGGCGCCTTCGGCCTCGTTTTCGCGTGCTGCCTTCTGGCGTGGGTCTTTGTCGGCGGCGCTTACGAGAGCCGTCTTGCGGAGATAGAGGGTCAACTTGCCGAACAGCGCGCGCGACTCCTCGGCCAACAAGGCTCGGCGGGCGATCAGGCGCTCCAGGCGCTGAAAAAGCGGAAGCGGGCAACGCCCTCCCCCGTCATCGTCCTCGAAGCGCTGTCGAAGACGCTGCCGGACGACACCTACCTGTCCGAGATGCGCATCGAAAACGGGAAATTGCAGATTGCCGGCCTCGCCGGCGACGCCTCCCAGCTCATTCACCTGCTCGAGCAGTCCCCCCAGTTCGCGCACGCGGCCTTCTTCGCCCCGACCGTCAAAGGTCCGAACGGCGCCGAATCCTTTCACATCGAGGCTCAGCTCCAGCCTTCGTTCGAGGTGGCGAATTGATCCGAACATCCGCAGGCGCCGCCGCGACCGCGCGCCGGAGGACGATCGCCGTGGCCTCCTATCTCGGGGCTGTGATCGTGCTGTCCGTCTCGTCGCTTTGGCTTGTCGACGACCTCATGGCGAGGTCGGACGCAAACGCGGTCGCGCAAGGGCAGCTCGAGCAATTGTCCTCTCATTTCCGGGTCGCCGTTCAGCAATCGACGGGGATCGGAACGCGCCTGCCTTTCCTCGACGGACGCACGGTGACGATCGCGGGCGCCAGCTTGCAGGAGCGAATGGCTGTCGCCGTTGCCAACGCCGGCGGGGTGCTGGTATCCTCGCAAGTCGATCTCGACGGCCCGGAAGCCAAGGACGGCTTCATCGGGCTGACCGCGAGCGTGGAGATCGGCCAACCCGAGGCGCAATCGCTTCTCTACGACCTCGAGGCCGGGATGCCCCTCCTCATCGTCGACAAGCTGTCGATGCAATCGCCCGAGCAGTTCGGCGAGCCGGAGACGGGACGCATGCGAATGACTGTCAGCCTGACCGGGCAATGGCGCGGGCCGCAATGAGAAGAGCGCCAGCCGTCATCCTTGTCCTGAGCGCGGTCGCATCGACGGCGCCTGCCGGGACGGGCCATGCGCGAGACGCCTGGACTTTGGTCACGACCGCCTATGCGCCGGCGCAGGACGAGGGGCCGGCGAACGGAGTGATCGTGTCGCTCCGAGCGACAGCCGGCCGCTCCGAAGCCGACGACAGCGGCAACCCCTTGTGGGCCGTGCCCTTGAGCGCGCTGGCGGAGACCCGGGACCGGCCGCTGTTCTCCTCCTCGCGCAGACCGCCGCCGATCGCGCCGCCGGCCGCAGCGCCTCCCCCGCCCGCTCCCGACGCCCGCGTCTCCGTCGCGCAAGCCCAGCCGGAGACGCCGCCCTGGACGTTGATCGGCACGATCCTGAGCCCGGCGGCCAGCCTCGCGATCGTGCAGAACGCCGGGACCCAGGCCGTCGGCCGAGTCCGGGTGGGGGACGAGGACTCCGGCTGGCGTGTGCGATCCGTGGCCGCCCGTTCGATTGTCGTTGAAAAAGGGGCGCAGACCGTCACGCTCGAAATCCGGCGGCTTTCCGGGGCGGAAACACCGCCGCCGCCTTGAGCGCCGAAGGCCGGCGAAAAGCGCGATCCGCGAGGCGACGACAGCCGGCGCATGCCGGCGTTTCCTGCGGTCGCCGCTGTCGGCGTTCGCAGACGCCCTTTCCCTTTTGCTCCGAAGTGCGCTAGGAATCCACAAGCGCTCGGCGCGGCAGCGCGCTGCGCCCTGCGAGCATCGTCAAACGACAGGCCGAGCGGCTCCAACGAACGGATCCGCCAGCGGTCTTTTGCGTGCTTGCCAACGACGGCGCGGCGACCCTAGAAGGACCCTATGTCGAAAGAAGAACTGCTCGAATTTCCCGGATTCGTCGTCGAACTGCTCCCCAACGCGACCTTTCGCGTGAAACTGGAGAACGACCACGAGATCATCGCCCACACCGCCGGCAAGATGCGCAAGAACCGAATCCGCGTGCTCGCCGGCGACAAGGTCCTGGTCGAGATGACGCCCTACGATCTGACCAAGGGGCGGATCACCTACCGCTTCAAGTGAGTCTCGAGCGCGCGCGCAACGGAACCGGATCTTGACGGCGCCCCCCCCTGCCCATCCGCGGCTCGTGCTGGCTTCGGGCTCGCCCCGGCGCCTTCTCCTGCTTGCCCAGATCGGCGTCGACCCGGACTCCGTGCTGCCTTCGGAGATCGACGAGACGCCGCGCCGCGGCGAATCGCCGCGCGGGCTCGCCCAAAGGCTGGCGGCCGAAAAGGCCGAAGCCTCCGCCGCGCTCGCGGCCAAGCTTCCCGACCTCGCCCCTTTCGTCACGCTGGCCGCCGATACCGTTGTCGCGGTCGGGCGGCGCATCCTGCCGAAATGCGAGATCCGCGACGAAGCGGAAGAGTGCCTGCGCCTGCTCTCCGGACGCGCCCATCGCGTCTACACCGGCCTTGCGCTGGTGACCGCCACGGGCGCTCTCCGGCGCCGGCTGGTCGAGACGCGGGTTCGATTCAAGCGCCTGTCGCGCGAGGAGATGGACGCCTACGTCGCGTGCGGCGAATGGCGCGGCAAGGCGGGCGGCTACGCCATCCAGGGCTTGGCGGGCGCCTTCGTCTTGCGAATCGTCGGCTCCTACACCAACGTCGTCGGCCTGCCGCTCGCCGAGACCGCAGCGCTGCTCGGCGGCGAGGGCTGTCATCCGCACCGGCTCTGGACCGGGAACCTGCTGAAATGACCGCCGACGACAATCCACCGCCGAAGCCACAGCCGGCCGCGAAAGCGCGGGTCTGCCCGAACTGCGGCAAGCCGAGGTCCGAGCGCTACGATCCGTTCTGCTCCAAGCGCTGCGCAGACGTCGACCTGCACCGCTGGCTGAAGGGCGGCTACGTCATCCCCGGCGCGGAATCGGGCGAGCGCGAGAGCGAGCCCGAAGACGAGGATTGAGGCGCGATCCAGGCGCCGTCCCGATGAGCGCATTTTGAGGCGCCGCAACGCCGGCTTTCCGACTTTTCGACGCGGCCGGTCCCATTGCCTTGCCGCAGGGGAAATGCGAGCGCGCGCCGACCCGAGACACGACCGACCGGCGCCGCCATTTCCTTACGGCCGGATCGATAGCCGGCCGCTGCATCTCCCGCTCTATCGGCGCCGCCAAAAAAGCGAACCGCGCGCCGTTTCCGACGCGCGGTTCTTTTTCTCAGGCGACAGGCGCGCTTGGCGGCGGCGCTACTCGCGCGCAAGCTCCCAGCGCGCCGGCGAGCGCCACAGGCGCGAGCGCAGGAGCTCGCGCTCGTAGACGAACTCCTTCGGGATCCGGTCGAAGAAGCGGTCGAACAACTCCTCATGGAGATGCGCCTCCTCGGCGCCCTCGAGCCGGGCGACCGCCATCAGGTCGTGGAACGTGTCGCGGCTGTAGTCGAGGCCGCGCCAGTCGATGTCCTCGTACCGCGGCATCCATCCGATCGGGCTTTCCACCGCATAGCCGCGCCCGCGCACCCGGTCGACGACCCACTTCAGGACGCGCATGTTCTGGCCGAAGCCGGGCCAGAGGAACTTGCCGTCGTCGTCGCGGCGGAACCAGTTGACGCGGAAGATGCGCGGCGGGTTGGCGACCTGCCGGCCCACGTCCAGCCAGTGGTTGAAGTAGTCGGCCATGTTGTAGCCGCAGAACGGCAGCATCGCCATCGGGTCGCGCCGGGTCGCGGTGACGCCGATCGCCGCAGCCGTCGCCTCGGAGCCCATGGTGGCGGCGAGATAGACGCCGTGCGCCCAGTTGAACGCCTGGAAGACGAGCGGCATGTTCTTGCGCATGCGGCCGCCGAACAGGAAGGCGCTGATCGGCACGCCGGCCGGGTTCTCCCACTCCGGGTCGATCGACGGGCACTGCGAGGCCGGCGCGGTGAAGCGGGAATTCGGATGCGCGGCGGGCCGGCCGCAGCCGGGCGTCCAGTCCTTGCCGGTCCAGTCGATCAGATGGTCGGGCGGCGTGGCCGTCAGACCCTCCCACCAAGTGTCGCCGTCGTCGGTCAGCGCCGTGTTGGTGAAGATCGTGTTCCGGGAGCAGCTTGCGATCGCGTTCGGATTCGACTCGGCGTTCGTTCCCGGCGCCACGCCGAAGAAGCCGGCCTCCGGGTTGATCGCGCGCAGGACCCCGTGCTCGTCCTTCTTGATCCAGGCGATGTCGTCGCCGACCGTGGTCACCTTCCAGCCTTCCAGCTCTTTGGGCGGCACCAGCATGGCGAGGTTCGTCTTGCCGCAGGCGCTCGGGAAGGCGGCGCCCAGATAGGTCCGCTCGCCGGTCGGCGAATGGATGCCCATGATCAGCATGTGCTCTGCGAGCCAGCCTTCGTCGCGCGCCATCACCGAGGCGATGCGCAGAGCCAAGCACTTCTTGCCGAGCAGCGCGTTGCCGCCGTAGCCCGAACCGTACGACCAGATCTCGTAGGTCTCGGGAAAATGCACGATGTATTTTCGGCTGATGTCGGCCTCGCACGGCCAAGTCGAGTCCTTCTGTCCCGGGTTGAGCGGGGCGCCGACCGAATGCATGCAGGGGATGAACGCGCCGTCGCCGAGCACGTCGAGCACCGCGCGCCCCATGCGCGTCATGATGCGAGTGTTGACCACGACATAGGGACTGTCGGTGATCTGCACGCCGATCTTGGCGATCGGCGAGCCGAGCGGCCCCATGCTGAACGGGATGACATACATGGTGCGGCCGCGCATGCAGCCGTTGAAGAGGCCAACCAGCGTGCCGCGCATTTCGGCCGGCGGCGCCCAGTTGTTGGTGGGGCCGGCGTCGACCTTGTTGGTCGAGCAGATGTACGTCCGCTCTTCGACCCGCGCCACGTCGGAGGGGTGCGAGCGCGCGAGGAAGGAATTCGGGCGCTTCTCGGGATTGAGCCGGATGAACGTGCCGGCCTCGACCATCTGCTGGCACAGCGTGTCGTTCTCAGCGACCGATCCGTCGACCCAATGGACGTTCTTGGGTTTACAGAGATGCCGCATCTGGTTGACCCAGCCGAGCAGGCGCTCGTTGGTCACTCCGGCGGGTGCGTTCACGGCGTTTGCGGTCACGGCGGGTGCGTTCACATCGTAGTCCACTGCACACTCCCCTCGCTCGGCGAGCGCCGGGCGTCCTTGCGGCCCCTTAGGGACCAGGTTTTGGCGGCGCCGCCGAGTCTCGATGGCTTTGGCGATCCGCCGGCCGAGGCGATGGCGGGCCGGCCTCGCCGGCGCCGCCGCTCCTTTGTTCCTCGAGACGACCGGCCAGGACAAGTCCTCCCACGTCGAGGGCGCTTTCGCAAATCCTTAGACTTTCGAGGCCGCCGGGCACAATGCGTCACATTGCGGCGCCCAAAGGTGGAACTTTCCGCGGCAGGCCGCCGAGATACGTCGGTCGCGGGACCCATCGGGCGATTCGTCGTCCGAAACGGCGGCGGCGGCCCCTTTCCGGACCGGCGTCCGGCCCCGGCTTCCGAACGTCTCAATCGGCGGTCCCGCGCGGCGTCCCTTCTCCTCCGGCGAGGGCCAGCGCCGAGTGAAGAGAGCCGCAGACGCGCCCCTCGCCGAGGATCGCGGCGACGCCATGGCGCTCGAGGTCCGAGCGCAGCGAGGGCTCGGCCCGCCCGAAGGCGACGCTCACGTTTCTCGCCGTGAGCTCTCCGAACAGGTCGCGCAGCGTCCGGGCGGCCGAGTAATCCATGTCCGTCACGGCTCCCGCATCCACGATGAACCATTCCACGGGGTCGGGCGCGCCGGCGATCAGCGCGCGCGCCTCGTCGGCGAATCGGTCGGCGTTGGCGTAGAAGAGGTCGGCGCCGAAGCGATAGAGAATGAGCCCCGGGCGGGTCTGCTGGCCGGGGCGCGCCGGCTTCGAGAGCCAGCCGCCCGCGGGGTCGGCGAACAGCACCATCGTGTGCGGGCGGTAGCTGTGCCGAACATGGCGGATGAGCGAGAGCGCGATCGCCAGCAGGATACCCTGCTCGACCCCGACGCCCGGCACCGCCGCGGCGACGGCGAGGGCGAGGAGAAACTCGCCCCGGCTTTCGCGCAGGATGTCGGCGAGGCCCTTCACGTCGATCATCCCGACCGCGATGGTGAAGACGATGCCCGCCAGCACGCAGCGCGGCAGATATTGCAGAAACCCGGTGAGCGCCACGAGCACGATGGCGACGACGCCCGCGAAGACCAGCTGGGCGACCTGGCTTCTCGCCCCCGCGCCGTCGGCCATCGCCGTCTGGGTCGGGCTGCCGTTGACGACGAAGGCGCCGGTCAGCGCCGCCCCCGCGTTGGCCGCCGCGAGCCCGAGGATATCCGCGTTCTCGTCGACCCGCTCGTGGTGCTTGATCCCGTAAACGCGCGAGGTCGCCGCGCTCTGGGCGATGATCATGACGAAGCACGAGCCGGCGACCGGCAGCAGCGCCAGGGTCTCGCTCCAGCTCACGTCTGGCCAGCGCAGGGCCGGCAAGCCCCCGGGCACCGGGCCGATCACGGCGACGCCCCGACGGGCGAGATCGAAGTGAGCGCTCGCGACGATCATTCCAACCACCACCACCAGCGGAACGGGGAGCCTGGGAACGAGCCAGCGCCCGAGAAGGATGGCGGCGACCACGGAAACCGAAAGGCCGAGGGTCAGCGGGTCGACCATCGACAGGCCTTCGCCCACCTCCCACAATTGTCCGAGCGTGCTGTGCGACTGGACGTCGACCCCCAGCATCCCTCCGAGCATCGCGACGCCGACCTGGACGCCGACGCCGGTGAGGAAGCCGACCAGCGCCGTTCGCGCGAGGAAGTCGGCCAAAAAGCCCAGCTTGAAGATCCGCGCGAGCAGCAGGAGACCGGCGGTCAGCAGGGTCAGCATGCCCACCAGCGCCATGTATTTCGGGCTCGCGGCCGGGGCCATCCGCGATAGCGCGTCCGAAAAGATCGCCGCGGTGGCCGAATCGGCCGCGACGACCAGATGGCGCGACGAGCCGAAGAGCGCGAAACCGATCAGCGGCAGCAGCACCGTATAGAGGCCGGTAACCACCGGCGTGCCCGCGATGCGGGTGTAGCCGAGGACCTGGGGAATGTTCATCGAGGCGAGCGTCACGCCCGCCAGGGCGTCCTTCACCGCTTCGCGCGGCCGGAACGGCAGCAAGCCGCCAAGAACGGGAACCGGCATCGACTCGGTGACTCCTCCCCTGCGCGCAAGGACGCGCGCCTCGTCCGTCCTTCGAACCCTCATGCGCGGCCCGTTCTGGCCCTCGGACCGGACGACAGACCGGAACGCTCTCCCGCATACCGATTCGCGCGCGTCGCAATTCCGACACATCGCGATCTTGATCACGTCGATCACAAAAAGCCAGACGAGATTCTTGCGCCGGATGTGGCGTCGGCGACACAGCGGCGACAAAATTCCGCCCTCGCCCAATCCGCCTTGCCCGCCCGCGCCGGCGCCGATACGGTGCAGCCTCTGCAATTTAACAGATTCGTAACCAGCGGGCTTCGGGGGGCGGGTAATGTCAGCATTCGACATCGGAACGCCGGCCCGGCGGACGAAGCCGGACAGCGCAGCGGCGACGGTCCACGCCCGAACCGCGTCGCCGCGAACGGCTTTCTAGACATGCGGTGCGGCGCAGCCTGCTCGACGGCGAGACAAGAGGCGCCGGGCGTGGCGGCGGCGCCGCGGCGTCTCGGGCTCGCGGCGCTCGCGCTCGTGCTGCCGCTCGCCGCCTGCTCGGTCGGCCCGAGCTTCGTGACGCCTACAGCCTCTGTGGAGAGCCGCTGGAAGGATTCCGGCTTGCCGAGCGTCAAGACGAGCCGCGACGAGTCCCAGCGCTGGTGGGCGGCGTTCCGCGACCCGACGCTGAACCGCTTGGTGGACGTCGCCTACAACCAGAACCTCACGCTGATGGAGGCGGGGGCGCGGGTGATCGAGGCCCGCGCTGTCCTCGGCCAGGCGGTCGGCCAAGTCTACCCGCAACAGCAGCAGTTGAACGGGAGCGCGGCCTACCTCCAGCCGAGCGAGACCGACGCGACCTCGAACCCCGGCAATGTCATCACCGCCCGTCAGTTCTGGCGGGTCGACATGGGCGGGCAGGCCGCCTGGGAGCTCGACCTGTGGGGCAAATTCCGCCACGGCGTGGAGCAGGCCGACGCCGCTTATCTCGCCTCGATCGCGACCTATGACGACGTGCTCGTCACCATGATCGGCGACGTCGCGAGCGACTATATCCAGATTCGCACGCTTCAGGCGCAGATCGCCATCGCGCGCGAGAACGTGGTCAAGCAGAAGGCCGCGCTGGAGATCGCCCGCGCCCGATACACGGGCGGCGCGACCTCGGAGCTCGACGTCTTTCAGGCCGAGAACGTGCTCGGCCAGACCGAGTCGGCGATCCCCCAGCTCACCGCCCAGTTGCAGCAGACCGAGAACGCGCTCGCCGTGCTCCTCGGCGCGCCGCCGGCTTCGGTCGGCGGGCTTCTGGGCGGATCGCGGGGCATTCCTGCGCCGCCGCGCAACGTCGCCGTCGGCGTCCCGGCCGATCTCCTGCGGAGGCGCCCCGACGTCCGCGCGGCCGAGCTCAAGGCCGAGGCGCAGAGCGCCAAGGTCGGCATCGCCGCCGCCGATCTCTATCCCGCCTTTTCGCTCGGCGGGGCGCTCGGGACGCTGGTCTCGACGACCAACGGCAACAAAATCAATCAGCTCTTCACCTCGCCGAGCATCACCTTCGCCTTCGGCCCGTCGTTCAGCTGGCCGGTGCTGAACTACGGCCAGATCACCAACCAGGTGCGCGCCGAGGACGCCGAATTGCAGGCCCTGCTGATCGACTACAAGAACGTCGTGCTGAAGGCGCAGAAGGAGGTCGACAGCGGGCTCGCCGGCTTCGTCCAGGGCCGCCGGCAGGTCGTCTATCTGAGGGAGAGCGCCGTGGCCGCCGGCAAAGCGCTCACCGTCGCCATCGCCCAATACCAGCTCGGCTCGCGCGACTTCACCACGGTGCTGACCGCCGAGCAGAACCTCTATCAGGCGCAGAACAATCTCGCGGCCGCCGAGGGCGGGGTGTCGGTCAGCCTCACCACCGCCTGGCGCGCGCTCGGCGGCGGCTGGCAGATCCGCGAGGGCCAAGATTTCGTGAACGACTCCACGCGCGACGCGATGCGCGCCCGCACCAACTACGGCGACATCCTTGCGCCGGCCGGCCAGCCGCAGCCGCAGGCGCCCGGCCTTCCGGGCCCGTCCGACGTCGGGCCGACCGTGCGGCCTCCGCAATGGTGAGCGACGTGAAGACCTGCCTGAATTCCCGCAGACGGGCGACGGCGCGCGCCCTCGCCGTCGGACTCGCCGCAGCGTTCGCGAGCGCCGGAGGCTCCGAGACGGCGCGCGCCGCGAACGAGCTCGAACGCGTGTTGCATGGCCTTTGGGGCGACGAAAAGACGCCTTCCGCGCGACCGCCGGCCCAAGCCCCGGCGACGAACGCCCCGCCGGCCCCGGCTCCCGCCGCGCAGCAGACCCAGCCCGCGCCGGCGGTTCCCGTCGTCATGCCGAAAGTTCAGGCCGTCAGCGACACGCTGGTCGTCACCGGCAACGCCGAATCGGTCAACACGGTCAAGCTGGTCGCCCGCGTGCCCGGCTATCTCGAGCAGATCCACTTCCAGGACGGCCAACTGGTCAAGAAGGGCGACCCGCTGTTCACCATCCAGCAGGACCAGTACAAGGATCAGCTCCAGCAGGCCGAGGCGCAGCTCGCGGCGGCGAAGGCGGCGCGCGACCACGCCCACCTCGAGGTCGGACGATACACGGCGCTGCTCAGGCAGCATGCGGCGTCTCAGGTCGAGGTCGACCACTGGGTGTTCGAGGAGAAGACGGCCGAGGCGAACATCCTGGGCGCTCAGGCGCAAGTCGCGCTCGCCAAGCTCAATCTCGGCTACACGGAGGTCAAGGCGCCGTTCGACGGGCAAATGGGCCGGCACCTCGTCGATCCCAACAACATGGTCGGCGGCGAGGGGGGGCCGCCCGCGCTCGCCGAGATCATGCAGCTCGACCCGATCTACGTCGTCGCCAACATCAGCTCGCAGCAGGCGCTTCAGATCCGCGCCAACCTCGATCAGCGCCGGCTGTCGCTCGACGATCTGCACAAGATCCCGATCGAGGCGGCGCTCTCCGACGAGACCGGCTTCCCCCATCGCGGCGCGATCCAGTACGTCGCGCCGCAGATCGATCCGCAGACCGGCACGCTCTACGTGCGTGGAATCCTGAGCAATCCCGACCGGGCGCTGCTGCCGGGGGTGTTCGTCAACATCCGCCTGCCGATGGGCAGGGTGACGAAGAGCGCGCTGCTCGTTCCTGAAATCGCGCTCCAGGAGGACCAGGGCGGCCGGTTTCTTTTCCTTGTCGGCGACGACGACGTCGTGCAGAAGCGCTATGTCCAGCTCGGCGACATTGTCGGCAACCTCCAGGTGGCGACCAGCGGCGTCAACCGCGACGACCGGATCGTGGTCGGCGAAATCTGGCGGGTCACGCCCGGCATGAAAGTGACGCCGAAGCCGGCGACGCCCGGCGCCGTTCAATAGCAAGCGGGAGCGCAGGCCGATGATCTCGAAGTTCTTCATCGAGCATCCCGTCCTCGCCAACGTGCTGGCGATCGTGCTGATCGTCGTCGGCGCCGTCTCGCTCTACCGCCTGCCGGTCTCGGAATATCCGAACGTCGTCCCGCCGACGGTTCAGGTGACCGCAAGCTATGCCGGCGCCAGCGCCCAGACCGTCGTCAACACTGTCGCCCTGCCGATCGAGAATCAGGTCAACGGCGTCGACCACATGCTCTACATGGAGTCGACGAGCGCGCCGGACGGCACGTACTCGCTGACGGTGACGTTCGAGATCGGCACCGATCCGAACATCGACCAAGTGCTGGTGCAGAACCGCGTCCAGCTCGCGCTCGCCTCCCTCCCCTACCCGGTGCAGGCGCAGGGCGTCAGCGTGCAGAAGAAGAACACGGCGATCCTCCAGATTGTCACGCTCGATTCGCCCAACGGCAAGTACGACAGCCTGTTTATGGCGAACTACGCGACCATCAATCTGGTCGACGAGCTGGCGCGCCTGCCGGGCGTCGGCAGCGTCAAGGTGTTCGGCGCCGGCGACTATTCCATGCGGATCTGGATGGACCCGCAGAAGCTCCAGTCCTTCGGCCTCGAGCCGAAGGACGTGATCCTCGCCATCAAGCAGCAGAACCAGAACATCGCCGCCGGTCAGGTCGGGATGCCGCCGGCGCCCGCCGACACCGAGTTCCAGTTCACCGTCGACGTCAAGTCGCGCCTCGACGAGCCGGAAGAGTTCGGCAGCATCGTCGTCAAGGACCAGACGGCCCAGGGCGGACGCCTCATCCACCTGCGCGACGTCGCCCGGATCGAGCTCGGCGCCCAGACCTACGCCCAGGACTTCCGCCTCGACGGCCGCCCGGCCGCCGGCATCGCCATCTACCAGACGCCCGAGTCGAACTCGCTTCAAGTCGGCAAGGAAGTCAAGGCCACGATGGACAAGCTGTCGAAGCGGTTCCCCGAGGGCCTGCGCTTCTCCATCCCCTACGACACGACGACCTTCATCAGCGACTCGATCGCCGAGGTCTACCGGACGCTCTACGAGGCCGGCATTCTGGTGCTGATCGTCATCCTCGTCTTTCTGCAAAACTTCCGCGCGACCCTCGTGCCGGCGACGACGGTGCCGGTCACCATCATCGGCGCCTTCGCAGGCATGGCGGCGCTGGGCTTCACGGTGAACCTCTCGACCCTGTTCGGCATCGTGCTCGCGATCGGCATCGTGGTCGACGACGCGATCGTGATCGTCGAGGGCGTGACCAAATACATCGAGCGCGGGATGTCCGGCCACGACTCCGCCATCGCCGCGATGGACGACCTGTTCGGGCCGATCATCGGCATCACGCTCGTGCTCATGGCGGTGTTCATTCCGGCCGCCTTCGTGCCGGGCCTCACCGGCAACATGTTCGCCCAGTTCGCGCTGGTCATCGCCGCGACCGCCTTCATCAGCGCCATCAACGCGGCGACGCTGAAGCCGACCCAATGCGCCCTCTGGTTGCGCACGCCCGTGCCGCCCGAGCAGCGGTTTTTCCTGTTCCGCCTCTTCAACCATATTTACGATCCGACGGAGCGCGGCTACGCCAGCTTCATCGGCCGGATGGTCAAGCACAGCGGCCTGATGGTCATCGTCGCGCTGATCGTGTCGGGCCTGGGCGTCTGGGGCCTGACGCGCATCCCGACCGCCTTCATACCCGTAGACGACCAGGGCTACCTGATGCTGGCGGTGCAGCTGCCCGAGGGCGCCTCGCTCGGCCGCACGACCGATTCGCTCAAATGGGCGACCAAGGCCGCGCTCGAGATCCCGGGCGTCGAGCAGGTCATCACCGATTCCGGCCTGTCGGTGCTGGACAACAGCGCCGACCTCTTCAACGCCGGCGTCGCCTGGGTGATGCTGAAGCCGTTTTCGGAGCGCCTGAAGGCCAAGGACCAAGATCTCCTGTCGATCTTCACCCGCCTCGAGAAGGCGGTCGCCGCGATGCCGGACGGAAGGCCGTTCGTGCTCCCGCCGCCGGCTATTCAGGGCATCGGCAACGCGGGCGGCTTCCAGATGCAGCTCGAGCTGCTCGGCGGCAGCACCGACTACAAGAAGCTCGGAAACCTCACCGACCAGATCGTCGCCGAAGCGGCGACCGATCCAAGCCTCGCCCGCGTGTTGACGACGTTCAAGACCAACGCGCCCGAGGTCACGCTGTTCGTCGATCGCGACCGGGCCGAGACGCTGCGGGTCAGCGCGGGCGACATCTTTGCGACGCTGACCGACTATGTCGGCTCGACCTACGTCAATCAGTTCAACAAGTACGGCCAGTCTTTGCAGGTCTACGTGCAGGCGGACTCGCAATACCGCCTTCATCCCGAAGATCTCCTGAACCTCTACGTGCGCAGCGCAGACGGCCAGATGGTGCCGCTCGGCGCGGTCGCCCACCTCGGCCAGACCGTCGCGCCGCCGCTGATCACCCTCTACAATCTCTATCCCTCCTCGACGATCATCGGAGGGGCGGCGCGCGGCTACAGCTCGGGCCAGGCGATGGCGGCGATGGAGGCGATCGCCAAGCGCGTCCTGCCCGACGACGTCTCCTTCGAATGGACGGCGATGTCCTATCAGGAGAAGATCACCGGCAATCAGCTCTATTACGTGTTCGGCCTGTCGCTGCTGCTGGTCTATCTGGTGCTCGCCGGCCAATACGAGAGCTGGACCATGCCGCTCGCGGTGCTCGCCGCAGTGCCGCTCGCGTTGCTCGGTCCGGTGATCGCGCTGACCGGCCTCGGGGCCGCCAACAACCTCTACACCCAGATCGGCCTCATGCTGCTGATCGCGCTCTCGGCCAAGAACGGCATTCTGATCGTCGAGGTGGCGCGCGAGAACCGTCTCGTCCACGGCAAGTCGATCTGGGATTCCGCGGTCGAGGCCTCGCGCCTGCGTTTCCGCCCGATCCTGATGACGTCGTTCGCCTTCATCCTCGGCGTGCTGCCGTTGGTGCTCGCCACCGGCGCCGGCGCCAACGCCCGCCGCTCGCTCGGCATCAGCGTGTTTTCGGGCATGATCGCCTCGACCTGCTTGGCCGTGCTGTTCGTGCCGTCCTTCTTCGCGGTGCTGCAGGGCTACGAGGAATGGCGGAAGAGCGGGAAGAAGCCGAACGCCGGACCGGCGCCGGCCGAGGCCGAAGGCGCGGCGGCGACGAAGGCGTGATCTTCAAGGGCGTCCCCCGCTCTGGTTCAAAGCGGCGGAAGCGCGAACCCCATGGCTTGACCTGCCGAACCAAGCGCTTCCAGCGTGCGACATTTTGCATAACAGCCAAGATGCGGGCGTCATGTCAACTTGACGCATGCGTGGAGTATGCAACCGCTACGTTCACATGGCTCGGAAACATTTCAGCATAACCGTTGGCAAGCGATATGGTTTTTTTGTAGAAGCAAAGAAATTAATCACTCTCACTAAGGGATAGACAAGAAATGTCCATTCTTGGTTACGTATTCTTTGCTGTGATTGCTATAACTTCATTTATCGCGATTGATAAATACGTTTCAATAGTTGTATATCGCTTATCAGCAATAGAATTCGAGCTTAAGCAGATTCGAGTTCATTCAGACTCACAACGGCCGATGCGGCTTTCGCGAGTATTGGAGCAAATGAAATTATCATTCCCTGCCTTTGCTGATCAATTCAGTGAATATGATGCAGTCCATGTGCATGATATGATGTTTGTTGCAGTCAGGGCAGTACATATCGAGTTATATCGTGATTCGTTAGTCAGTACACACAAAAAATTAACAACCATTTGGCCAAGAATATTACGAGAAAAATTCAGTTTGCTAATCTTAATGCCTGAAGGCTTTTCCGAATACCTTGAATCTCTATCGGATTCAGAGTTATTTAAAAAATTTAGAGAGATTAGAATGATTGTGGAGGGGATTGAGGTTTCTGAAAATTCCGCTAAACTGTAGAAAAATTTGGGTATCGCGATCTGAAAGACGAGACGGGTCCGGCCCAAAAGGGCCGAACGACACCACTCTTGGCTAAATTTCAGTCGTAGAACGCCGGCCGCGGCGGCGTGACGATCGGCGCGACCCCGCCGTCGTGCATCGCCTTCAGGCACGCGTCGGCGGTGACAGCGGCGAAATAGCCGTCCCAGGCGTTGGGGCCGTCGACCTTGCCGGCCTTGGCCGCCTCGATCCAGTCCTGCAGCTCGACGTCGTAGGAATC
>CAIZGR010000362.1 GCA_903932535.1 uncultured Hyphomicrobiales bacterium | reverse complement strand
TTGAGGCGTTCAATGCCGTCGCACGCAAGTGCGATCAGTTCCGCATCGCCCTCGGCTCGTTCGACGTCCGCGTCGACCCAATCCGTCAACAGGGCGAAGTGCAGATCGCCTTGCGGGCTCGCGAGATGGTGGATCTCGAGCCGCTCCACCTGCTCCGCGATCTCTTCGGGCGTGGTCAAGAGCGTGGGCACGGCGACGAGTGTCCGCATCGCCTCGGACACGCCGCTGCGAAGTTCGAGGCCCGGCAACGGCGCTGGACGAACGAAGAGCGTCACACCGCGGTTGACGAGCGCGACACCCGCGTCGATCGCGCAAATGGCGCCGACAACGGTAAGGATCGCGAGCTGACCCGGGCCGAGCCCCAACCTGGCGAGAGCGATCAGCGGCGCCGCCAGGACGATCGCGGAGGCGACCATGATTGCGGCGACGTAGGCGCCCAAGTCCACCCTTGCAGTGACCTGAGCGGACCAACGAGCAAATCCGCGAAAGCCAATCGAGCTCTCGAACACGCGGCGCCCCCCGGCAAGCAGATGATAGCCGGGGTCGCTGCGCCGCAATCGCTCCAGCGGCTCACAGGACTCATCGGGCGCATGCGCGGCTGCGACGGCGAGGCGCGCAACCTCGAGTTCGTCGTGTTCCGACCTACGCGCCAGGTCCTCGACTGCGCTTCGGTAGAGATTGCGGGTCGCAAAATCCATGTCGTGAAATGCGCATCCCGACGCCAGAACGTCATCGACGAGACAATAGCGTTCGAACAGGACCTGCCAGTCGACCTCGGCGATCACCCGCAGGCTTGTCACGATGTTGCGGACGCTGACGTTCGCGGCCCCCTGGCTGCGATGGACCTCGCGCACGGCCGTATCCGCAGTCAGGCCCTGCTTCGCGAGCCGCAGGTCGAGCCAAGCCAGCGCCGGCGTGACTCTCGGATCTTGATCGCGAAGTCGATGCACGAGTTCGACCGCGAAAGCCTCCGAGAGCGGTTCGGCGCCGTGTCGGGCGAAGACGACCGACGCCGGTTCCGAGGCGTGTCCGCTCATTCCAAGCAGTCGGTCCGCAAGGCGATCGGCCTCGTGGCGCGCGGTGCGACTGCTTGTGATCTGTTGTGCAAGCCGCCTCAGATTCTCAATCAGGACGATTTGCAGGGTTATCGAAACCGCCCAAAGCTCACCGATCGTGAGGGGTTGAACCGCCTGATAGGCATTGACGTAAGAAACGAGAATATCGGAATCAAAGCAACTGTCGGTGTGGGCGACAAACGCCCACGCCATGCCGAAGACGCGGGGATAGCCCGCGAACGGGCCGGCGACGAGTTTCGGCAGCTGGCGATAGTAGCCGGGCGGCAAATCCGTGCCGATCTGACGGATCTGTCTTTCCACCAAATGAAAATTGTCGATCAGCCACTCTCCCGCCGGCGTGATCTGGCGCCCGGCGTCGACAGCCTTCACGATCGACTTATAGGCCGAAAGGAGAGCCGTGGAATTGTCTGCGAGCCGGGCGGCCAGAGGCAAGCCGCCGGTCGGACGGGATGCTACGGTCTGAGCAACCGCAAGACTCTTCGCATGCGCCTCGAGGCGCTCGACGCTGAACAATTCCTCGCGGATCGGCTGCTCGCTATCCCATGGCGACGGTTTCCTGGAAAATCCGACAAAGCGATGTGCTGGGATAGCGGGCTTGGCCGTCAACACTAGGTTTGACAAATGTCGGGTCTCCCACTCGGCTCACGCGGCCGAGGAGGTCGCAAGCCGGAACCCGCCGGGCTCTGACGCGCCAACGCCCGGTCGGAACACTTGATCGTCCGCGGCGATATGGCCGTGACTATCTGTCCGGCGCGCAAAGCGCATGTTACGCGCCCGTCGAACGCCCACGGCAGCCTCGGAAACTACCTACGCCAGGAGGTCGCCGTTCGGGCTTGGCGGCGCGGCTCCCGCGCGCAATCGATGATCGCGTCGACGAAGACGTCAAAGCCGATGCCTCGCTGATTTAGGTGAGGGAAAGTCTGCGAAACAGCGGGACTTTCACAAGGTCCATCAGAAGAGCGAAAACGACAGCGCCGCCGAACGCGCCCGCGACCACCCGGAGGGATAGGGGCGCCATCGCGATCCCCGTCACAGCGAGGACGCAGGCGATCAACGTGTCGACAACCGAGGAAGCGACGAGCCACGAACTTGGCCGCGACGACCAAATCCGGCGTCTCTCGCGATTGTTGTAAGTCGTCGCCTGGTTGCCGCAAACGAGGGTCACGAAGGCGAGCGTTCTCAAGGTCGCTATGTCGTAGCCGGCGACAAAGTCGCCGACCGCAAGGACAGCGACACAAAACGCGAGCTGACCCAGCCCCATGACGAAACCTGCAATCGTCAATCTGTCGATGCGCCAGGAATTCGGGTGGGGAGATGGCCGCACGTTGTCGGTCGTCAGCGACATCCCGAGAATGTCGCCGACGATCATGATCAAGGCCATCAACAGCGGCGTTAGAATCGCGTGCCCTGTCATGATCAATCCGGCCGCGATGAACAGGACTTGAACGATCTTCTTCGTGATGGAGTTGAGCGTGTACGTGAGAATCCGTTGAAAGATAATCCGCCCCTGCCTGACTGCCGAGACAACGCCGGCAAGGCCGGGCGCGGTGAGCACCATGCCCGCGGCGGACTTCGCGACGTCGGTCGCCGTGGACACGGCAATTCCGATTTGGGCTTGGCGAAGCGCTGGCGCGTCATTGGCGCCGTCGCCGCACATTCCGACTGTGTGGCCCGCGCTCTGGTAGGTCTTCACCAGATTGAATTTATCTTCGGGCAAGACCCCGGCGAAGACGGAGTAGTCCTCGAGGCGAACGCGATCCGAGAGGCCGCCCGGCGGACAGAGCGCGCCGCGAAGACCGACCGTACGCGCCACCGCGAGGGCCGTGGCGGGCGCATCGCCCGAGACCATCACCACTTTAACGCCGAGCGCGTGAAGTTCCCGCACGAGAGCAGGCGAATCGTCCCTGGCGGGATCGGTCAAAGCGACAAGTCCGACCAGTTTCATCGCCGTGCCGGGCCCCAAAGCGACGGCCATCACGCGCATTCCCTGCGATTCCAATTCCTTTGCCTCGGCTTCCGCCGATGGCGATGGCTCGGCGAGGCCGCTCACGCTTGCGAACGCGCCCTTCACGACGCGCAGGCGCTCTCCATTCGAGCCCGTAACGGTCGCCTCCGACATGCGCTTGGCCGGATCGAACGGCGTGAACGAGACGAACTTGAACTTGGCCGCTTCCCCCTTTGCGGCGGCGGCCGCGCGGATTGCGAGGTCCACTGGATCCTGTCCGCCTTCGGCGCTCGCGAAAGCGGCGGCCGAGAGCACGTCGGCTTCGGTGAACGAACCCATCGGCCTTATCCGCCCGACAGCGAGTTCGTTTCGCGTCAGCGTGCCGGTCTTATCGGCGCACAGGACGTCCATTGTTCCGGCTTCGTCCACCGCCGAAAGCCGCGTGGGGAGCACGCCGAGCCTGGCGAGATTGCGCGCGCCAAGGGCTGCCGCGAGCGTGAAGGTTGCGGGCAGC
>CAIZGR010000361.1 GCA_903932535.1 uncultured Hyphomicrobiales bacterium | reverse complement strand
GACCGACTCCCGGCGCGTGATCGACTATCTCCTCTCCCCGCTGGCCAAAATCGCCTCCGAGGCCGCAAGGGAAAGGTGACGCAGAGGGCGAGGGGGAGGCGCGCAGAATTGACCCGGAGGCGTTGCGGGAGGCTATGATCCAAAGCGGATCTGGATCAGAGCCTCGCCATGACGGCATTTTCCCGCGAGTTCGACGCGCTTGCCGCCGGCCGGGATGCCCTTCTTCCCGACACGGCTTTGCGTGCGCTGACGCAGGGCGACGCCTTCGCCGCTTATGCGGCCGCCGACCGCTGGATTCGTCTCGCCGGGCCGAACGCCGACAACCTGCTCATACGCGCGGAGGCGGCGCATCGGCTCGGGTTCGCCGCTCATGCGCGCGACGACGTGGCGGAGGCGCTTGCTCGGGGACCCGCCGGTTCCGCCCTTTACCGGCGGCTCGCGGCTTGGGGCGACGATCGGCAGAAGGCGGAGGCGGCGCGCGCCTCGATCGGCGGATCGTCGTTCGAGGCGTCCGCGGCGGCGCGGACTCTCGCCGCGCTCGGCGCGAGCGGCGCGGGCTTCGTGCGCGTGGTCGACGGTCGCGCGATCGGCCGGCTCGCTTGGCGCGCGGGGGCGAAGGCCGCGTTGCGGATCTGCGGCGAGGGCGCGGAAAGCGTGACGCTGGCCCCCGACCCGGAACACGCATGGGCGCCGATCTTCGGGGCCGCCGCGGACTTCGAGCTCGACCTCGGCGAGCGGCCGCCGCTGAGCGTCGCGCTCACTGTTCAGGACGTCGAAATCGCCGTCGCGCGCGTGCCCGGGACCCTCCGTCGCTTGGACCCCGCGGACGCGCTCGCCGACGCGGCGCTGACGGTCGTCATCCCGGTCTACGACGATTTCGAGGCGACGCGCGCCTGTCTCGAAACGGCTTTCGCCGAGATGCGAGCGACTCCCGGCTGCGAGACGCTGGTGGTCGACGACGACGCGCCCGATCCGCGCCTGAAGCGCTATCTGCTCGAAAACGTGACAGGCCCCGGCGCGCGGCTGCTGGTCGATCCTGTCAATCTCGGCTACGTCGGCGCGGTGAACCGGGCGCTGCGCCACATCCGGGGCGGCGACGTCCTCCTGCTGAACGCCGATACGCTTTTGCCGGAGGGCGCTTTGCGCAGGTTCCTCGCTTGCGCCCGAGCCCATCCCGACGCCGGCATCGTCAATCCGCTCAGCAATCATGGCGAATTCGTCAGCTATCCGGGGCGGTTCCGCGAGAACGCCCACGATCCCGAGCGATGGCGGGCGATCGACCGCGCCGCCGCCGCGGCCGGCGCCGGCGAAATCGTCGACCTGCCGAGCGGAACGGGCTTCTGTGCCTATGTCACCCGCGCCTGCCTCGACGCGGTCGGCGAACTCTCCGGCGATTTCGGCGACGGCTACCTCGAAGACGCTGATTACGGCCTGCGGGCGCGCGCGGCCGGTTTTCGCAACGTCTGCGCGCCCTCGATCTATGTGCCGCATCTGGGCTCGCGGTCGTTCGCGCCGGCGCGAAAGCAGGCGCTCGTGTCGCGCAACCGTCATGCGCTCGCGCGGCGGTTCCCGGATTACGCTGCGGAATGCCGCGCCTTTGTCGCCGCCGATCCGCTCGCCGCGGCGCGGGCGCGCGTCGAGTCGGCGCTCGCCGGCGAGGCGCGGAGGCGGCGCCTGATCCTGGGTCCGAGCCGTTTCGAGCCGGCGATGCGAGCGCGGGCGGAGCGCGTCGCGCAAGAGGGGATCGGCGCCGTCCTGGGTTTCGTCGACGCCGAGGCGAGCGGGCTCAGGGTGCGCCTGCGGGCCGCGGACGGGTCTGCGCCCCAGAACGTCGACGTCTGGTGCGAGACGGGCGAAGCCGTGGCGGCGGTCGCGAACGCATGGGCGCATGACCGGATCGAATGGATCGTCGCTCCGGGCGCCCCGGCCCTGCCGTGCGGCGCCGGCGGCGCGCCGAGCCTGGCCTGCGACGCGCTGGTCGCCGGACCCGCCGCGTCGCTCGAGCAATTCGACCGCGTCTTGGGCGCCGACGCGCTCGCCGCCGCTTGGTGCGGAGCCGCGCCGCCCGACGCGCCGCGAGCGGCGTCCCGGCCGGAGCGAGGGGAAGCGCTCGCGATTGTGCTTCCGTTCGAGACGGCCGAAACCCTGGCGCTGCTGATGGACCTCGCGCGGCGGCTCCGCGACGAGAAGCGGACGGCTGTTCTCTTCGGTTCGACCCGGATCGACGAGCGGCTGATCGCCAACGGCCTGTTCGCGACGGGACCGATCGCGGCGCCCGAGATCGCCCGGGTTCTCGACACCTACCGCATAGGCCGGTATTTCCTTCCTCTTCGGGACGGAGGGTTTTGGGCGGTGGAGATGTTTACGCGCGTCGGCCCGGCGCCGATCGCCTTCTTCGACTGGTCGGGAGCGGGCTTCCGGCTTCACGCGCAGGACCTGCCGCTCGATCCGGCGCGCCCTCGCGCGGCTGTCCTCGACGACCTGTTCGACTGGGCGTTCGGGGGCGCGGGCGGCGACCAGGGGCGGTGACATGGAAGAATCGGTGACGCTCGCGGCGCGCTTCGTCGATCGCGTAGGCATCGTGGGCCATGCTTATGAGGCCGCCGAGCCCGAACGCCGTTTCGTCGTAGAAGTGCTCGTCGACGGCCTCGTCACGGACGTGGCCATCGCCGATCGGCCGGACGAGGACTTGCGCGCGGCCGGCGTCGGCGACGGTCGATACGCCTTTCTCATGCCGCTCACCCGCGCCCTCGTCGAAAGCGCACGGTCGATCGAAGTGCGGGTCGCCAACCGGGACGACATCCCCGGCGCGATCGTCGACTTGCCGGCGGGCGACGCCGGGACGGCTCAGGTCGC
This sequence comes from uncultured Hyphomicrobiales bacterium, assembly GCA_903932535.1. GTDB lineage: Bacteria > Pseudomonadota > Alphaproteobacteria > Rhizobiales > Beijerinckiaceae > Roseiarcus. The sequence goes on along the minus strand of CAIZGR010000361.1, from coordinate 3,791 downwards.
GGCCGGCGCGGTGTCGTGGCGCGGCGGGCTGCGCTTCACCGGCTGGATCGAGAGCCGCAACGATCGGGCGCCGCCGATGGTCGCGGCCTTCATCGACGATGCGCTCGTCGCGGAGGCGCCTGCCCTGAGCTGGAGACAGGTCGATGCTCCCCGTCCGGGTCCACAGCGAGCTTTCGACCTGCACTTGCCGCGCCGCTATGCGGACGGGCAGGCATGGCGGGTTTGCTTCCGCAGCGACGCCGGCCGCGAGCTCGCGGGAAGCCCCGTCACGTTCTTCGCCTTTCCCGAGGGGCTCGAGGCCGCCCTGTCCGGGTTCGCCGCGACGCCCGGTCAGCGGCTGCAAGCCGAGCTCGTCGACCGGCTGTTCCCAAACAGTCTGCCGTTTTCGGCTTATTCCGAGCTGAAGCCGAGCTTCGTTCCTCAGGCGCAGCCCGAGTCTCCCGCGCGCTGGGGCGTCGTGATCCTCGACGGGTGCGGCTTACAGGAGACGCTCGACAGCCTCGAGGCGCAAACGCATGCGGACTGGAACTGCGCAGTCCTGGGCTCGAGCGCGGATCCCTTCGCGTACGATCCGGAGAAGCTGATCGGCTTCGTCGAAGGGCATGCGACGGACGCGAACTGGTTCCTGTTCACGCTGGCGGGCGTGCGCCTCGACGAAGGAGCGCTCGCCCGTTTCGGCGCGGCCGCCGGGGAGCGCGCGAGCCTGATCTATTGCGACCGCGAGATCGAGGGGGACGACGGGACGGTCTGGCCGCTTGCCCTGCCCGCCTTCGATCACGAGCGCATGCTCGAACAGGCCTATTTCGCGCCGGTGTTCGCGCTGCCCCGCTCCGTCGTTCTGGCGGCGGCGCGGTCGCGGATCGGCGACATCTTCAGGCTCGCCAATGCGCCGTTCGACGCCGGGAACGGCGAGCGCTCGGCGCTGCATCTCCCCGGACCCGCGGCGCGGCATCGGGAGACGCTTCTCGCCGGGGGAGCGCAGCGCTTTCGTCAGGCGACCGAAGCCCATCTCGCGGCGCGCGGCCTCTCCGCCGCCGTCGTCGTCGAGACGCACGATGGCGAGCCCTTCTGCCGGGTGCGACGTCGCTCCGCGCGACGGCAAAGCGTGACGATCGTCGTTCCGACGCGAGACCGAGCCGATCGCCTGTTGCGATGCCTCGATTCGCTGGCGCCGGCGGCGGCCCGGGCGGGCGCTGAAATCCTCGTGGTCGACAACGAATCGCGCGAGCCGGGGACGCTCGACGATCTGCGCCGGCTGGCCCGGCGCGGCGTCGAAGTCGTCCGCGCCGGCGGCCCTTTCCGCTTCGCCCGGCTCTGCAATGTCGGCGCGACCCACGCCCAAGCAGAAATCCTGTGCTTCCTGAACCCCGAACTCGTCGCCCTCGACGACGGCTGGCTCGAGGACATGGTGTCGCGTCACGTCGACGAAAGAGTCGGCGTGGCCGGCGCCAAACTCGTCGGGCCGGGCGGCGGGATCGAACAGGCCGGCATGGTGCTCGGCGTCGATTTCGCGCCGGCCGCCGCGTTTCGCGACCGGCTCGACGGCGACCCGGGCTACGGCGGCGCCCTGCGCGCCGCGCGCCGGACCGGCGCCGTCGCATCGGCCTGCATGACCACGCGGCGCGGCCTTTTTCTCGCCGCCGGAGGCTTCGACGAGGTCCGATTTGCGGCCTACCTCGGCGACGTCGACTATTGTCTCCGGGTTTCGGCGCGGGGCCTCAGCGTCGTCTTCACCCCGCATGCCGCGCTCCGCAGACCCGACGGAATCGTGAGCCGGCGCGACGAAGGCTCGGGCGCCGCTTTCGCGCGAGCGCTGCGCAGCCTGCGCGACGCGTGGGGCGAGGCTCTTCTCGACGATCCCGACTACAGCCCCTTGCTTGCCATGTGCGATCCGCCCTATTCTGCTGTGGCTTGGCCTCCACGAGGGCTCGCGCCGCGTTTGCGGCGATCGCCGGTCGAGAGGCGTCCGCCCAAGGGGTTTTGACTTGGCGGACGGGGCAGAATTGACGCGAGGAGAGTCATGCTTTCGTTTGACGGCAAGTGGGTTCTGAACGCCGGAAGCGGGCCGAAGAACAAAACGAGTTTGCATCCATCGTTCCGCAACCGCGACTGGGAGCAGATGCTTCTCGACGCCGACGCCAACGCCGCGCCCGACATTCTCGGCGACATCGCCGATCTTCGCGGCAAGATCGACGACGGCGCTTTCGACGCGGTCTGGTGCTCGCACGCGCTCGAGCACGTCTACGCTCATGAGGCGCTGGCCGCATTGCGCGAATTTCGCCGCGTCCTGCGCGCGGACGGCTTCGCGCTCGTCACCTGCCCGGACATAAGGGCCGTCGCCGAACTCATCGTGGCTGGCCGGTTCAGCGAGCCGATCTATCAGTCCCCCGCGGGCCCGATCCGCGCCGGCGACATGCTGTGGGGCCACCAGAAATCGATCGCCGCCGGCGCCACGGGCATGGCGCACAAGTGCGGCTTCACGGCGGACAGCCTGGGCGAACTGCTGATCGAAGCCGGCTTCGACGAGGCGTGGGTTCTGCGCGGCGAAGCCTATGATCTGTGGGCGGTCGGCCTGCGCGAGGACGCGAACGCCTCGGACATCCGGCTTCTCCTGCAACGCGGCGGCCTGTCCTTTCCGGAAGCCGCCTCCGAAGAATGAAGATCCTTTTTGTCCACAACAATTTTCCGGCGCAGTTCGCGCGGCTCGCCGACGCTTTGTCGCGTTTCAGGGATGTCGATCTCGCCGCCATAGGCTGCGAGACCGCGCGGGAAATGCCCGGCGTTCGGCTCCATCGCTACCGGAGCCCGGCCGCCGTCGCGCGCGCGCACAGCTTCGCGCGACGCTTCGACAACGAGTCGCGCCGCGCCGAGGAGGTGCTCTACGCGGGAAACGCGCTGCGCAAGGACGGGTTCACGCCCGATCTGGTCTTCGTGCATCCCGGCTGGGGCGAGGGCCTGCCGCTGCGCACGCTGTTTCCGGGCGCGAAGATCATCGTCTATTGCGAGTATTATTATCGGCGCCACGGCGGCGACATCGGCTTCGATCCGGAATTCCCGACGATGGGCGTCGACGGCTTCGTCGCCCTCGACGCCAGGAACGCGGCGACCCTGTTGTCCCTCGCCTCCTGCGACGCCGCCGTGTCGCCGACGGAATGGCAGAAGTCGACCTACCCCGCGATCGTTCGCTCGGCGATAACAGTGGCCCACGACGGCGTCGACACGGACTTTTCCGTCCCGATCCCTTCGCGACGCTCGTGCTGCCGAACGGCGAGCGCCTGTCGGCCGGCGAGGAGATCATCACCTACACGTCGCGCAATTTCGAGCCCGTGCGCGGCTTTCACAGTTTCCTGCGCGCGCTGCCCAAGGCGCTCGAAAAGCGGCCGAAGGCGCGCGTGCTGATCGTCGGCGACAGCGGCGTCTCCTACGGATCGCCGCCGCGCAAACATCTCAACTGGAAAGACGCGCTGCTCAGCGAGCTCGGCGACCGGCTAGATCGGTCGCGGGTCGTCTTCCTCGGCCGCCAACCGCGCGAGGCCTATCTCGAGATTCTGCAAATTTCGGCGGCCCACGTCTACCTGACCTACCCGTTCGTGCTCTCCTGGTCGATGCTCGAGGCGATGAGCGCGGGCTGCGCGCTGATTGCTTCCGACACGGAGCCGGTTCGCGAGTTCGTGGATGGCGGCAATGGCGCGCTGACGTCCTTTTTCGACATCGACGCGCTCGCCGAAACGATCGTGGCGACGCTCGCCGACCCGGGCAAACGGCTCGCGCGCGGCGCGGCGGCGCGGCGG
>CAIZGR010000360.1 GCA_903932535.1 uncultured Hyphomicrobiales bacterium | reverse complement strand
ACGAGCCAGCGAGATGATGTACGACGCATATCAGAGAATGGCGGACGCCGGCGATCAGATGCGGCTGTTCGCCGAGAACGCCAGCACGATCCTGTCCGCCTGGACGGCGAACCCGTTCGCGCCGCCGGTCCGCCGCATGGCGGCCTACTACGAATTGATCGCGCTCGCCGGCTTCACCCATGCGCGTCCAGATTACGGCATCGATTTCGTCGAGATCCACGGCGAGCGCGTTCCCGTGGAAGAGAACGGCGTCCACTGGACGCCGTTCTGCCAGCTTCTGCGCTTCCGCCGCGAAGGCGGAGAGAACGATCCGAAGATCCTGCTCGTCGCGCCGATGTCGGGCCATTTCGCGACCCTCCTGCGCGGCACGATCCGCACGCTGCTGCGCGACCATCAGGTCTTCGTCACCGACTGGAAGAATCCGCGCAACGTCGGTCTCGTCCACGGCGGTTTCAACCTCGAGGACTATACCCAGCACCTGATCGACTTCGTCAATTTTCTCGGCGAGGACTGCCACGTCGTCGCGGTCTGCCAGCCGACCGTCTCGGCGCTGGCCGCGACCGCGGTGATGGCGCAGGACAACGCCCATATCCAGCCCGCGAGCCTCACCCTGATGGCGGGCCCGATCGACTGCCGCATCTCGCCGACCAAAGTGAACGAACTCGCGGTCGAGAAGCCGATCGAATGGTTCCGCACCAACATGATCGGCGTGGTGCCCGACAAGTTCGAAGGCGCCGGCCGGCGTGTCTATCCCGGCTTCCTGCAGCTTTGCGCGTTCATGAGCATGAACCTCGACCGGCACACGAAATCCTTCGTCGACCTCTTCCAGCACCGCGTCGCCGGCGACACGGACAAGGCCGACGCCATCAGCGATTTCTACAAGGAATATTTCGCGATCATGGACATGAGCGCGGATTTCTATCTCGAAACCGTCGAACAGGTGTTCCAGCGCTACCTGCTGCCCCAAGGGCTGATGAAGCACCGGGGCCGCCCGATCGAGCCGCGCGCGATCAAGAGAACGTTCCTGCTCACCGTCGAGGGCGAGCGGGACGACATCTGCGCCGCCGGCCAGACGCTGGCGGCCCAGGACCTCTGCTCGGGCCTCAGGCCCTACATGAAGACGCACCACCTTCAGCCCGGCGTCGGCCATTACGGCGTGTTCAGCGGCAAGCGCTGGGAGGCGCAGGTCTATCCGGTGGTGCGCAACCACATCCAGGCGAGCCGGTGAGCTTTGCCCTCGCCCCGCGAAAGCGGGGAGGGGAACCGAGCGAAGCGAGGTCGGGCGAAGGGAGCGCCTACCCCTTCCGATACGGCTCGTGCAGCACGAGATCGGCGGCGCTGAGCCGGTCGCTGGCGGTGTTGGACTGGTGCCAGTACGGGTAAATCAGCGGCGGCCGGCTGACCTTGTCGAGCCGGGAGCGCTGCTCGTCGGTGAGTTCGACCCCGACCGCGGCGAGGTTGTCCTGGAACTGCGCCTCCGTTCGCCCGCCGATGACGAGCGAGGTCACAGCCGGCCGGCCGATGAGCCACGCCAGCGCGATCTGCGCCGCCGACACGCCGTGCGCCTCGCCGATCGCCACGAGCTCGTCGACGATGCTCCAGAGCGCGGCCTCGTCGCGCACCGGCGGCTCTGTCCAGCCGGAGAACTGGCGCGTGCCCTCGGGGGCCGCCTGGTCCCGGCGGTGCTTGCCCGAAAGAAGGCCGCCCGCGAGCGGGCTCCAGACGAGCACGCCGAGGCCCTGGTCCGCCGCGATCGGCAGAAGCTCGTATTCGGCCTCGCGCGCCTGGAGGGTGTAGTGGATCTGCTCCGAGACGAAGGGGACGCGTCCGTCGCGCCGCGCGGCCTCCATCGCCTTCATCATGTGCCAGCCGGAGAAGTTGGAGCAGCCGACGTAGCGCACCTTGCCCGAGCGCACGAGCGCATCGAGCGCCTCCATCGTCTCCTCGAGCGGCGTCAGCCCGTCCCACTGGTGCAACTGGTAGAGGTCGATCACGTCCGTGCGCAGGCGCTTCAAGCTCGCCTCGCATTCGCGAATGAGGTGCCAGCGCGACGAGCCGCGGTCGTTGGGCCCCTGCCCCATCGGAAAGCGCGCCTTGGTGGCGATCAGCATGCCGGGTTTGCGCGCCGGCATCGCCTCCCCGATCAGCTCCTCCGACCGGCCGGCGGAATAGACGTTGGCGGTGTCGATCAGGTTGACGCCCGCGTCGGCGACGATGTCGATGAGGCGCCGCACCCCGTCGAGCGAGACGTCGCCGACCTTGGCGAAAGGCCCTTTGCCGCCGAAGGTCATGGTGCCCATCGTGAGAACCGAGACCTTCAGGCCCGAGCGGCCGAGCTGCCGGTATTCCATCGTCTTCTCCTCGGTATGGCTTGGCCGGGCGCTAACATGGCGCCGCCCGCGCGCCAAGCGGCGGAGGGCGCTCCAACGAAGACGTGAACGCCGAAGGATTGTCGGGGGTTGCCGCCCGGCGGGGTTTGTGAGCAATGTCGCGGCCGATTGAACAGCCTCGTCAGGAGCCCCGAATGGCTTTCGCTTCCCTCCGCCGTCTGGCGGGCGCCGCCCTTATCCTGGCGGCGTTCGCGCCCGCCGCCGGCGCCGCCGACGCGCCGCAGCCGGACCGCACCGTCGACATGGCCAAGGTGTTGCAGCCGGGCGTGCTGCCGGACCTGACGATCGGCGATCCCAACGGCGTCGCCGTGGTGGAATACGCCTCGCTGACCTGCCCGCATTGCGCCGTCTTCAGCAAGGAAACGCTGCCCGAACTGAAGAAAGAGTACATCGACGCCGGCAAGGTTCGGTATATCTTCCGCGAGTTCTCCCGCAACACCCTCGACGTCGCCGGCTTCGTCCTCGCCCGCTGCCTCGGCGACGACAAGGCGCTCGCCGCCGACGAGCTTCTGTTCGCCGGGCAGGACAAATGGGCGTTCGTCGACAAGCCGCTCGAGCCGCTGATCGCCGCGATGCGCCCGACGGGCATGAACAAGGAACAGGCGACCCGGTGCCTCAACGACAAGAAGCTCGCCGAGGGCGTTGTCGCGATCGCCAAGCGCGCCAACGACGAGATCAAGCTCTCCGGCACCCCGACGTTCGTGATCGACGGCAAGGTCTACGGCGGCGAGCTGACTTTCGACCAGTTGAAGGCGATCCTCGACCCGCTGGTGAAAAAGTAGGCGCTTGTCGCCGCGCCCGCCGAGCGCGGCTGACGCGGTCAGCGACTCCGTCTACAGGTCACCACGTCAGAAATCGCCGCCCCGCGAGCGCGCCGGCGGCGGCGCAGACGAGCGTCGCCAGCGGATACCACGCCGCCACGAACAGCGGCGAATCGTCGGGGCAGTGGGAGGCGTAGAGAAACGAAGCGATCCCGGCGCTTGCGGCGCCGGCGAGCGCCCCTGTCCAGCCCGGATGTCGCGGCGCCCCGGCGCTGAGCGCGACGATCAGCGCCGCCAGGATCGGCGCCGCCATCATCGGAATCATGGTGACGCAATACCACATGTTGCGTCCGACGAGGAGGCGCAGCCATTCGTTCTGCGGAACGACGATCAGCTCGACCGCGACGGCGGCCGCGAGCAGCGCAAGGGGCGCAAACAGCCACAGCGCGAGCGTCCCGGGCTTCGCGTCCGGCCGCTGAAGCCGCGCGAGCAGCAGAACCGCGGGCAGCGCGAGGGCCAGCGCATCGACGAACTTGAGGCCGAAGCGGATCGTGCCGAGCGCGGCGAGGAAGTCCGGCCGCGGCCCGACGACCAGCGCATAGAGGACGAACGCGCCGACGGAGCCCAGCGCGAGGGCCGCGGCGAAGCGGCGCCCGAGATGGACGCGCTCCGGAACGGAGTCGGCGGCGAGCGCCGCGATCAGCTCGGATGTTTTCATGCCACCGACCTCCGCCACGCGGCGCCGAGCGCCTTCAGCGCCCGGTGGAGCGCCACCCGCACGGCGACCTCGGTCATGCCGAGACGGGCGGCGGTCGCCGCGATAGACTGGCCGTCGAGCGAGATCGCCTGCACGATGTCGCGGCTCCGCGGGTTGAGCGCTTCCATGAGCTTCCTCGCGTCGCCGAGCGCGTGCGGGTCCTCCGCCTCGGGCGCGGCGAGAAAGTCCTCGAAATCCTCGATCGGTTCGGCGCGCCGCGCGCCGCGCCGCCGCATGGCGTCGATGATCTTGTGGCGCGCGACCGCGTTGACCCACGGCCCGAGCTTCAGGGCCGGGTCCCAGGTGTGGCGCTTCAGGTGGATCGCCAGCAACGTCTCCTGCACCGCATCCTCGACATCCGCGTCGCCGAGCCTCGCCCTGGCGAAGGCGGCGCGCGCCATGGCCCTCACCGACCGCCCGAGATCCTCCAGAAGGCGCCGATAGACGCCTTCGTCGCCCGCCATGGCGGCCCTCATCATCGTCGACCAGGGATCGTCCGAGGGACCTTCGACCGGCAAGGCTCCCATACGGTCTTCGCTCCGACGCGGCGCATGTTACGGGTCCGGCCGGCCGTTTTTTGACGGACCGAACCGGTTGAGGCGGACCTCCGTCTAGCATGGCCGGCCGCCGGCTGCGAATGCGCCGGGGACGGCCGGTCGCAGCCCGCGCCTTTCACGAAAGCCGGCCGTGTTCAAATCGTCGCGAACCTCGGGAACGACCCGACGTCTCGATCGTTGGCCAGCGTATCGACAGGCGGTCGTTCGATGAGACGAATCCCCACCTCGCTTCTGCCGGCGGCGGCGCTCGCCCTGGCCGCCGCCCCTGATTTCGCCGAAGCCAGCACGCCCGACGGCGGCACGTATCCGAGCGGCGGCGGCGTGAAGACGCCCGCCACCACTTACGGCCCCGCGCCCTCCTACGGCGCAATGCCGCTGATGGCGCTGGAAGCGCCGTTCGCCGTGGTCGGGGGCGGCACGGCCGCGACCAGTCCGTACCCGAATTGCGCGGTGATCGGCGACTTCAAAGGGCGATACACGTCGGTCTGCGGCCCGTGACGCCGGCTGCGAAAGATCGAAGCGGCGCGCGCCGCCACCCCGGAAAACGTGGGGCGGCGCAGATCTTTGTGACGGAATTGCAACGGTTTGGCGCCGCGGCGCGCTATTGACGGCGCGAAAAAGCCGTGGCTTTAAGCCGCGGAAAGACGCGTAAGGCCGTCTGTCCCCCGACAGGCTCATGGCGTCCACGAGGAGAACGACGCCATGTCGCATTGGCCGCAGCACGGTCGCATTGAAGGCGCGATCGTCATGATCGGGTTCGGATCGATCGGCAAGGGAACCCTGCCGCTGATCGAGCGTCACTTCGCCTTCGACAAAGAGCATTTCTACGTCATCGACCCGAACGACGCGGACCGGAAGCTCCTGGACGAGCGCGGCGTCAAGTTCGTCCACCTCGGCCTGACGAAGGACAATTATCGCGAGGTGCTCGGCAAGTACCTCACGGCGGGCAAGGGCCAGGGCTTCTGCGTCAACCTCTCGGTCGACACCTCCTCGCTCGACATCATGCGCTGCGCCCGCGAGCTCGGCGCGCTCTACATCGACACGGTCGTCGAGCCTTGGCCGGGCTTCTATTTCGCCAAGACCCTCGGCAACGAGGCGCGCACCAACTACGCGCTCCGCGAGACGGTGCTCGAGGAGCGGCGGAAAAATCCTGGCGGCTCGACGGCAGTCTCGTGCTGCGGCGCCAACCCGGGCATGGTGTCCTGGTTCGTCAAGCAGGCGCTGCTGAACCTCGCCGCGGACCTCGGCGAGAAGTCCCCCGAGCCGAAGACCCGCGCGGACTGGGGGAGGCTTGCGCAAACCCTCGGCGTCAAGGGCGTGCATATCGCCGAGCGCGACACCCAGCGGGCGAAGAACCCGAAGCCGCGCAACGTGTTCGTCAACACATGGTCGGTCGAAGGGTTTTTGTCGGAAGGCATGCAGCCGGCGGAGCTCGGCTGGGGCACGCACGAGAAGTGGGCGCCGGTCAACGCCGGTTTCCACGAGACCGGCTGCGGCGCGGCGATCTACGTCAACCAGCCCGGCGCCAACACCCGCGTCCGCTCGTGGACGCCGACGGCGCGCGGCCAGTTCGGCTTCCTGGTCACCCACAACGAGGCGATCTCGATCGCAGACTATTTCACGGTGCGCGACGAGAAGGGCGAGGCGGTCTACCGCCCGACCTGCCATTACGCCTATCACCCCTCCGACGACGCGGTGCTGTCGCTGCACGAGCTCTTCGGCCGCGCCGGCCAGATCCAGAGCGCCCAGCATATTCTCACCGAGGCCGAGATCGTCGACGGGATCGACGAGCTGGGCGTGCTGCTCTACGGCCACGCGCGCAACGCCTACTGGTACGGCTCGCAGCTCTCGGTCGAGGAGACGCGCGACCTCGCGCCCTACCAGAACGCGACCGGCATGCAGGTGACGTCGGCGGTGCTCGCAGGCATGGTCTGGGCGCTCGAAAACCCGAAGGCGGGCATCGTCGAAGCGGACGAGATGGACTTCCGCCGTTGCCTCGAAGTCCAGCGCCCCTATCTCGGACCGGTCGTCGGCGTCTATACCGGCTGGACCCCGCTCGAGAACCGCCCGGGGCTCTTCCCCGAGGACATCGACGAGACCGACCCGTGGCAGTTCCGGAACGTGCTGGTGCGGTGACGGTTGCCTTCCCGGCCGCGGCCGGAGGCTGCGCCCGGCGACTGACAAAGCCGACTCGGTCCAGGTCTACACTGACTTGCGCGGGGTCATAGCCCGCGTCGTCATCGCGAGCCGCGAAGCGGCGTGGCGATCCAGAGGCTCGCAGAGCGCCTTACGCCCCCCTGGATCGCCACGCTTCGCTCGCGATGACGCCGTTCCCCAAGAGGCTATTAAATATTTATGCACTGTTATTACGGCCCCTCGAGGGATGCCTCCAGAAGCGCGATCTCCTCGGGCGTGAGGTCGAACAGCGCGTAGACGATCTCGTCGATCTCGCGCTCGGCGGCGGCGATGGCGGCGTTGAGCGCCCTGACCTTCGCGGAGTTCTCGCCGAGAAACGTCTCCCATTCGCCCCGCTCCCGGACGGGAATATCGTGCCGGAACGCGCGTTTGACCTCGGCGCGGAACGCTGCGAAGTCGAGCGCGTGCCAAGCCTCCAGCCTGCCGGTCAGCCTCGCGCGCTCGGGCGGCGCGAGGTCGAGGATGCGGCGGCGGACCGCGGATTCGATGTCGAAGCGTTGGCGCGCGGCGCCGGTGCAGGTTTGCGCGGGCGCGGCCAAACGGTCACGATCAGCGCTCGACAGGTCGGGTATCGGTAGCGTCTCGACATACTGAACACGCAATTCATGCCATCCATCCCGAACCGCCGGCGACAGCCCGCTCAGGAGCCACCAAATCGTTGTCGAATTCAGCAAGCCGAGAAGATCGAGCGTCCCATCTGGGATAAAATATGTCTTGTCGTTAGAGAATGTTCCACTCCCATCGAGGGCGAAGATTCGTTCCTGGGCGAAGTGCCCGTAGATGATCTTCGTCGTCTCGAATTTCGGCTGATACGCCAGTTGCGCCTGCTGCAGCGCCCACCATTCCTGCTTCGTCGCCCGCTTTTCGAGTTCCGGCTTGAACGGCAGCAGCCAGTCGCGGATCGCCGGATAAGCGTCGATGTCGACCTTGCCCCTGGGCGTGTTGATCAGCCAGAGCCCCGCCGGCTCGACGCGCCAGCGTTTGACGTCCTCACCGCGCAAGAACGGCTTCATAACTTCGGCCGACCTCGGGTCCGCCGCGACCAGCCGGTCGCGGGTCGGCGTGTCGATGATGAACGCCGCATTGAGTCCGGTCTTGATGCCGTACAGCGGCGCGCCGTAGACCTCGCCGAGCGTCTTGCGCCCGGCCGTGATCTTGTCCCGCAGCCTCGCCAGCGGCTCGCCCTCGACCCGCCACGTCTCCCCGGAAAGGCGGGCGCGCGGCATCGCCCGCGCGCCTTCGGCGAACGCGCGGCCGAGATCGGAAGGCGGATCGCCCTCCACCACGAGGTAGGCGACGTCGCCGCCCGGTTCGCTCTTTTTCGCCAAGGCGACGATGGCCGGATAGGTCGTCACCCCCTCGAAAAGCTGCGCGTCGCCGAAATCGACGATCGTCTCGACCGCCGTCGTCTCGGCCAGAAACCTGCGCAGATTCTCTCCCGACCCGGTGCGGAAAAAGGTCGAAGACGAAATGAAGCCGAGCCGGCCGCCGTCCCGCAACAGCCCGACACCGCGCTCATAGAAATAGGCGTAGAGGTCGGCACGGTCGGCGGCGACGCGGTAATGCTTCTCCAGACAAGGCTTGACCGCCTTGATGAATTCCATCCGCACGTAGGGCGGATTGCCGATCACGATATCGAATCCGCCCTGCTCGAACACCTGCGGAAAGGCCGCGCGCCAGTCGAACGGCCGCGCCGTGAACGCTGCGTCCTCGATCAGGCTGTCGCCGACGCGGATCGTCGCCTCCAGGTTTTGCAAGCGATGATCGCGGCGCGCCGTTTTCAGCCACAGCGACAGGCGGGCGATCTCGACCGATTCGGGATTGAGGTCGACGCCGTAGAGATTGCGCGTGACGATCTCGTCGAAAGCGTCGAGCCCCGCGGGGGCGCCGAGGTCGTCGAGGCGTTCGAGCACCGGGCGGTATTCCTGCGCCAGCCGGTCGAAGGCGGCGATCAGAAAAGCGCCGGAGCCGCAGGCCGGATCGACGATGGTCAGGCTTCTGAGACTGTCGAGCCACGCGCGCCAGTAGGCGATCTCCTTGCCGGCGGCGATGTCGCCGTCCCCGACCCCATGCGCCGCGCGCAGGGCGGCGCGCCGCTCGTCGAGCGTCCGGCCGATCGTCTGCTCCACGAGAAAGCGCGTGACCATGTCGGGCGTGTAGACGACGCCGCCGCGCTTGCGGGCGGAAACCTTCGGCGGCTCCTCGCCGCGCGCCTCGGCCTTCTTCTTTTCGATGTCGGTGATCGACTGCTCGAAGATGTGGCCGAGCACGGTCACCGGCACCTCGCGCCGGTAGTCCCATTGGCCGAGCCCGGCGACGTCCTTGGCGAGGTCTTCGGGCAGCATGATCGTGTCGACGAGCGGGTCCTCGGCGAACAGGCCGCCGTTGTAGGGCGGAATGTCCAGATCGTGATTGCCTTTGTCTACGTAGCGGAAGAGCCCGAGAAAGTTGCTCCACACCGGCCGCGGGTTGAACTCGTTGTAGGTCTTCAGCGCGCTTTCCAGAAGGTTCCCCCGCATCAGGTCGCGCCGCTGGGCGAAAGCGATGAAGAGAACGCGATCGAGAATCTTCTGCGCCGGCTGGATCGCCGCGGCGAGCGCGAGCTTCGGCCCGTCGGCGGAATCGACCAGGAAGGCGATGAGGCGCTCGCGCAGGTCGCGGTAGTCGCGATAGAGCCGGTCGGTGACGTCGGCGTAGGCGGCGTCGGTGTCGCGCAGGAGCTTGTCGGTCGCGTCGCCGAGAAGGTTCGGCGCGCCGAGAACCAGCCACAGGCGGCGCAATTCGCCGGGATCGTCGAGCTTCGACACGTCGAAGACCTCGTAGGCCTCCCGTCCCCGTCCGTAGCCGTAGAGCCTGATCTCCGCGCAATTCGACACCAGCACCCATTTCGCGCCCGGCGCGTCGTTGGCGTATTCCCAAGCCTGCTGCACCGGCGTCTTTCCCCGGCCGGGCATGATCCGGTCGAGGTCCTTGGTGTCGGGGCCTTTGAGCTCGAACGGCGCGAGGACTTTCGCCTCCCCGCCGACCCGGAAATGTCCGAGCGCGGTGTCGACAGCCCCGGTTCCCAGCGTCTGCTGGTCGGCGAGCGTATAGGGCTTGTCCGGATCGATCCGCGCGTAACCGAGAATCTCGATCAGGACCTCGTCGATGAAGACCGGGCCGAAGGTCTTCTCCTTCGCAGCCTTCAGGCCCCGGACCTTTCGGGCGTAATCGGCGGCGGCCGCGACGATCGACTCGTCGAGCGGCGCGCACTTTCCGATCGCCTCCTCCACCACCTTGTAGGCGAACAGAGGCGTGCGCAACGAAAGTGCGGCGGGCGCGCGCCGCCCCCGTCCGCCTGCGCGCGGCAAGTCCATCCCGGCTGCTGCAAACAGGTCCATGGTCTCGGAACCGTAAAGTCCGTTTCGAGTCGCGTCGAGGCGAAGCGGCGACAATCCCCAGGTCTCTGCGCCCGAGCCGCCTCTTTCGCCCTCGCCCCTCGCCTTGCCGAAGGACGCGTGAGGCGACCGCCTCGGCGGTCGCCATAAGTCTCGAAGCGTCCGGCCGTATTCTCTCGACGCGGCGGGCGCCGTAGGCTAGACACAATCTCGCCATGAACGATCTCGCCGATTCCATCCGCACCATCCGGGACTACCCCAAGCCGGGCATCCTGTTCCGCGACATCACCACCCTGCTCGGCGACCCGCGGGCGTTCCGCCGCGCCGTCGACGAGCTCGTCCAGCCCCTGGCGGGGACGAAGGTCGACAAGGTGGCGGGGATCGAAGCGCGGGGGTTCATCCTCGGCGGCGCGGTCGCCCATCAGATCTCGGCCGGGTTCGTGCCGGTGCGCAAGAAGGGCAAGCTGCCGCACGTCACGGTGCGGATCGCCTATTCGCTCGAGTACGGCGTCGACGAGATGGAGATGCACCAGGACGCGGTGCAGCCGGGCGAGCGGGTCGTCCTGGTCGACGACCTGATCGCCACCGGCGGGACGGCGGTCGGCGCGGTCAAGCTCCTGCGCAAGCTCGGCGCCGACGTGGTCGCGGCCTGCTTCGTCATCGACCTGCCCGACCTCGGCGGGGCGAAGAAGCTCGCCGCGCTCGACGTGCCGGTGCGCGCGCTGATGGCGTTCGACGGGCACTGAAGTCCGCTCGTGTAGACAGTTCGGCAGCGGCGCCAGCGCCTCCTTGACCAACTTGACCAACCGATCACGCCCGGCTACACTGTGACATGACTCGAACGGTCAACATCTACGAAGCGAAGACGCATCTTTCCGCTTTGGTCGATGCGGCCGAACGGGGCGAGGAAGTCATCATCGCAAAGAACGGCGTAGCGAAGGTGCGGTTGACTGCGATCGCAGAGTCCCCACGAGAACGCAAACCGTCCGGCGCGATGAAAATTACATATATCGCGGAAGACTTCGATGATTCGGACGAACGCATTGTCCGCGATTTCGAGGGTTTGGATTGAGCTTCCTGCTCGACACTCACGTTTTTCTCTGGTTCGATCTCAGGTCGCCGCGTCTCTCGGACCGGACCCGCTCTCTGATCGCGTCGACCCGCCAAATCGTCTACGTCAGCGCCGTGTCGTTCTGGGAAATCGCCATCAAACGGCGTGACGGAAAGCTCGTCTACGACGGCGCGGCGAGAACCGCGGCGGCGGACGCGGATTTCGTCGAGCTTGCCATTGACGCCGCCGACGCCGAAAGGGCCGGCGGGCTCGACTGGATTCACCGCGATCCCTTCGACCGCATGCTGGCCGCGCAATGTCTGAACCGGTCGCTGACGCTGGTGACGGCCGATGCAAAGCTGCGGGCCAGAGACGACATTCCCATATTGTGGGCCGGATGACAGGACAGCATTGGGAGGTGCGGGCGACGGCTCGACGAACAGGCGCCGCCTGAGGAACCTCTCCCTCGAGGAGCCGGAAGAGCGCCATTGACAAGGCGCCCCGCGGCGGGACAAACCCCGCCGCGCAAAAACCTGGGAAACGCCATGACCGACGCCCGCCTTCAGACGCTGATCGAACAGGCCTGGGAACATCGCGCCGCGATCAACCCGCAGACGACCGGCGACGTGCGCGACGCGGTGGAGACGGCGCTGGAGGCGCTCGACGCCGGCAAAGCGCGGGTGGCGGAAAAAATCGCCGGCGCGACCGGCCCGAACTCGTGGAAGGTCAACCAGTGGCTGAAGAAGGCGGTGCTCCTCTCCTTCCGCCTCAACGACAACCGGATCGTCGAGGGCGGCCCGGGGGGGGCCACTTGGTGGGACAAGATCCCGTCCAAGTTCGCCGGCTGGGGCGAGAGCCGCTTCCGCGAGGCGGGCTTCCGCGCCGTGCCGGGCGCCATCGTGCGCCGCTCCGCGTTCGTCGCCCGCGACGTCGTGCTGATGCCGAGCTTCGTCAACATCGGCGCCTATGTCGACTCCAAGACCATGGTCGACACCTGGGTCACGGTCGGATCGTGCGCGCAGATCGGCAACAGCGTGCATCTGTCGGGCGGCGTCGGCATCGGCGGCGTGCTCGAGCCGCTCCAGGCGAACCCGACCATCATCGAGGACGACTGCTTCATCGGCGCGCGCTCGGAGATCGTCGAGGGGGTTATCGTCGGCCAGGGCTCGGTCGTCTCGATGGGCGTGTTCATCGGCGCTTCCACCAAGGTCGTCGACCGCGCGAGCGGAAAAATTCACGTCGGCTATGTGCCGCCCTATTCGGTGGTCGTCTCCGGCTCCCTGCCCGGCAAGCCCCTGCCCGACGGCTCGCCCGGCCCCTCGCTCTACTGCGCCGTGATCGTCAAGACGGTCGACGCGCAGACGCGGGCGAAGACGGGAATCAACGAGCTGTTGCGGGACTGAGGTCGCTGAGAGCTCCTGTACGCGCGCTCGCTGATCGCGCCGCCGCGCTCAGCGACCGCGGCTGCAAGGGGCGTCACCTCTCGCCTCTTGAGCCGCCCGCTTTGCCGAGCGAGGGGGCGATCTCCAAGACATTGCGACCCTTGGTGTTTCTCCCATAGTTCCCTTTTCCGGAAACAAATCCTTGCGCCTTTCCGCCGGTTGAGGCATTCTTGGCCAATGTCGAGGAATGCGCTTTTGAGGCGCGCCCTCGGCCCCTGCCCGCGCCGAAATCCCCCTCGAGACTCCGCCGCTTCCTCGCGCCGGAGCGGCCCGGCGCGTCTTCTCCCTGCTTTTTCGGAAAGGCCGCCCCATGCCTGAATTCGACGCAGGCCTCGACGTTCCGTCCCACCGCGCCCGGCGGATGCTCGCCGCCCTCATCGGCGGCCTCGGCCCCGAGGCGATCGCGGCCGAGGAGAACATTACGGCCGAAGCGGTGGAAAAGGCGCTCGGCGACCAGCTCGCCCGGCGCTGGGCGCCGCCGGCCGGCGAGTACGCGAAAATACAGATTGCGCGCCTGGAAAGCTTCTTCCTGCGCCTCATGGATCG
This sequence comes from uncultured Hyphomicrobiales bacterium, assembly GCA_903932535.1. Classification (GTDB taxonomy): domain Bacteria; phylum Pseudomonadota; class Alphaproteobacteria; order Rhizobiales; family Beijerinckiaceae; genus Roseiarcus. The sequence continues at coordinate 75 of CAIZGR010000360.1, read as the reverse complement.
GGTCGAGGCCGGGGAGCTCGCCGCCGTCGATCGGGCGCTCAAAATCGTCGACCGGCTCGACCGCTACCACGGCTT
>CAIZGR010000359.1 GCA_903932535.1 uncultured Hyphomicrobiales bacterium | reverse complement strand
GTAGAGACGACTTGTTCGCCTTCTTGAACATGTCGATCACGGCGCCGTTGTCGCGGATCGTGATGCTGGCGCGCGGCTCCTCGCCAGCGCGCGCCGCCGGCTGGACTAGCGGGAAGCCTTCGTTCACCGCTGCGTCGCGGAGGGCAGGGGTTATGGCGAGCGCGTGGACAGGGATTTGTCGCGGCAGGCCGCGCGCGTCTGTCTCTTCGACCATGCGGTTGAAAATTGCGTCTCTGGCTTCCCTCAATTCTCGGACTTTGACTACCGCATCGTGATGCGCGCGAGCCGCCCTCGATACTTCCTCGTTGGTAGGGCGTTCATTTTCTGGCGGCCCGTCCCGACGATATCGGCGTGCGCGCAAGTCCTCCTCGGCTCTCATGGCCTCAAGTTCGCGCTTCGATGCGTCGCTGATCGCCTTGTCCAAATCCTCGAGAGCCGCACCATGCTCCGCCTTGGCTTGCTCGTCAGGGAGAACGAATTCGCTTTGCTCTTTCGGGATCTCGACGCGCGCAGTCGTGACCTTGCCACCGAACTTCTTCGTCAGCTTCGAGACCGCAGCGGGGATGATCTTGTCGTAGAAGCCGGTCATGCCCGGACTCGTGGTCTTGATGTCGAGGCCAGACAGTTCGCGGAATCCGCCCTGCTTTTTCGGTTCCGGCTGAGAGAGGAGTTTGTCGGCGACGTCTTTGCCAATGAGTTCAGCCAACCCTTCACGAGTCGTCGAGTGCAAATCAATCACGGACTTGCCGTCGTGGTCCCACGCAGAGAGGTGCAGGCCGTCGCCTGTGCCATGAAGGCGCACTCGTTCGATTTTATTCGATAGACCGTAGCGCTCCGCATTTGTCGCGCCGGTGTCCCAAGTCAGCAGATCGTAGCCGTCCTCTGCAGCCTTACGGATCATTCGTTTCAACGAGAGCGTTGTCCAACTATCGGTCGAGCCAATGTACGGCGCGTCGGGGACCTTGTTGCCTTTCCTCTTAGACTGAGCCCAATCACTCTGAACCTCAGCCAAGTGCAGCGCGCGCTTTCCATCAACTAGACGGTCGTCGAAGCGAATATGCGCGACGACGTTCGGCTCTTTCCAATGTCCGGATCGATAGTCCGCGCCGGTATCTCCCTCGCGCTCAATGCCAACGTCGCCGCCATTGACATCTCCCCAACCAGCAGGGACCTTGACCTCTCGCGTGGTGATCTTGTCCTTCTCTGGCAGCGTCAGCAGCAGTTCGCGGTAATTCTCGCCGCCGGGCAATTTGTACTGCTTGAACTTCGTCGGCGTCGCCGGCGGGCGCCTGATCGCGGCGATGACTTCTGGGTCCGGCCCGGCGGGGTTCCTGTCCGCCGCCTCGAGATACGCTTCCTCCGCCGCGGCGGCGTCGCCGCCATGTCTGTCGAGCCAGCCGCGCGCGACTTCCGCCTCGAAACCCGCCGGCGCGCCTTCCTCGTCCGCGTGCGTGACTTCGTGGATTTGGATCGAGTTCGCGCGCACGTAATCCGCAACTTCGGCGCGCGTGACGGGGCCTTTCTGAGATTTCAGCCAATCCTCAATCCCTAGGAATTGAAGCTCGTCCGGCTTCACCCCCGGCATGTTCTTGAGCATGGCGAGCCATTGATCCGGCGACGCCTTGGCTTGCTTCGCGTTCACTACCGCGCGCTCGACGGCGGAGTAGAAGGTCGGGACGGTCGCGGGCTGGTTCAGCGTCCGGCCTTCCGGCGCCGCCTCTCCCGCCATCTCCGCCTCGCGCTGCGCATCGCCTCGCGCGACCATGTTGGCTTCCCGGTACATCTGCTCCGGATCCGAGCGCCCCATGCGCGCCGCGCGCGTGGCGTAGCGCGCCGCCCAGATTGCGGCTTCCTGATCCGCCTGCGCTTCCGGCACACCGATATCGAGGTACTTCTGCTTCACGTCAGCGGCGATGGCGTCGCGCTGCTCGGAGGACGTCTTTGGCGGCTCCGCGAACATCGTCGGCTGCGTCGCCATGAACTCGGCTTCCAGGTCGCGGGTCTGCTCCTCCCGGCCTTTAGGCTGGTCGAGATCGTATTTCGGCACCGCGGAGATGTCCGCGACGCGCAGACCCTCTTGGTTCAACAGGGCCGGCAATTCGTTGAGGAAGGTGCGCGCGGCTGTCTTCGGATGCTCGCCGTCGGCGACGCGCTGTGCGGCGCGATTGAGCGCGGACGAGATCGGGCCGGCGCGCTGCGCGAGCGTGATGAGGCCTTGCGCCAGTTGCCCGGCGCGGTCGGCGCGCTCCGCGTTCGTGTCGGCCAGGATGTTTCCGGCCTCGATAATGCGCGGCGCCTCGGCGTTCAGCATGCCGAAAATCTTCTTGTCGTCCTGCAGAAGCTTCTCGGCCGCGGCGTAGACCTTGGACCGCTCGCCGCGCAGGGACGTCGTCACCTCGCTCGGCCCGAACAGGTCCACCTGCTCGCTCTTATTGAAGCCGGCCTGCATCGCGTCGGCTATGATCATCCTCGCTTCGTTCTGGGTCTTCGGATTGTATTTGACCAGATCGTCCATGATGGCGAGGTGGGTGCTTTTGTCCTCCGCCATGTTGCCGACGAAGGACGCGTAATCGCGGCGCGGCTTGCCGTTGAGCGCCATGCCCCAGGCTTCGTCGGAGAGGTTCGCGAGACCGCGCGCCTCTTTCATTTCGAGGCGGCCGATGGGCAGGGAATCGTCCCACCTCTCCGGTGCGTCGCGAAACACACGCGCGATGTCGAAAGTGTCGCCAATGCCTTCGCGGATATTTTTCAGCGCGGCCTCGGCGCGGACGGCCTCTGGTGTCCAGCCGTCGGACTCTTTCAACAGGAACCCGGGGATCGAAATATTCTGCGTCGGGTCCGCGTCCATGATGCGGTTCGCGAGCCCGGTCCGCTGATGCCCATCGGCGACGTAACGGTGGCCGTCCATGCGCTCATG
>CAIZGR010000358.1 GCA_903932535.1 uncultured Hyphomicrobiales bacterium | reverse complement strand
TGCTCGCGCCCTTTCCCGGCGCGGTGCGCGCCGACGTGATGGAGGGCGCGTGGCGCGCGCCCGTATCCGACGGTTCGGGACGCGACCGGACGATCGCCCATCGGGCGATCGAGGCCCTCGAGAGGGCGGGCTACCGGCTCGACGACGGCCGCCTCGCCGGCCGCGACGGCGCGCCGCTCGCCTTCGAGATCACGGTCAAGACCCGCGAGGAGGAGCGCCTCGCGCTCGCCTACGCGCGCAACCTCGCCCGGATCGGCGTGACCGCCGGCGTCCGCCTCGTCGACGACGTGCAGTTCCAGCGCCGCCGGAGCCGCTTCGATTTCGACATGATGCCGGGAACCTGGACCGCCTCGCCCTCTCCCGGCAACGAGCAGCGCGGGCGCTGGTCGTCGGCTGCGGCCAACGCCGAAGGCGCCTACAACATCGCCGGCGCCGCTTCGCCCGCCATCGACGCGATGATCGCGGCGATCCTTTCCGCCGGCGGCGAGGACGACTTCGTCGCCGCCGTCAGGGCGCTCGACCGCCTGCTCATCTCCGGCTTCTACATCGTGCCGCTCTACTATGCGCCCGAGCAGTGGATCGCCTATTCCGCCAAGCTCGGCCGGCCGGATAATACGCCGCTCTTCGGCGTCGACCTCGCCGCCTGGTGGCGGCGGGAGAAGTGACAGGGCGCCGGCCAACCGAACGCGCCATTGTCGCCGCGATCGCTGGTCGCGGCTGAGGCGGTCAGCGACCTACGGCATGCACACATCTCATTGCCGGCGGCGCTTCGAGCGACGAGCAGCGTCCCCGCCCCCACCCGGGCCGCGCTTGCTCGCGCCCGGGTGGGGCAGGCTCTTGTCGGGGCGGGACAGGGGGCGCGCCGACCTTTCAGTTTGGCGGCTGCAAGAAGGCTAACCGTTGAAGTTCGGCGTACCGTCGATCGCTTCCCCGTCGAGAGACGGGAGTCTTTCGACGCCCCGTGGCCGGACGGATGGAGGTTCGCCTAAAAGGGCATTCTTCACCGCGCCCCGCCGAGCGCGGCGCAGGTCCAGACGGGAAAGGCGCATTGCCGGCCGGAGGGCAGGGCGCGGCCGTCGGGGAGGGCGTAGGCGATCTGGCTCACATGCGCGTTGGTCACGACGACGCGCACGTCGCACGGCGCGTCGCGCGCGACGAGGCTGAAGTTGGTCCCCAAGCTCCACGGCGGGCTGTCGGTGGTGGTGACGCCGCTGCGGTAGGTCCAGATTTCCGTCGCCTCGGCCGGCCGCGTCACCGCCGCAGGCCGGCCCATGCAGGAAAGAACCGAGCTTGCGGAGAGGCCGACCATCGTCTTTTGCGCGATCGGATCGGTTTCGGGCGCCTCGGCGCAGCCGCCGAGCGCCGCCGCTGCGAGCGCGCCCAAACCGGCGACGGCGCCTGCCTTCACGCTTCGCCCCCAGAACCTTCGGGCCGCAGGATCGCGATCCGCGTGTCGCCATAGACCCGTTCGTCGATCAGCGCGAGGCCCGGGGGCGCGACGATCTCGGTCTTCGCCGCCTCCTCGACGACGCAGAGCGCGTCCGGCTCGAGCCACCCGCCCGACGCCAGCGCCTGGAGCGCCGGGCCGGCGAGGTTCCGGCCGTAGGGCGGATCGAGGAAGGCGAGCGCGAACGGGCCGCCCGCCGGCGCGGCGCCCAGCGCCGTCGCGTCGGCCCGCCAGATGCGGGTGACGCCGCCGAGGCCCAGAGCCTCGACGTTGGCGCGCAGGAGCGCCCGCGCTTCCGCTCCGTTGTCGACGAGCAGGGCGAAGCGGGCGCCGCGCGACAGCGCCTCGATCGCCAGCGCCCCCGACCCGGCGAAGCAGTCGACCACGCGGCGCCCCTCGATCCGCCCGGGATAGCGGTGCTCGAGGATGTCGAAGATCGATTCCCGCAGCCGCTCCGAGGTCGGCCGGATGTCGCGCGAGCCGGGCGCCGCGAGGACGCGGCCCTTCAGCCGTCCGCCGACGATCCGCATCGGCTAGCGCTTCGGCGGCGGGCGGCGCGGTCCGCCGGCGCCTTTCGGCGGCCCTCCGAAGGGCTTGCCGCCGCGCCCGCCCGGCGCGCGAGCGCCCG
>CAIZGR010000357.1 GCA_903932535.1 uncultured Hyphomicrobiales bacterium | reverse complement strand
TGAACTCGCGGTCCGAGGTGCACATGAACGCCTTGCCCTTCCACTCGCCGCCGCGCTCGTCCATCGCGTAGACGTAGTAATATTGCGCGGCGAGCGCGCCGCGCAGCAAGGTCACGCAGTCGAGCGACTTGAGGTTCCACCACCCTTCGCTGACCCATCCCTGACCGTCGGTGTAGGCGAGCGCGACGGAAACCCGGCTGCTGGTGTTGTTGCACATGCGCAGGTCCGCCGCCGCCGGAGTCGCGACTGCGAGCGAACCTGCCAGCGCCGAAAAGCACAGGCTCTTGCTGAATTTCGGCAAATGCGTCTCGCTATTTCGGCGGCCATATTCGCCGTGGGCGCCTAACTGTCAACTCGAGGCCGCCGGTCGAACCGCCAGTCGGGCCGGAACGACCGGATCAGCACGATCTCGGCGAGCGCCTGCCGGGTGAGCAGGCCCACGATCGCGCCATCGGCGTCCGTGACATAGAGCGCGGCGGCCTTCGGGTCCTGCAACCGTTCGAAGACGCTCTCGACCGGCGCCGACGGCCGGACGCTGTCCACGCCCACGCGCATCGCGACCGCCGCCGGCTCGTCCCGCCCGTGCGCGCGGACGGCCGTGAGAATGTCCTGCCGGGTCAGGAGGCCGACCGGCTTCCGGAAAGCGTCGACGACCGGATATTCGTGCTGGGCGGCGGCGATGAGCGCGTCGACCGCCTCCCCCAGCGTCGCCTCGATCGCGATCGGCGTGAAGCGCGTCTCCATCGCCTCGCCGGCCGTGAGGCCTTTCAGCGCCTGTTGCGCAGCGCTCATCTGCGCTTCGCCCGCCGCCGCCATGTAGACGAAGATGGCGATGAACAGCAGCAGCGGATTGCCGAAGAGGCCGAGAAAGCCGAGGGCGATGGCGAAGGCCTGCCCGACCTTGGCGGCGATCTCGGTGGCGCGCGGCCCGCCCACGCGCATGGCGAGCAACGCGTGCAGCACCCGCCCGCCGTCCATGGGAAAAGCCGGGATCAGGTTGAAGACCGCGAGAAAGAGGTTGGCGGCCGCGAGGCGGCCCAGAAGCGACAGGTGGGGGTTTTCGATCTGCTGAAGCTCGCCCGGCCGGACCGAGCCCAGCACGAGGACCAGCGCGAAGCCGATCACGAGGTTGACCGCCGGTCCCGCGAGGGCGACGACCAGCTCCTGGCGCGGGTCGCTCGGCAGGCGCTGCAGGCTCGCCACCCCGCCGATCGGCAGCAGCGTCACCTCCGTCGCCTGGATGCCGTAGCGCCGGGCGGCGAGGATGTGGCCGAACTCGTGCAGCACAACGCAGAGGAACAGCAGGACGATGAAAGCCGTCCCGTCGCGCGCCGCCGTCCACCCCCCGCGCGCCCAGGCGCTGGAGGCGATCCAGGCCAGGAACAGGAGAAAGGTGACGTGGATCTTGACCGCGGTTCCGCCGAAGCGGCCGATGGTGATCGACCAGGGCATCGCTTCGCCTCCCGAACGCCAGCGCGCCATTCTAGCGCCTGTCGCGCGATCGGACAGCCCGTGACGGAAGTCGAAGGCCGCGTCTCGACGGCTTCGCCCGAATCGTCGATGATCGCGCCATGAATCGTCTTGCCCTCTCCTGTCTCGCGGCGCTCGCAGCGACCGCCCCCGCGCACGCCGACTTTTCGGCCTGCGTCGCGTCGCTGAAAGCGGAGGCCGCGCGCGCCGGCGTCTCGCGCGAGACGCTCGATCGGGCGTTCGACGGCCTGAGGCCGGACATGAAGGTGCTGGAGTTCCAGAAGGCGCAGCCGGAGTTCAAGACGCCGGTCTGGGACTATGTCGACAGCCTCGTCGACGCGGAGCGGATCGCCGACGGCAAGGCGGCGATGGCGCGGGAGGCCCACGCGCTCGCCTACGCCGAGCGGACGTACGGCGTCAGCCGCTATATGCTGGCGGCGATCTGGGGCGTCGAGTCGAACTTCGGGACGGAGATGGGCTCCCGGCCGCTGGCGCAGTCCCTCTCCACCCTCGCGTGCTTGGGCGAGCGCGCCAGCTATTTCCGCTCGGAGCTGATGGCGGCGCTGAAGATCGTCGACCGCGGCGACATCCCGGCGGAAAAGCTCGCCGGCTCCTGGGCGGGCGCGTTCGGGCAGACCCAGTTCATGCCGTCGAGCTACCTGCGCCTCGCGGCGCCCGGATCGGACGGCGGCCGCGACATCGTCGATTCGGCCGGCGACGCGCTCGCCTCCACAGCCCACTATTTCGCCAAGTCCGGCTGGCGGCCGGGCGTCCCGTGGGGCTTCGAGGTGAAGCTTCCGCCCGACTATTCCGGGCCGTCCGGCCGCAAGGCGAAGGAACCGATGCCGGCCTGGGCCGCCCGCGGGATCGCGCGGATCGACGGACGGCCGCTCGGCGGGGGCGAGGCGGGCCTCCTCCTGCCCGCCGGCCGGGACGGCCCCGCCTTCCTGGTGACCCACAACTTCGACGTCGTCTATTCCTACAACGCCGCCGAATCCTATTCGCTCGCCGCCTGCGTGCTGGCCGACCGGCTCGCCGGCGGCCCCGGCATCGCGACGCCGTGGCCGACCGACGACCCGGGACTGTCGCGCGTCGAGCGCCGCGAGCTTCAGACGCTGCTCGCCCGCCGCGGCTACGACGTCGGCCAACCCGACGGCGCGATCGGGAACAAGACCAAGGAAGCGATCGCCGACTTTCAGGGCAAGGCCGGCCTCCCGGTCAACGGCCGGGCGTCGGCGAAGGTGCTGGAGGCGCTGCGGCGGTAGGGGGCGGCGGGAGGTCCCAGGCCGAACCCCTTTCGCCGCCAGCGCCTGATCCCCCAAGACCTCAGGCTGCTGCTGGGGTCGGCGCAGGCCGGCCGCGCCGGTGGGCGATAGGTTCGCCCCAACGGCGCGAGTTCGACGTGGAGCGGGCGTAGCCGAGCGCGACTGCGAACGGCGCAAGTGGGCGGGTAAGCGGGCGTTGCCTCGAGGCGCGGTCGCCGCCCGGAGCGGGCGTCCACAAATGGCGCTCCAGATCGCTGTCGCCCGCCTTGCTTTGCTTGTATCGGGCGCTACCGAACGGGCATGCGCGGCGGCTGGGCGTACATCATGACGAATCGTCCGGCATCGGGCGTCGCGCGTATGAGCATCGGCAAGGCCTCGTCGACGGCTTCACACGCCGATACGGGCTGAAATGTTTGGTCTGGAAGGAGTTCCACGAGGCGTTCGCTCCGCCATTCAGCGCTAGAGAAACATCAAGCATTGGCCGCGCGCATGGAAGGTGAAGCTGATTCTCATGGAAAACCGTGAGTGGCGAGACCTTTTCGAGGAGCTGAATTGGTGAGGGCTCGAGGCACTTGGCGGCGCCGGCGTGGATGGCCGGGACGAGTCCGGCCATGACGCCGGAGGGGGATTGGGCGAAACGAGCCAAACGGCGGAACGTCGACCCTGGCAGCCTCAAACGCCAACATAGACCGGCCGCCGCCGAAGTCGTCGTTGACGAAGGGACGGGTCGGGAAATTGTTGTAATGGTCGCCGAGCGGCCCAGGCGCCGGTCGGCTTCCTCGTCCGGACCCGCGCCGGCGCGCTGCAAACGGCGCCTGAACGACGCCCCGCAGCGATTTGTCGCGGCTCCGCGCTCGAGGCTATTCTTGCGCAGGGCGCGGAAAGCGGCGCAAAGGGAAAATCCCGCTTTTGGGGGGAACGCAATGAACCGACAGGCAAGGCTGCAGGCGGCCGGCGACGTCCTGCCGCTGATGGGCAACGAGGCGATCGCGCGCGGCGCTTGGGAGGCGGGCGTCAAGGTCGCCGCCGCCTATCCCGGCACGCCTTCGACCGAGATCCTCGAATCGCTCGCCCGCTATCCGGCTACGGACCTCTACGCCGAGTGGTCGACCAACGAGAAGGTGGCGCTCGACGTCGCCATCGGGGCGGCGCTCTCGGGCGTGCGGGCGATCGCCTGCATGAAGCATGTCGGCCTCAACGTCGCCTCCGACTCGCTGATGTCGCAGTCCTATATCGGCGCGCACGCCGGGCTCGTGCTGGTCGTGTGCGACGATCCCGGCATCCATTCGTCGCAGAACGAGCAGGACACCCGCCTCTTCGCCCGCTTCGCCGGCGTGCCGGTGCTGGAGCCGTCGGACGCCCAGGAGGCCTGCGACTTCACCCGCCTCGCCTTCGAGCTTTCGGAAGCCTTCGACACGCCCGTCATCGTGCGCTCGACCACCCGCCTCTCGCACACCCGCTCGGTCGTGCGGGTCGGCGAACGCGTCGTCCCGCCCTCCAAGGGCTTCGTCGATGCGCCGGGCAAGACCGTCACCATTCCCGCCAACGCGCGCCGGCTCCATCCGAAACTGATCGCGCGCGAGGCGAAGCTGGCCGCTTGGTTCGAGACCTCGCCGCTCACCCGGTGGGAGAAGGGCGACCGGCGGTTCGGCGTCGTCACCGGCTCGACCGCCTATCTCTATGTGAAAGAGGTCGCCCCGCGCGCCTCGATCCTGAAGCTCGGCGCGGCCTATCCGCTGCCCGAAGAAACGATTCGCGCCTTCGCCGCGTCGGTCGACCGGCTTCTCGTGGTCGAGGAGCTCGAGCCCGTGCTGGAGACGGCGATCCGCGCCATGGGCCTGCCGGCCGAGGGCAAGGCGTTCTTCCCCCGGCTCGGCGAATTGTCGCCCGAACTCGTGCGCGCAGGGCTCGCCGCCGCGGGGCTGATGGAGGCGGCGCCGGCAGCCATCCCGCTCGGCATCGAGCCGATGGCGCGGCCGCCGGTGCTCTGCGCCGGCTGCCCCCACACGGGCGCCTATCTCGCGCTTCGCGGGATCGAGGCGCGGGTCGCAGGCGACATCGGCTGCTATACGCTGGCGGCCGTCGAGCCGCTGCGCTCGATCGACACCACCGTCTGCATGGGGGCGAGCATCGGCAACGCCGTCGGCATGGCGGCGACGGGCGAGAAGAAGCCTGTCGTCGCCACCATCGGCGATTCGACCTTCCTCCATTCCGGCATCCCGCCCCTGATCGACGCCGTCTACAACCAGGCCAACATCACCGTCGTCATCCTCGACAACGCCATCACCGCCATGACCGGCGGCCAGGACCACCCCGGCACCGGGCGGACGCTGCGCGGCGAGCCGGCGCCGAAGGTCGACTACGAGGCGATCTGCCGCGCCGTCGGCGTCGACTGGGTCCGCCGGGTCGATCCTTACGACGTTGGCCACATGTACCAGACGCTGCGCGAGGCGATCGTGCACAAGGGCGTCTCGGTCGTCATCTCCGAGCGCCCGTGCGTGCTCGATCCGGTCAAGATCAAGGGCGCGCCGCTCGCGGTGGCTCAGGAGGGATGCGTCGCCTGCCAGTCGTGCATGAACCTCGGCTGCCCGGCGCTGACCTGGGCGGACGGCCTTTATGACGGGCGGCACAAGGTCAAGATCGACGCCGCCGCCTGCATCGGCTGCACCCTCTGCGCCCAGGTCTGCCCGTCCGACTGCATTCAGCCGATGGCGCTGGCATGAGCGCCGAGCCGCAGACGGCAATGGAAGCCGCGGCCGGGGCCGTCTCGCCCGCCCGCAACGTGATGGTCGTCGGCGTCGGCGGCCAGGGCGTCCTGATGATCTCGAAGGCGCTGGCGCTGATCGGCCAGACGCAGGGGCTTCAGGTCAAGCAGAGCGAAGTGCACGGCATGGCCAAGCGCGGCGGCGTGGTGTTCAGCCACGTGCGGTTCGGCGAGGAGGTCTGGTCGCCGACCATCGCCAAGGGCGAGGCCGACGCGCTGATCGCGCTCGAATGGGCCGAGGGCCTGCGGTGGATCGAACATCTTCGGCCCGAAACCGGCGTCTTCATCGCCGACACCCGCCGCATCGTGCCGCCGTTCGCCTGCCGCTCGCGCCGCCATGGCGCGCCGATGGCCTACGCGCGGGAAACTCCGGCGGAGGCGCTGGAGAAGGTGGGCGAAGGCTACGCGCTCGACGCGACCGCCATCGCCACGGGCCTGGGCGAGCCCCGGGCCGCCAACACCGTGCTGCTCGGCGTGCTGTCGATCTCGATGGATGCGCCGGTCGCCGACTGGCTCGCGGTGCTCGACGCGCTGACGCCGCAAAAGTCGCGCGCGATCAATCTCGAGGCCTTCAAGGCGGGCCGCGCCTGGGCGGAAGCGGCGCGCGACGACCCGTCGCTGCGCTTCGACGCCGGCTTCGCCGAGCGGGTCGCGTATGCGGACGCCCCCGACGTGTCGGTCGCGCTCGACATCAACGCCGCGTGGTGCAAGGGCTGCGACATCTGCGTGAAGCTCTGCCCCGAGCGCTGCCTTGCGCTCGACGCCCAGCAGGTCGCGTATCTCAAGGAGCCGCAGGCCTGCACCGGCTGCCGGGTGTGCGAATGGCTCTGCCCCGACTTCGCCATCGCAGTCCGCACGACCGTTCACGACGCGAGGACGGCCTGACATGACGACTCCCTCCCTCGCCTCGCTGCATGGCAACCGCGCCTGCGCGCTCGGCGCCATCGCCGCCGGCTGCCGGTTCTTCGCCGGCTATCCGATCACGCCGTCCTCCGAGATCGCCGAGCAGTTGTCGCGCGAGCTGCCGCGCGTCGACGGCGTGTTCATCCAGATGGAGGACGAGATCGGCTCGCTCGCGGCGGTGATCGGCGCCTCGCTCGGCGGCGTCAAGGCGATGACCGCGACGAGCGGCCCCGGTTTCTCGCTGATGCAGGAAAATCTCGGATTCGCGGCGATGACGGAGACGCCCTGCGTCATCGTCAACGTGATGCGCGGCGGTCCCTCGACCGGCATGCCGACAAGGCCCTCGCAGGGCGACATCATGCAGGCGCGCTGGGGCACGCACGGCGATCACCCGATCATCGTGGTCGCGCCGGCCTCGGTGCAGGAGATTTACGACGAGACGATCCGCGCCTTCAATCTGGCGGAGGAATTCCGCACGCCCGTCGTGGTGCTCTACGACGAGGTGATCGCGCATCTGCTCGAGTCCATCGTCATCCCGCAGCGGCGCACTGTGGCGACGGTGACGCGCAGAGGAGCGAGCCGCGACGAGGCGGCGTTCCTGCCCTACGCGGAAACCGAGGACCTCGTGCCGGCGATGGCGCGGCCGGGCGACGGCCATCGCGTCCATGTGACCGGCCTCACCCATATGCAAGACGGCTTCCCGACCCAGAAGCCCGATCTCGCCGCCAAGGCGACGCAGCGGCTTCTCGACAAGATCGAGCGCAACGTCGACCGCATCGAGCGGATCGAGACGTTCGACGTCGAGGACGCCGAGGTGGTGATCGTCGCGGTCGGCATCGTCGCGCGGGCCGCGCGCCGCGCCGCGCAGGACTTGCGCAGGGCCGGCGTCCGGGCCGGCCTCTTCCGGCCCGTCACGCTCTGGCCCTTCCCCGAGGAGGCGCTGCGCGAGGCCGCGGCCAAGGCCAAGCGCGTGCTCGTTCCCGAGATGAACGCCGGCCAGCTCGCGCTCGAGGTCGAGCGGATTCTCGGGCGCGACAAGGTCGCCCGCCTCAACCGCATCGACGGCGAGCCGGTCGCCCCGAGCGAAATCGCCCGAAGAGTCCGGGAGATCGCGCTATGAACGAGGTCGTGCGAACGCCGTTCGACGTCAAGGATTACCTGCGGCTTCAGCTGATGCCGCATTTCATGTGTCCCGGCTGCGGCCACGGCATCGCGCTCCGCTGCCTGTTGTGGGCGGTGCACGAGCTCGCCATCGACAAGAACCGGCTTGCGGTCGTGTGCGGCATCGGCTGCTCGGGGCGGGTGGGCGCCTATATCGACGCCAACACCTTCCACACGACGCACGGCCGCCCGCTCGCTTTCGCCACCGGCCTCAAGCTCGCCCGCCCCGACCTGACCGTGGTCGTCATCACCGGCGACGGCGATTGCCTCGCCATCGGCGGCAACCACCTCATCCACGCCTGCCGCCGCAATCTCGACATCACCTGCCTGATGCTCAACAACGAGGTCTACGGCATGACCGGCGGCCAAGTCTCGCCGACGACCGCGATCGACCGGCTCACCACCACCACGCCGCACGGCAACGCCGAGCCGACCTTCGACGCTTGCCGCCTCGCCGACGCTGCCGGCGCGAGCTTCGTCGGGCGCGAGGTGACGCGCCAGGC
>CAIZGR010000356.1 GCA_903932535.1 uncultured Hyphomicrobiales bacterium | reverse complement strand
GAGGCAAGGAGCTGACCCAATTCCGTCCCGACGCCTTTCTCCGGTCGGCCTTGACCCAATCCGCCGACGAAGTCGGCTTCGTTCAATCCCAAAAATGACCGTCCGTCCTTCTTTTAGAATTGCTGGCACAGTCCGAACGCCTTTGTTTTTTCGGCCGCAATGCGTTATGAGCGGCCCCGATGAGCAGTGTTGCGGAGGCTTGCGTCAGTTGACTTCCACTGTCGAGGAACGGGCGCCCGCGTCCAATGTCGAGCGTTTTGTGGCGGCGATCGCTGTATTGGTCCCTTGCCACAATGAGGAACTTACGATCCGGAAAGTGATCGAAGACGCGCGTAAAGCTTTGCCTACTGCGACGATTTATGTTTACGATAACAATTCGACGGACCGGACTGGAGAGGTCGCGAGAGCCGCTGGCGCAGCGGTCCGCCGCGAGCCACGCCAGGGCAAGGGAAACGTCGTGCGCCGGATGTTTGCTGACGTCGACGCCGATGTTTACGTGCTCCTCGACGGAGACGCCACGTATGAGGCGGAAGCGGCGCCGCGGCTGGTGAAGCGGGTGCTCGAAGAGAATCTCGACTTCCTCAACGGCGCGCGCGTATCCGAGGCCGTGGAAGCCTATCGCCGCGGCCATCGTTTCGGCAATTACGTCTTGACCGCGCTGGTGAGAAACATCTTCGGCCGGCAATTCACGGACATGCTGTCCGGTTACAAGGTTCTGTCGCGTCGTTTCGTCAAGTCTTTTCCGGCGATGTCCCGCGGCTTCGAAATCGAGACCGAGTTGACCGTGCATGCGCTCGAGTTGCGTATGCCCTGCGCCGAGGAGTTCACCGCCTATCGGGAGAGGCCGGCCGGGTCCTTCAGCAAGCTGAGCACGATCCGCGACGGGACCCGAATCCTGACCTTGATCGCGCTGCTGGTGAAGAATGAGCGGCCGCTGCAATTTTTTGGAGGAATTGGTCTCTTCCTGATCGCGCTCGGCATTGTCCTCGCGGCGCCGTTGGCGGAGACCTATTTCCAGACCGGTCTGGTGCCGCGCCTGCCCACCGCGGTCCTCGTCGTGGGAATGGCGATCACTGGGGTTCTGAGCATCTTCGCCGGACTGATCCTCGACATCGTGACGACCATGCGCAATGAGTCGAAACGTTTGGCCTATCTCGCCGTGCCGCCTCCGTCCGCAGTCCTGGACAACGCGCCTGCGTCTTCAAAGGCCGGCGGACATTGAGATTCGCGTTGACTCCGAGTCGGACAAACCCGTCCCTGAGCCGCCAAGCGTTCGCGTCCGTCGCAGTGGGGATCGCTGTCTGGCCCGCAGGTTTGAGGTGACGACGTGAGTGGAGCAGTCGATGAAAAATATTATGAGGCTACAAAGGACAACTCGCTAGCCGGAACTCTGTTGATTCGGGCGAGAAATCGAATATACGACGATTTCATCGGGAAGTGCCGGCCGACGCGGGAAGACAAGATTCTCGACGTTGGCGTCTCCGATGTCGTCAACGACGGCGCCAACCTCGTCGAGCGCGCCTATCCTTACCAGGAGAATATCACCGCCGCCGGGCTCGGAACCGCGGAGGAATTCACCAAAGCGTTTCCTAAAGTCAGATATCGCCGGATCGAGCCGAACGCCGCTCTTCCCTTCCCCGACAAGCACTTCGACATCGTCGTATCGAATGCGGTTCTCGAGCATGTGGGAAGCCGCGACCAGCAGGTCCGGTTCATGTCGGATCTGCTGAGGGTCGGAAAGACCGTCTTCGTCACCGTTCCCAATCGTTTCTTTCCGGTCGAGCACCATACCGCGATTCCGTTCCTTCATTGGAGCGACAGCGCTTTCCGGCTCGCCTGCCGGCTGACGGGGAAAGAGGCGTGGTCGCGCGAGGAAAACCTGATCCTGATGTCGCCCGCGCGGCTTCGCGCCTGTTGTCCGAAAACGGCGCGCGTCCGGATCGGCCCGACCGGTCTGATGCTCGGGCCGTTCAGCTCGAATCTCTACGTCCTGGCCAGCGAAACCGCTGATGTTTAGTCGCGAGAACCGGAAGAAATTTGTCGCCTTCGGCCTTGTCGGGGTTGTCGGGTTCCTGGTCAACACCGGCTCGGTCTACGCGCTGCGCGCTTTGATCGGCCTTTACGCGGCAGGAATTCTGGCCTGGGTCATCGCCGCGACCGTTACGTGGTGGCTCAATCGGATCTGGACGTTCAAGGTCCGCGACGAATCCGGCCGATTCGTGCAATGGCTCAAATTCCTCGCCGCGAACGCGGCCGGCTTCGTCCTGTATTTTCTGGTCTTCTCGAGCCTCGTCACGTTCTCGCCGTTCTGTGCGCGAAACCCGGTCGTCGCCATTGTCGCAGGGGCGGCCGTGAGCTTGGTCTTGAACTACGCCCTGTCCCACAAGTTGGTTTTCAAGAATGCGCCGCAGCCGAGCGCAGACTGACGCCATCGCACAAAATGGGCGCGGTCAGCGGAACGCGAACGCCCGGAACCCCACGAAGGTCATGACCGTCGCCGCCCCGACGCCGACCAGCACGAACAGGGGCAGGATCGCCGGCGTCACGGGCACGCCGAATCGCGGACTGAGAACGACGCAAAGCGAGTAGGCCGCGTAATTGATCGCGAGGCCCACGGACGCGACGGCGCAATAGCGGACGAAAGCGCGAAGAACCGGCGCCCGGGAGTCGCGGAACGTGATCGACCGGTTGAGAAGGAAGTTCACGATCGTGGCGATGACAAATCCAGGCGGCCTCGCGAGTTCGGCGGACAACCCGAGATATCGCGCGCAAACATAGGTGACCGCAGCGTCGATGACGTAGCCGAAGGCGCCGATCAGCGCGAAAGACGCGAACTGCGCGGAGACGCGTCGCGAAGCCGGGACGGTAGCGCCTTCGAGGCGTGTTGCTGGCGCGTAGGAATCGTCTCCGACGCCCAAGCGCCAAGTCTCCGAGCTGAATAACGCCGCTCCGGTAAATAAAAAGTTCGCAGAAGTCAACGGCATTTTGTCGCCGATGCGGTCTATGGCTGGAGCCGTGGCGGAAAAGCGACGATGAGGAAGCTGGAAGGCGGAACGCCGCGTGATTCCTTTTCTCTCGGGCGCTGCTTTGCCGGGTTCGCGATTTCGAGGCCGATGGGCAGCGACGAAGGCGCGAGGCGGCCCCGTCAACCCGACGTCATCTGTTTAAATCGCCTATGGACCGCGACCGCGAAGTCGTTGCACAAGAGGCCGGCCGGAGATCGCCCGCGCGGGCGGGCAAACAGGGGCCGGGATCGGATGCAGACCTTTTTCGTTCAGATCAAATGCGCGCTCGGCCGCACCTACGAGGTGGCGAGCGCGCTTGCGGAGCTGGAGATCGCCTCGGAGATCTATTCGACCGCGGGCGAGTTCGATATCCTGGCAAAGTTCTATGTCGAGCGCGACGTCGACATCGGGCATTTCGTCGGCCAGAAGGTGCAGACGATCCCGGGAATCGTCGACACCCGTACGATCATCACCTTCAAGGCGTTCTGAACGCGCGCTCAAAGGCGACGTCGAAACCACTTTTTGCCTCGCCGACTTACTGGGGGCCGACCGACCATGCGATCTGCATTCCTCCTCGCCTTCGCCGTTCTCGCCGGCGCCGCCGAACAACCGTTCCTGTTCGAGGTTCTGCAAGGCCGCTCGGCCTACCGCGCCTCCTGGGACCGGCTGATGAAGCTTCTGCAGCCGACGCCCGACTGGCTGGTCCAGTTCAACAAGAACTTCGACGGCGTCGCGGGACAGATCGTCCCCGTCAAGATCGGCGGCAAGGCTTACGAACTGTCGTTCGTGTGCAAGCCGACCGACTGCGACGGCCACAAGTTCGTGGTCCTGTTCGACGGCGCCGGCGGGCATGCGTTCGGCGCGCTCGGCGGCAAGGACAATGCGCCGGCCTTCTTCGGCCTCCCGTCCCCGGCCGAGCAGGAGGCGATGGCGAAGGCGGTGAAATGAGCGCGCGCCGTACGAACGAAACGGCCGCCGAGCCCGGAGCTGTTCGCCCGCGTCTCGTGGACCTCACGGGCTCGTAAAGTCCGAGCGGCTCCTCCGACCGCGTGCCGAGCTTGGCGACCTCGTCCCGGGCTCGTCGAAGGGCGCTCGGGACAGGCGAGCGCGGCCGATCGCCGGAAAAGCGCGCGACCGTCCTGGCCGTTGCGCAGGCTCGAGCGGCCCCTTGAGATTTTCCGATCGGGGCGGAGAAAGCGCACAATCGAGGTCTGTAATGCGCGGTTGCGCCGCAGGAAAAGAAATGTGAGCGCGTGTTGCGGCGAAATGACAAATTGCTGCCATATCGTGATCGCGTAAGCATATGCGTGGCGAAACCGGAAACTTTAGAGCAAAGACTGAAGAGAGTACATTTTGAGTATGCGTTGGGTGTCCTTCCGGTTTCGCCACCTCGTCTGAATTCAGTCGCTCCTCCCCGTTTTTCGGGAAAAACTGGGGCGCGTCGGCAAGTCAACTGCGATGGCCGAACGGCGGCTCCCATCCGAGACAAGGCGACGGCCGGAACCGCAGCCGGCCTGCGCGTTCCTCCCGATCACCCGTCTGCGGAGGATGATCATGGCCAGCGAATCGCTGCGACTTCGCCGAGGCGATTCGTCGGCTCGAGACCGGAGCGGCTCACGCCGTCATGCAGGACGCGACGGCGCGCGTTGCGAAGGCTTGAAGCGTTAGCGCCCTGCCCGCCAGGCGACGAACCGTCCCCGAGGTCCCTCGAGGACGCCGTCGATGACCGCTCCGCCGCGCTCGGCGACAGGGCGCCTTCGCCTCTACGCCAGCTCCAAAGCGAACGGCGTTCCCTCGAAGCAGTCCTCGCCGCGGCCGATTTGGACGATGGCGGCGGTCATCCGCCCACCGCGCTCGAGCCTCTCGTCGGCGAGCGCCACGAGGCGGGCGTTCGGCGTCGCGGTGGGTGAAGCGGCGCGGATCGCGCGGGCGACCGAGAACTCGTCGCGCGCCGGGTTGAGCGCGCAGGCGGCGATGAAGGCGGCGGCGGTCGAGCGGCTGACGCCCGCGAAACAATGGATCACCATCGGCTCGGTGCGGTCCCATTCGCGCACGAAGTCGAGAAACGCGTCGAGATGGGCGCGCTCGGGCAGAACCTGTCCGGGGATCGGCGTGACGATGTCGGAGACGGCGAGATAGAGATGGCGCTCGGGCGCGATCTCCGTCGGCCGGTCCACCGCCGTCCCGGGACTGAGCAGCGTCACCAGCGACCGCGCGCCGGTCAGCGCGACGGTCTCGCCGATCAGGGCGAGCGAACAGACATGCAGGCGCGGCATCGCAGAACTCCGGCTTTGGGGACGGCGACGCTTTTAAGCCGCCGGGGCCGCCGCGTCGAGTTCTGCGAAGCGGACGAGAAAGCGCGCCTCGGCCTCGACCGGACGCATCGGCTCGAGGAAGCCGGCGAAACGTTCGGCGGCGAGCGTGGGCGCGCCGAACAGTTTTCGCGCCTCGCCCGCTTCGAAGCCCGCGAGCGTGGTGGCCTCCAGGAAGGCCGACAGGCGGTCGGCCGCCTTGATCCGCTTGACGAGGTCCGGCGCGAGATCGGCCGGCAGGCCGAAGCGGACGTGGATGGCGCGCATGAGCCTTGTCTCGATCCGCTTGTAGTCGCCGCCGACCGCCGCCTTGAACGGCGAGATCAGGTCGCCGATCACGTACTCGGGGCCGTCGTGCAGCAGCGCGGCGAGGCGGTCGTGCGCGGGCGGGACGGGCCCGGCTTCGGAAAACAGCGCCTCGACCAGCAGGGCGTGCTGGGCGACCGAGAAGATTTCCGGACCGCGGGTCTGGCCGTTCCAGCGGGCGACGCGTGCGAGGCCATGGGCGATGTCGGCGATCTCGACGTCGAGCGGCGAGGGGTCGATGATGTCGAGCCGCCGCCCCGACAGCATCCGCTGCCAAGCGCGCGGCTTGCGGCGGTCGCTCATGCCGGGAAATCCCTCGCGAGCGCGCGGCAGGCGTCGTGCCGGCAGCAGGCGACGAGATGGTCGTTGACCATGCCGGTCGCCTGCATGAAGGCGTAGACGATGGTCGGCCCGACGAAATTACCGCCCCGCGCGCGCAGGTCCTTCGCCATCGCGCGCGACTGTTCGCTTTCCACCGGGATCTCCGCGAGGGTCTTGCGCCTCGGCTCGATCGGGCGCCCGTCGACGAAGCCCCACAGATGCCGGGCGAAGCCGCCTTTTTCCATCAGGTCGAGCGCGATGCGGGCGAGCGCCTGCGTCGCCTCGATCTTGGCGCGGTTGCGCACGATGCCGGGATCGGCCATCAGCGCGGCCTTCTTGGCGTCGTCCCAGCGCACGATGGCCTCAGGCTCGAAGCCGTCGAACGCTTTTCGGAACGCCGGGCGCTTGCGCAGGATGGTGATCCACGAGAGGCCCGCCTGGAAGCCGTCGAGCACGAGCTTTTCGAACAGCGCCCGGTCGTCGTATTCGGGCGCTCCCCATTCCTCGTCGTGATAGGCGACGTAGAGCGGATCGGCGCCCGGCCAGGGGCAGCGCAGCCATCCGTCGGCGTGGGGAACGGCGACGGCGATGCGCGGCGGCTTTTCTCGCTCGGCCATGGAATCCTCGACAGGGCAGGGTGAGCGCGCAGTTTTGGCCTGCGCCGCGCCCGCAGGCAAGGTCGGAACAGTGTGTTGGCGGAGGCGATCGTGTGAAGCCGCTTTGCAGGGCTCGGCGCGCGCGCCCGCCGCCGAATGGCGCGGGTCGGGGCGGGGACTCGAGCCGCGCGATCAGGCCGCGAGCCGCAACGGGCCGTCGAGGAACGGCTGCGTCTCGAGGAATCGCGCGAGCCGCGCCGCGAAGTCCCGCCGGACCTTCGTCAGCGGCGGCCGGGCGCGGCGCCAGCCGGGCTTCTCGGGCGCCGCGGCTTGCTCCGGCCAGGGGGAATTGCGGAACCAGTCGCGGTAATTCTCGGCGAAGCGCGCCTCGCCCTTCCAGGCGTCGAGCGTCCAGGGCTTCGGCGCGTTGACGAAATGCAGCACGATCGGCTCGATCCGGCGTTCGAGGTCGAGAAGGAAGAAATCGCCCATGAAATTGTAGCGCGGCGAGAGCGGCGCGAAGCCGCCCCGGAGCGTGGCGTTGAGAGCGTCCTGCTCCATGAAGGGATAGCGCTCGGGATCGCCGGCGAGCGCCCGGGTCACGCGTTCGGTGAGCGCCTCCCGGCGCCAGGCGGCGCGGTCGATCGCCATCAGCCCGGCGTTGAAATAGGGCGTGTCGAGCGCGAGCCCGAGCCCCCGGCGCGACCGCCGGAACTCCTGCACGAGCGCGTCGTCCTCGCCCTTGAAGTCCATGAGAAAGATCATGTCGAAGGCGGCGGCGAGCGGGCGCCCGCCGAGGTCGAATTCGGCGAGGCGCGAGAGCCCGGGGCGGACGATCAGCATGTCGGAATCGACGCTGACGATCCGCTCGACATGGCCAGGGAGGACCTCGGCGAGGAACAGGCGGCGGAACACCGCGCGCGAGAACCGGCCCTTGCCGGAAAGGCTCTTGTCGTAGGCCGCAAAGTCGAAGGTGAGAAGGGTGATCCGCTCGCGGTAACGGGCGGGAAGGCGGTCGAAACCCGGCGTCACGTCCTCCGGCTCGCAGACGAGGAAGATTTCGGGACGCTCGTCGGGCTCGGCGTCGATCAGCGAGGCGATGGCGCGCACGGCGGGCGTAAAGAACGTCCGGTCCGGCGTGAAGCAGAAGGCTGTGCGCAAGAGATCCCCCGAGCAGCCGCGCGCGCGGCACGAGGACCGCTCTACCGGGAATCGCCGTTTCCGCAAAACTGCGCGGGACCGATCGGGGATGCCCGTTCGCGGCGAACGCGCTATTCTGCCGTCTCGAGCCGCGGCATCGAGGAGAGGCAAGCGCCATGGAATACCTTCACACCATGATCCGCGTGACGGATCTCGAGGCCACCGTCGGGTTTTTCGAGCTGATGGGGTTCGTCGAGACGCGGCGGATCGACAACGAGAAGGGCCGCTTCACGCTCGTGTTCCTGGCGGCGTCGGGCGACGCCGAGCAGGCGCGCAAGGAGCAGGCGCCGCTGATCGAGCTCACCTACAACTGGGACCCGGAGGTCTATGCGGGCGGCCGCAACTTCGGCCATCTCGCCTACCGGGTCGACGACATCTACGCGACCTGCAAGACGCTCATGGACGCCGGCGTGACCATCAACCGCCCCCCGCGCGACGGCCATATGGCGTTCATACGCACGCCCGACGATATTTCCATCGAGCTTCTCCAGAAGGGCGGCGCGCTGCCGCCCGCCGAGCCGTGGGCGTCGATGCCGAACACCGGGGTTTGGTGACCGCTCAGGCCGGGGGGCGAGTCCGGAAAATGAGGCGCCGATCACGGCGCTGTAGGACGGGGTCGTCGACCCGCCTGGGCGCGGTCGGCGACTGGGCCCCACAAAGGCGCCTCGCTGCGCGCTCGCGGCCGGCGGCCGTGTCGTGCTATGCCGAACGGCAAGCATGGAGATGAAGCGTATGTCGGAGAGGCGAGAGCTATACCGCAGCCCGAACGGGGATTCCTGGTTTCTCGCTCGGGAGCCGGCGAACGGTCACGCGTTCGTCATCCATCAACCCAACAGCCCGTCCGGGGGCCGTCTGTCTCACATCGAACTGGGGGAGTTCCTGAGAAATGGGGCGGGGCCCGAACATCAGGCGCTGTTGCGTTTGATCGGAACCCTGGTGGAGGTCCCCCCCTTCGGCGACCGAATTCATGAGCACGAAGCGCCCCCGCTGGCCTGAACGCGTGCGGTCGTGATCCGCGAAGATTGCGGCGCAGGAGGGGTCGATGCCGGACTGCCGCAATCGATCGCCTCACGGCGGCATCGGCGACAGGCGTTCGTGGATGGAAGAGAAGACCGCGCCGGGCGCCTTTGCCGCCCGGCGCGCAGAGCGGAGCCTCACAGGCCGTGCTCGGCCCGGAGGACTTTCACCTCGTCCTCGGTCGCGAACGCTCCGCGGTCAGCCTCCGCGAAGGACGCGTCGAAACGAGCGTCCCCTTCGGCGTCGCGTTGCGCGGGCGACCGGCCGTCCCCCGCCGGCTCGAGAAGAATGCGCGCAAAGCGCGTCCCGAACCGCCGGAGGAAGAGCGGGAACGGCATGCGCGGGCGCAGTCGAGCAGCGCTGTCATGAGCTGTTATCGCGCGTTCGGGCGGCGCCCAGAAAGGCGTTGCGCTTCGCGCGGCCGCGATCGACAATGACCGAGTCCGAACTGCTATTGACCTGCAGGCGCCTGAGCCGAGAAGCGCACTTCGGATGTGAACCCGCACGAAATCGCGAGGGTGCGCATGGCCGCCATCGAAGAAACTGACGAGTCCCCCATCATCGGTGATGTCTCGATTTTAACTTGGCGTGGCGATTATGCATTTCCGAAAGTAGTAAGTAACCGCAAGAAAAAAAGAGAGTCTTAACCAAAGACAGGCCGAAAAACCAAGACTTTTTGGGCCTCGCGGCCTAGTCTGGTGTCCAGCGGATTGGAAGGCCCATTGCGCCGATGCGCCAAAAGTCTTGAAATTTAGGGGGCAATGGCGTTTGACGCCCCTCGCAATATCATTTTCACATGGTCTGCAGTGTCGAAGCCATGCGTTGCCGAATGATCGTTCAGGACAAATTTCATCTTTTTATCAATCAATCAGCTCGAATCTATCTGAAGTTGGGACTCTCTCCGCGTTTTCGCAGCAATTCTCATTTTGCGGCGACGTCACGAAGGCAGCGGCGGGGGGACCTTGAAGGCGAGGGTTTTGAGGAGGTTGTCCCATGAGGGAAAGAGGATGTGGGCGGTCAGGGCGCGCAGGTGTTGAAGAAGCGGACGCTGGAGCCTGCGACGTCGATGGCTGCTTTCCATGCCTGGTCTGCGCGTTCGGCGGCCAGAACGTCCTCGCATACGGGTTGCTTCGAAGAGATGTCGTCGCCGAGATAGACGGGATCGAGCCTGCTGTAGCGCGATGCGTTCAGCGCGAGCCAGCGGCGGGCGGCTCGGCTTTCGCAGTTTTGCTTGTCGTAACCTTGCCGAGGCTCGGCCAATTCCGGTCGTAGAGGCAGAACCCAGGCCTTGCCGGGTTGGACGACGCCGGCGGCCACGACAGTATGAAAATAATCGATCTGCCCATTGGCGTGTTTGCGGGTCGAGCAATTCCGGCACGACAGCGTGTTCGAGCAAAAAAACTGCGTCCCGTCCAAGGCGATCGACGTGTGGCCGCCCAGGCTGGTCGACGACGGCAAGGCGCCGGCCGACTCCACCGCCGCCAGGGCGTCGTCGAACAGCCCATAGAGGCTCGATGGCTCGGCGTCGTCGAGCAGGACTCGAATGGGGTTGTCGCTGGGGATATGCTTAATTCCAAGCAACGCCCGGAAATTCGAGCGACCGTGTCCGATCCGTTCGCAAATCCGACGTTGACGCGAGATAAACGAAGAGCATGGCATGAAAAACGGCGAAAATCCCGCCAACCCGATATCCCGCGTCGAAAATTGGGCGTTCTTCCCGCGCCGCTCGTCCGCCGAGCCCGCGCAGGTCCGTCCGACACACGCGATCAAATCATTGAGAAAGCCCACGGAATCGTAGAATCCGAACCCGACCCGAAACACGAGCGATTTCTTCGCGGAACCGCGCGATCGCCAAAATGGGAATTGCTGAAAAGCAAGTCGAAAACTTGCCCTTCCCCCGGCTCTCGCGCCATAAGGCCCCTTTCGCGGGGCGTTGCGCTCCGCCCGATTCGCACGTCCGAGCGAGCCCCATGCGCCTGTCCCGCTATTTCCTGCCCATCCTCAAGGAAACGCCGAAAGAGGCGGAGATCGTCTCGCACCGGCTGATGCTGCGCGCCGGCATGATCCGCCAGGAGGCGGCGGGCATCTACGCTTGGCTGCCGCTCGGCCTGCGGGTGCTCCAGAAGATTTGCGCGGTGGTGCGCGAGGAGCAGAACCGGGCCGGGGCGATCGAGCTTCTCATGCCGACGCTGCAATCGGCCGACCTCTGGCGCGAATCCGGCCGTTACGACGACTACGGCAAGGAGATGCTGCGCATCCGCGACCGGCACGACCGCGACATCCTCTACGGGCCGACCAACGAAGAGATGATCACCGAGATTTTTCGCGCGACCGTGCGGTCCTACAAGGACCTGCCGCTGAACCTCTACCACATCCAGTGGAAGTTCCGCGACGAGGTCCGGCCGCGCTTCGGCGTCATGCGCTCGCGCGAGTTCCTGATGAAGGACGCCTATTCGTTCGACCTCGATCAGGCCGGCGCGCGCCATTCCTACAACAAGATGATCACCGCCTACCTGCGCACCTTCAAGCGCCTCGGCCTCACCGCCATTCCGATGATGGCCGACACCGGCCCGATCGGCGGCGACCTGTCGCACGAGTTCATCATTCTGGCCGCGACCGGCGAGAGCGAGGTGTTCTGCCACAGGGACTACCTGGGCTTCGAAACGCCGCCGGCCGACATCGACTTCGACGACCCGGCCGCCGTGCAGGGCGTGTTCGACAAATGGACCTCGCTCTACGCCGCGACCTCCGAGAAGCACGACGCCGCCGCCTTCGCGGCGCTGCCGGAAGAGGCGCGCATTTCGGCGCGCGGCATCGAGGTCGGCCATATTTTCTACTTCGGGACCAAGTACTCCCTGCCGATGAAGGCCGTGGTCAACGGACCCGACGGCAAGGAGACCCCCGTCCACATGGGCTCATACGGCATCGGCCCGAGCCGCCTCGCGGCGGCGCTGATCGAGGCGAACCACGACGAGGCCGGTCCGATCTGGCCGGAGGCGGTCGCCCCGTTCCGGGTCGGGCTCGTCAACCTCAAGGTCGGCGACGCCGCGACCGACGGCGCGAGCAAACGCATCCATCAGGCGCTCGAGGCGGCCGGCGTGGACGTGCTCTACGACGACCGCGACGAGCGGCCGGGCGCGAAATTCGCCGCCATGGACCTCGTCGGGGCGCCGCATCAGGTGATCGTCGGCCCCAAGAGCCTCGCCGACGGCAAGGTGGAGCTGAAGGTCCGCCGCACCGGAGAGCGCGAGCTCGTCAGCGTCGAGGCGGCGATCGACAGGCTCGGCGGGAAGGCGTGATGAGCCCAATTCGTCATTGCGAGGCGCGACCCCCGGGTCAGGCCCGGGGGGAAGAAGCCATACCTGCCGCCGCCGCGTCCCACGACGGGGATTCCTTCCCCCCGGGCTGTGACCCTGCCACACGCATACGTCTCTCGGGTCGCGCGTCCCTTCCCCAGCTTGCTGGGGAAGGTGGCCCGTCAGGGCCGGATGGGGTGCGGAAAGCAGGCTGCTCTTGGCGACGAGTCGACGGCGACGGTCGTGCAACCCGCCCAACGTCGATGCGGCGGGCCACACCCCATCCGGCGCTTCGCGACACCTTCCCCAACTTTCGTTGGGGAAGGGGGAGACGACCCGGCCGCAAGCAACTCTGCAAGGGCGAAGCTCGTGTGAATCTCGTAGGCTATGACCCGGGGGTCGAACAGACGGCTTCGGGAGTCCCCGCATGACCGCCTCGGCCGTCGAAACCGCCGCCCCCTCCCGCGCGACGCGCCCGTTCGCGCCGTTCGAGTGGATGGTGGCGTTCCGGTATCTGCGCGCGCGCAACGCCCAGAAATCGATCTCTGTCATCGCCGGCTTCTCGTTCCTCGGCATCGTCCTCGGAGTGGCGGCTCTGATCGTCGTCATGTCGGTGATGAACGGCTTCCGCCACGATCTGATGGAGAAGATGATCGGCCTCAACGGCCACATGTTCCTGCAAGGGATCGAGCAGCCGCTGACCGACTACGACGCTGTGGCCGAGCGGGTCGGCAAGGTTCCGGGCGTCACGCTTGCGCTGCCGCTGGTCGAGGGGCAGGCTTTCGCCACCACGCAATACGGCTCGTCGGGCGCGCTGGTGCGCGGGATCAAGCAGCAGGACCTCGAGCGCCTGCCGGGCGTCGCGGGCCACATCATCCAGGGCTCGCTCGACGGGTTCGACACGGGCGCGGGCGTCGCGGTCGGCTCCAAGCTCGCCGAGCATCTCGGCCTGCGCGTGGGCGACAAGGTGACGATCATCGCCCCCCACGGCGCCGAAACCCCGTTCGGCGTCACGCCGCGCATGAAGGCCTATCCGGTCGCGGCGATCTTCCAGATCGGCATGGCGACCTTCGACAACACCTTCATCTTCATGCCGCTCGCCGAGGCGCAGACCTTCTTCAACGAGGAGGGTCAGGCCAACGTCATCGAGGTCTATGTCGCCAACGCCGACGACATGGACGCGATGCGCCGGGCGATCGAGCCCGCCCAGCAGCGGCCGATGATCGACACCGACTGGCGCCAGCTCAACCGCAGCTTCTTCGACGTGCTCGCGGTCGAGAGCAACGTGATGTTCGCGATCCTGGCGCTGATCATGCTGGTGGCGGCGCTCAACATCATCTCGGGCCTCATCATGCTGGTGCAGGACAAGGCGCGCGCCATCGCGGTCCTGCGCACGATAGGGGCGACGCGGGGCGCGGTCATGCGCATCTTCCTGATCACCGGGGCGACCATCGGGGTCGTGGGCACCGGCGTCGGGCTGATCCTCGGCCTTATCGTCGCCTATAACGTCGAGCCGATCCGCCGGTTCCTCGCCTGGATGACCGGGCAGAACCTGTTCCCGTCGGAATTCTACTTCCTGTCGCAGCTTCCCTCGCGAGTCGAGACGACGGACGTGCTGGCCGTGGTCGGGCTGGCGCTGGTTCTGTCGATCGCGGCGACGATCTATCCGTCGTGGCGGGCGGCGAAGCTCGATCCGGTGGAGGCGCTGCGCTATGAATGACGCGGGCCGCTTCGCCGCCCTGACGCTGGAGGCTGTCGAACGCCGCTACGGCCGCGGCGAGACGACGGTCGAGGTGCTGACGGGCGCTTCGCTCACCCTCTGGGCCGGCCAGTCGGTGGCGCTGATCGCGCCCTCGGGCGCGGGAAAATCGACGCTGCTGCATTTGGCGGGCCTGCTCGAGCGGCCGAGCGCGGGCGAGATCACCGTCGCCGGCGCCCCGACCTCGACCATGAGCGACGACCAGCGGACGGCCCTGCGGCGCAGCCAGATCGGCTTCGTCTATCAGTTCCACCAGCTCCTGCCCGAATTCACGGCGCTGGAGAACCTCGTCCTGCCGCAGATGATCGCGGGGCTCGAGCGCGCCGAGGCGGCGAAGCGGGCGAGCGAGCTGCTCGCCTATCTGGGCCTCGCCAAGCGCGCGAGCCACCGGCCGGCCGAACTCTCCGGCGGCGAGCAGCAGCGGGTGGCGATCGCGCGCGCCGTCGCCAACAGCCCGCGCATCCTTCTCGCCGACGAGCCGACCGGCAACCTCGACCCGAAGACGGCCGGCCACGTGTTCGACACGCTGGCCTCGCTGGTGAAAGCGACCGGCCTCGCCGCCCTCGTCGCCACCCACAACATGGAGCTTGCGGCGCGCATGGACCGGCGGGTGACGATCAGGGAAGGGCGGGTGGCGGAGGTGGGGTAGGGGAGCGACGCGCTTCCTTGCCGAAGGGCAGGTCGAGCAATGATTGCGATGTCGTACAAGGGCTTCGAAGCCGACGAGGGGATTTACGGTGACGGAATGCACATTAATCGACCGTAATCGCGTAACCCGGGAGGCCGGTGAAAGCGCCCGGACCCGGCGAGGCGAGCTGCTCAGCCGGCCCTCGGCCGACGGACCCTCGCGCGACCGCCCGAGGCCGGGCGTTCAAACACTTGCGAGACGGACTCACTTTTCGCGAGACTTGTCGTCGTCGTTCATCGGATGCAGGTCGCGCACCATCGCCTTGGCCCGCTCGTCGAGCACGTGAGTGTAGATCTGGGTGGTGGAGATGTCGGCGTGGCCGAGCAGCTCCTGGACCACGCGCAGGTCGGCCCCGTTTTGCAGCAGGTGGCTCGCGAAGGCGTGGCGCAGGACGTGCGGGCTGACGCGCGCCGCCGCAATGCCGGCCGCGGAGGCGGCGACCTTGAGGTCGCGCGCGAAGGCCTGCCGCGTCAAACGGCCGCTTTCGCTCGCGGCCGGAAAGAGCCACGGCGAGACGGCGAGGCCCGGCGCGGCTTCGGCGAGCAGCGCCCGGTAGGCGGCGAGCGCGGCAAGCGCCGGGATCGACAGGGGCGCCAGCCGCTCCTTGCCGCCCTTGCCGCGCACGACGAGGAAGGGCTCCTTGGCGCGCACGACCGACTTCGGCAGGCCCAGAACCTCCGAGACGCGCAGGCCCGAGGCGTAGATCATCTCGATGAGGCAGGTCATGCGCGCGAGCGCGAGCCGGTCGCGGAGCGGCCGCGCCGGGTCGTCGAGCCCTTCGCGGGCCGCGGCGATCAGCCGCTCGACGTCGCCGACCGTCAGCACCTTCGGCTGCGGCCGGCCGCGGCGCGGGCCTTCGATCGTGAGCGTCGGGTTGTCGGCCCGCCGCCCCTCGGCGTAGAGGTGCTTGTGGAGCTGCCGGATCGCGGAGAGGCGGCGCGCGAGCGACGACGCCGCGAGGCCCTCCTCGCCGCGATCGGCGAGATAGGCGCGCACGTCCGCCGCGGCCGCGGTGAGCGGGCTCTTGCCGGCCGCTTGCAGATGCGCCGCGTAGTCGGAGAGGTCGCGCCGATAGGCCTCGAGGGTGTTGGCGCTCGCGCCGCGCTCCGCCGCGAGCGCTTCGAGGAAGCCGGCGACGAGCGAACCGGCGGGGCGCGTCATGGGCCGCCTTTCGGCAAGGGGATCGTCTCGGTGATCTCGCACGGCGGCGCCGTCACGAAGTTCGCGAGCGCATAGAGGCCGCCCCAGACGAGGCCCGCGAGCACGGCGGCGACCACCAGAAAGCGGAAAAGGCTCGGCAAGGCGGACACCTGCGGTCGAGGCGCACGGGGCGCGTTATCGGCTCATTCGTCCTCGAACAAGCCGGGCGGAGGACCCTCCCGCCGGGGTTCGGCGAGGCCCAGGTGGCGGAACGCGTGCGGGGTGAGCAGGCGCCCGCGCGGCGTCCGCTGCACGAATCCCTGCTGGATGAGATAGGGCTCGATGATGTCCTCGATGGCGTCGCGCGGCTCGGAGAGCGCGGCGGCGATGGTCTCGACCCCGACCGGGCCGCCGCCGAACTTGAGGGCGATGGCGTCGAGGTAGCGGCGGTCCATCTGGTCGAGCCCGATCGAATCGACGTCGAGCAGCCGCAAGGCCTCGTCGGCGAGCGTGCGCGTCACCTCGGGCGCCCGCTCGACGACCGCGAAGTCGCGCACCCTGCGCAGGAGGCGCCCCGCGATGCGCGGCGTGCCGCGCGAGCGCCGGGCGATCTCGTTCGCGCCTTCTTCGGCGAGCGCGAGCCCGATCACCCGCGCGCCGCGCGCCACGATGCTCTGCAACTCCTCGGCCGTGTAGAAATTGAGCCGCACGGGAATGCCGAAGCGGTCGCGCAGCGGCGTCGTCAGCAGGCCCGCGCGTGTGGTCGCGCCGACCAGCGTGAATTTGGCGAGGTCGATCTTCACCGAGCGCGCCGCCGGCCCCGAGCCGATGATGAGGTCGAGTTGAAAATCCTCCATCGCCGGATAGAGGATCTCCTCGACGGCCGGGTTCAGCCGATGGATCTCGTCGATGAACAGCACGTCGCGCGGCTCGAGATTGGTCAGCTGGGCGGCGAGGTCGCCGGCCTTGGCGATCACCGGGCCGGAGGTCGAGCGGAAGTTGACGCCGAGCTCGCGCGCCACGATCTGGGCGAGCGTCGTCTTGCCGAGGCCGGGCGGACCGACGAACAGCACGTGGTCGAGCGCCTCGCCGCGCGTCTTGGCCGATTCGATGAACACCTTGAGGTTCTTGCGCGCCGCCTCCTGGCCGGTGAAGTCGGCCAGAACCTGCGGGCGCAGGGCCACGTCGTCCTCGGGACGTTTTTCCGCCGAGACCAGACGGCGCGGGGCGTCGGCCATCAGGCGGCGCTCCCGGGTTCCGCAGGCGGGCGCGCCGGCTGCATGGTCAGGCCGGCGAGGCTGGCCGCTATCGCGCAGACGAATCCGGCGACCGCGCCGCTGGCGACGAAGGCGCGGACCAGCGCGGTCCCCGCCGGGATGGGCGCCGCCGGGGCGGGCTCGGCGAAGCCGATCGATTGCAGCATCGGCGCGTCGAAGCCGGGCTCGAGCATCATGTCGAGCGCGACGCCCAGCGAAGCGAGCCGCAGCGCGACCGCGTAAGCGACAAAGCCGCCGATCACGGCGGCGGCGAGCGCGCGGGGCCACCGCTCCGGCGCCGCGGCGTCCCACAGGGCGTAGAGGACGCCGGTCGCCGCGGCCGGCCCGAGACCGATCGCATAAGCGGCGATCAGCAGGAGCCAGTGGCCGAACAGCGCCCCGAGCGCGGCGGTGAAGGCGAAAGCGCCTGCGGCGGCCGGCGCCTTGAAGAGCAGCGCCAGCGGGACGAACGCCGTCCCGCCGACCGGCGGCCCGAGCGCGGCGAACACGAGCGCGATGCCGGCGAGCGAGGCGAGAAACCCGCGTGGCGGGGTCGAAGCCGTCATGGCGCCAGAGCCCTTATGCCCGGTTGGACCGGCGTGGCTTCCTGCATGAAGTCGCAAAGCCGCGCGCGTTTCATTGCGGGTGCTTCGCCAGATAAACAACATGCGACAAATTGGCGAAATGCGCATCGCACGTCAGCAAATCCGCCCCGGAATCCATGGCTGTCGCATAGATGATCGCGTCAGCCATGGCCAGCTTATGACGCGCGGCAAAAAGCGCCGCCTTCGTCGCGATGTCCGTCGTCAGAGGGATGACGACAAGCTCCGTCATGAACGCCAACAAACGCGCCGATTCCTCGGCGGACATTTCGCGGGCAAGCCAGCGCGCAAGTTCATGGTGAACAATCGCCGGAACGATCCACTCGTCATTGCGCGGCAATTCCGGCGCGAGGGTTTCGCCCAACGCGGTCGCTTGCACCCATTCGATCCAGGCTGACGTATCGACGACGCGCATCAATAGCGGTCGTTTCGATCCCGATAGCCCTCCGGATTCGTTCCGCGCGCCATGCCGGCGATCTCTTCACGCCCCGGCACGGGAACCATCAGCGTCCCCTCGATCGTCGCGATGAAGGCGACTTTCCGGCCCGGCCGCAGCCCCATCCGGTCGCGAACCTCCTTCGGAATCGAGATCTGAAACTCGGACGAGACCGTCGCTGTCGCCGTCATGGTCTTAACCTTTTGCCGTCGAGGCCAATATAGGGAGAGCCGCTCACTGCGCCAGCGCCTTCAGCCCGGCGCGGATCAGGGTCGCCGTCTGCGCCTCCGCCCCCAGCTCGCCGGAGGCCTTGGCGACCGCCGCTGCCGCCTGCGCCTGGGCGTAGCCGAGGCCGACGAGGGCGAGCACCGCATCCTGCGCCGGCTTCGGCAGACCGGCGTCCCGCTCGAAGGCCGGCGCCCCGTCGCCGAAGCCGGCGGCGCCCAGCGCCGGCGCCTTGTCCTTCAGCTCCAGCACGAGGCGCGCGGCGAGTTTCGGGCCGACGCCCGGGGCGCGCGCCATCATCGCCTTGTCCTGGCGCATGATGGCGGTCGAAAGGGCGTCCGCGGTCAGCGCGCCGAGGATGCCGAGCGCCACTTTGGCGCCGACGCCCTGCACGCCCTGCAACAGCCGGAACCAGTCGCGCTCGGCCGCGGTGAGAAAGCCGTAGAGCTTGATCGCGTCCTCGCGGACGTGGGTCTCGATCAGCAGCTCCGCCTTCTCCCCCCGCGCCGGCAGCGCCCGCAGCGTCCGCGCCGAGGCGGCGACGACGTAGCCGACGCCGCCCACGTCGAGGATCAGCTCGTCCGCCTCGACGCCGTCGACGATCCCGCGCAATTTCCCGATCATGCCGCGCCCCTCGCCCGCGCCGCCCGGTGCTGAGCGTGGCAGATCGCGACCGCGAGCGCGTCGGCGGCGTCGGGGCTCGCGGCGTTGGAGGCCGGCAGCAGCATTCTCACCATCATCGCCACCTGAGCTTTTTCCGCGTGGCCGGCGCCCACCACGGTCTTCTTGATCAGGTTCGCCGCGTATTCCGACACCGGCAGGTTTTTCACCGCCAGCGCCGCGATGGCGGCGCCGCGCGCCTGGCCGAGCTTCAGGGTCGACTGGGCGTCGCGGTTGACGAACGTCTCCTCGACCGCCGCCTCGTGCGGCGCGTTCCGGTCGACGAGGTCCGCCAGCCCGCGGTGGATCGCCGCCAGCCGCTCGGCGAGCGAGGTTTGCGCGTCGGTGCGGATCGAGCCGCAGCCCACGAAGCTCAGCCGGGAGCCCGCGGCCTCGATCAGCCCCCAGCCGGTGTTGCGGAGGCCGGGGTCGACGCCGAGGATGCGAATCGGTCCGAGGATCATGAAGGACTTGTATACGAATTCGGGGGCGGCGGGAGGCGGCGCCGCCGATCGCGGAGGCTGGCCATGCGCTCCAGCGCCGTGATAAACGCCGCGCTTATCGCGAATGGTATGGAGGCGAGCGATAAGGGCTCGGAGGACATGGGATTTGAAGATGAGGCCGTCGGATTTCGCAGTGTGGCTGGCCGCGCTGGCGTCGTTGAGCGCGGCGCAGCGCCGGGTCGCATTTCGCGAGTTCGCGCTCGCGGACGCTGACGATCCCCGGGACGAGGGCGTCGAGATCTGCGAACCGGGGTCTGCGGCGGGGACGGACGCGAAGGGGCACGAAGAGCGAGGCGGCGGCGGCGCCTTCCGCGCCGGGCCAACGCGATATTTTCAGCGACATTGCGACGGAGCGCCATGAGCTGCCGGGACGCCCGCACTTCGGCGCGCCCGATGTCCGGCCCTTGGGGGGAGGCGAGAGGCTCGCCTCTCTATCGCTGCGTTGAATGTCGCAAGACTTTTAATCCGTTCACCGCCACGCCGGCGGCCGGCCTGCACAACAGGGATCGCTGGCCCGATCAGGCGCGGGCCCTGATGGAAGGGGAGAGCCTCGCCAAGGCGGCCGAGCGCTGCGGGATCGACCCGAGCACCGTTTTCCGATGGCGGCATCGGTTTCTCGGCGCTCTCAACCTCGACAAGCCCAAGAGCCTTTCGGGCGTCGTCGAGGCCGACGAAACCTTCATCCTCGAGTCTTTCAAGGGCCGGCGCGGCGGCCTCGCCAAGCGCGCGCGCCACCGCGGCGGCAAAGCCGCCAAGCGCGGACTTTCGGCCGAGCAGATTCCCGTCGTCGTGGCGCGAGACCGCAGCGGCGCCACGTTCGACGCCGTCCTGCCCGGCCTCGACGCCGAAGGCCTGAAAGAAGCGTTCGGCGACCGTATCGCGCCCTCGACCGATTTCTGCTGCGACGGCGGCTCGGCCAGCATCGCCTTCGCGCGGCGGGCCAAGCTCAAAGTCCACGTCCTGCCGGCGCCGGGCAACCCCACGCCCGAAGAACCAGAGTTCCACATCAATAATGTCAATGCCTGCCACGGGCGCTTCAAGAAGTGGATGAGACGCTTCCACGGCGTCGCCACCGAAAACCTTCCCACATACCCGAGTTGGCGCCGAACGCTCGAGGCCATGCCCGAAGGTGGCGACCCGGGCCTCTGGATCGCCGGTGCGCCCTGGAAGGCGCGTTTCTCTAGGGGAGGAAGGTTCCACCCGGAT
Organism: uncultured Hyphomicrobiales bacterium; assembly: GCA_903932535.1. Lineage (GTDB taxonomy): Bacteria > Pseudomonadota > Alphaproteobacteria > Rhizobiales > Beijerinckiaceae > Roseiarcus. The sequence continues at coordinate 3,211 of CAIZGR010000356.1, read as the reverse complement.
AGTTGTCGATAGGTCCGGTAGCTGAGAGCGGTTTTGGCGAGCAATTGCTGGGATCGAAGCCTCGTGACAAACCGCCTTCGCCAGCCCGTCCCACCTCATCTCCGGCCAAAAAAACGAGTGAGGACCGTGCTGCGGGGGACTTCTAGAACGGCTTGACCGCGCCACGCCTTTTCAATCGGAGACGACCCCGCCGATGACAGCGACCCCCAGCCGAACCCTTCTGCTCGTCGATCTGGACGGGACGCTGACCGATCCGGCCGAGGGCATCGTCGGCAGCTTCCGCCACGCGCTCGAGGCGATGGGGCGCGCCGCGCCGCCGGCCGCGGACCTCGGCTGGATCATCGGCCCGCCGCTCCGCCGCTCCTTCGCCGACATGCTCGGCGGGGGGGAGAACGTGGAGGCGGCGCTCGGGATCTATCGCGCCCGCTACGGCGTGGCCGGATTGTTCGAGGCTACGGTTTACGAGGGCGTTCCGGAGGCGTTGGACGCGCTGAAGTCGGCAGGCGTGCGCCTGCTGCTGTGCACCTCGAAGCCGGCGGTCTATGCGACCCGCATCCTCGCGCGCTTCGGCCTCGACCGGTTCTTCGACGCGGCCTACGGCGCCGAGCTCGACGGCCGTCTCGACGACAAGGGCGACCTCATCGCCCATATTCTCGCCGACCAGCGGCTCGCGCCCGAACTTTGCGCGATGTGGGGCGACCGCAAGCACGACGTCGTGGGCGCGGCGCGCCATGCGATCCCGACGCTGGGCGCGCTCTGGGGCTATGGCGGCGAAGCCGAGCTCGCCGCCGCCGGCGCCGCCATCCTGTGCGCGCGCCCGGCCGACGTCCCGGCCGCCTTCGCCCGGCTTCCCTGACCGCCTCGCTCGTGGCACAACCAACGCCATGACCGAATTCCCAAAAACCTCCATTTCTCCGCCCCGCGCGGAGAGCCGACCGTTGCAGAAGTCCGCCCATGGCGCGGCCTGGACCGACGATTACGCCTGGATTCGGGCGGAGAACTGGCAGGAGGCGCTGCGCGAGCCCGACCGGCTCGCGCCCGACATTCGCGCCCTCCTCGAAGCGGAGAACGCCTACGCCGACGCGGTTCTCGCGACGACCGCCGGCCTGCAAACCACCCTCGTCGCCGAGATGCGGGCGCGGCTCGAGGAGGACGACAGCGAGCCGCCGCAGACGGACGGCCCGTGGGCCTATTTCACCCGCTACCGCCCCGGCGGACAGCATCGCCTCGTCTGCCGGCGCCCGCGCGACGGCGGCGAGGAGACCACGCTGCTCGACGGCGACGCGCTCGCCGCGGGCAAGGCCTTTTTCAGCCTCGACGCGGCGGCGCATGCGCCCGACCACGCAAAGCTGGCCTGGGCCGCCGACGACCTCGGCTCGGAGCTGCTCACCATCCGCGTCCGCGACTTGGCCACCGGCGCGGACCTCGGCGACCGGGTGGTGAACGCCGCCCCCGACATCGTCTGGACGCGCGATTCGTCAGGCTTTCTCTATGTCGAGCAGGACGACAACCATCGCCCGTTCCGGGTCATGCTGCATCGGCTCGGGACGAGCCAGGGCGAGGACGCGGAAATCTTCGCCGAGCCCGATCCGGCTTGGTTCATCGGCGTGTCCGGCTCGCTCAACGGCCTGACCGCGATGGTCGACGTCCACGGCCACGACGGGTCGGAGACGCATGTGGTCGACCTCGCCGAGCCCACGGCCGCGCCGCGCCTCGTCGCGCCGCGCCGCGCCGGGCATTTCTACGACGTGCTCGACCACGGCGACCGGTTCTTCATCCGGACCAATGCGCAGGCCCGCGACTTCAAGATCGTCGAAGCGCCGCGCAGCGACCCGGCCGAGGCCAACTGGCGCGACGTGATCGCGCACCGCGACGGCTGCTACCTGATCGACGCGGTCGTGCTGGAAAACCATCTGGCCCTGCTTGCGCGCGAAGAGAGCCGCCCGCGCCTGATCGTCGTCGACCTCGCTGCCGGCGCGCGCCACGACGTCGCCTTCGACGAGGAAACCTACGCGCTCGATCTCGGCACGATCTACGAGTTCGCCAGCCCGCGCATCCGCTTCGCCTATTCCTCGATGGCGCGGCCGGAGGAGGTTTTCGACTACGACTGCGCCACGCGCGCGCGCACGCTTGTCAAGCGGCAGGTCGTTCCCTCCGGCTTCGACCCGGCGCGCTATGTCACGCGACTCGTGTTCGCGCCCGCGCCCGACGGCGAGACCGTGCCGGTGTCGCTTCTGATGCGGCGGGAGCAGGCGCTCGACGGCTCGGCGCCGCTGCTGCTCTACGGCTACGGCTCCTACGGCTATGCGATCGAGGCGGCCTTCTCGACCACGCGGCTGTCGCTCGTCGACCGCGGCTTCGTTTACGCCATAGCGCATGTGCGCGGGGGCACGGAGAAGGGCTGGCGCTGGTACGAGGCGGGCAAGCTCGGCAGGAAGCCCAACACGTTTTCCGACTTTCTCGCCGCCGCGCGGCATCTGATCGGGCAGGGCTATACGCGCGCGGGCGGCATCGTGGCGCAGGGCGGCAGCGCCGGGGGCCTGCTGATGGGCGTGGTCGCCAACCGGGCGCCGGACCTGTTCGCCGGGATCGTCGCCGACGTGCCGTTCGTCGACGCGCTCGCCACCATGATGGACGAGACGCTGCCGCTGACCCCGCCCGAATGGCTCGAATGGGGCGATCCGATCCGCGACCCGCAGGCGTTCGCCGCCATCCGCGGCTACAGCCCCTACGACAACGTCGAAGCGAAAACCTATCCGCCGATCCTGGCGCTCGGCGGCCTGACCGATCCGCGCGTGGCCTACTGGGAGCCGGCCAAATGGGTCGCCAGGCTCAGGGCGACGATGACCGGCGGCGGCCCGGTGCTGCTGCACACCGACATGGGCGCGGGCCACGGCGGCAAGCCGGGGCGGTTCGACCGGCTCGAGGAGGTGGCGCGCAACGTCGCGTTCGCGCTGGCGTGCGTGGGGGGCGGCGCCTTGTAGCCGGGCGCGGCCGACGGCCGCGTCGAGAGGGCGGGGCGCCGCTTCCAACCCGGTTTTGGGGCTTTTCAAGGGGTTGCGGCGCCATATTCGACCGGTTCCGGCTGACGCACGCCGCTATCTCGACAAGAAGACCGGGCGTCATATTTAGCATTTATTTCATGCGATTTTCATTGTGAAAGCGCTATGCAATCGTCTACCGTGGAGAAAAAGCGACAGAGGCTGACCAT
>CAIZGR010000355.1 GCA_903932535.1 uncultured Hyphomicrobiales bacterium | reverse complement strand
GGACGCGAGGCTTCTTCTTCAGTCCGTCGCTCGACGGCGGCTTGGAGCTGTTCGAGCTGTCCTGGCCCAGCCGTCGCCGAAGCTCGGCGTTCTCGGCCCGAAGCGCCTCGATCTCGCGTCTGAGCGAGTCGATCAGCTCCACGGCTTCGGGCGGAAGAACCATTCCACCCAAGAGTCAGAAATCTGCGGCCCTGTCACGAAAAATCGTAGCGCCGCAATCGATCGTGCGCCGGGTGTGCCTTTTCGGACTCACCCCGGCTTGGCAGTTACAAGAAATCGACAACGCCATCGCGCGCCTCCGGGCGACCCAAGTCCGCCTGTCGGGCGGCGCCGCCGCCTGATCCGGCCGGCGCGCAGGCGGCGCGGGGCGCTACGCGCGGACGCGCGCGACCTCCACGATCCGCGCCGCCTCGGCGACCGCCGCCTCGACGCTCAGACGGGTCGTGTCGAGCCGGACGGCGTCTTCCGCCGCGCGAAGCGGCGCCGCCGAACGCTCGGAGTCGCGGGCGTCGCGTCTCAGAATGTCCGCGAAGACGGCGGCGTAGTCGACCCGCTCGCCGCGCTGCGCCAGCTCGAGCGCGCGCCGCTGCGCGCGCGCGGAGGCGCTGGCGGTCACGAAGATCTTCACGTCGGCGCCCGGACACACGACGGTGCCGATGTCGCGGCCGTCGAGCACGGCGCCGTCCGGCCGGGCGGCGAAGGCGCGCTGCGCCTCGAGCAACGCCTCGCGCACGCCCGGCATCGCCGCGACGACGGACGCCGCCTCGCCCATCTCGCGGCGGCGCAGCACCGTCTCGTCGAAATCGGTCAGGCCGAGCCCGCGTGCAGCCGCGACCGCGGCGCGCTCGTCGTGCAGGTCGCGGCCCGCGCCGATCAACGCCGCCGCGGTCGCGCGGTAGAGGAGCCCCGTGTCGAGATGCGGCAGGCGGAAGCGTTCGGCGAGGCGCCGGGCGATCGTGCCCTTGCCTGACGCCGCCGGGCCGTCGATGGCGATGATCATCCCGCGCGCTCGATCCCTCTTGGGAAGACTGTCCAGAACCGGCTCTTAAGACCCCGCCGCGCCGCTGTCGAGACGCGGCTTGGCGGCGCGGCGCGTCGTCGCTAGGGTGGGGGAAAATGGGTGGCGTACGGCGGGCGGACGCCGGGGAGGGCGAGCATGAATCTGACGGGGCGACAGATCCGGACCATCGTGGCGGCCTATCTCGGCTGGACCCTCGACGCGTTCGACTTTTTCGTGCTCACCTTCGTCATCAAGGACATCGCCAAGGAGTTCGGCGTCGAGGTGTCGGCGGTCGCCTACGCGCTCTTCCTGACGCTCGCGATGCGCTTCGTCGGCGCCTTTCTGTTCGGCCGCATCGGCGACAAGTGGGGGCGCAAGCCCGCGCTCATGCTGGACATCCTGTGCTATTCGGTCATCGGCGCCGCCGCCGCCTTCTCGCCCAACCTGACGGTTTTCTTGATCCTGAGGGCGCTCTTCGGCGTCGCGATGGGCGGCGAGTGGGGCCTCGGCAGCTCGCTCGCCATGGAATCGATCCCGCCGCAGGCGCGCGGGGTCGTGTCCGGCGTCCTCCAGTGCGGCTATCCGAGCGGCTTTCTGCTCGCGGCCGTCGCCTACGGCCTCCTCTACGGCCGGACCTTCGGCGACTATACTTTCGGCTGGCGGGCGATGTTCCTGCTCAGCGTCCTGCCGGCGTTCGTCGTGCTGTTCATCCGCGCCGCGGTGCCGGAATCGCCGGCCTTCGAGGCGTCGCGGACGCGCGCGAAGCCGAACCTGTGGGCGACCGTCGCCCAGAACTGGCGGCTCGTCGTCTACATGGTCGTCTTGATGATGTGTTTCAACCTGTTCAGTCACGGCACGCAGGACCTCTACCCGACCTTCCTTCAGAAGCAGCACAAGTTCGACCCGGCGACGGTGAGCTGGATCGCCATCGTCGCCAACCTCGGCGCGATCGCCGGCGGGCTGAGCTTCGGCCATCTCTCGGAGAAGATCGGCCGGGTGAACGCGATCACCGTCGCCGCCCTTCTCGCCCTGCCGGCGCTCCCCTTGTGGGCCTTTTCGACGACGCCCGTCCTGCTGGCCGCCGGCGCCTTCGTCATGCAGATCGCGGTGCAGGGGGCGTGGGGCGTCATTCCCGCCCATCTCAACGAGCTTGCGCCCGGGGCGGCTCGCGCCACCATCCCCGCCTTCGTCTACCAGGCCGGCAACTTCCTCGCCTCCTACAACGCACCGTTCCAGGCCAAGCTCGCCGAGGCCAACGGCGGCGACTACGCCGCCGCGCTGGCGCTGGTGGCGGGCGCCGTCGCCGTCGCCATCGCCGTGGTCATCCGCTTCAGCCCGGAGCGGCGCGGCGAGCCGCTGACCGCACATTGACCGGCGCCATCTCGGCGGCGGTTTTGAGCCTTTTCAGAAGGTTGCGGCGGCTTTTGCAACCCTCTCGCGGCTCGCCGGGCGTCGCGGCGCCAGTTCGGGCGCAATGCGCAAAATGGTTTGGCGCAGGCGATTTCGGAGGGTTGGCCGCCGAATCGCGCCCAATTTGCGCCGCCCCGAGTAAAGCGGTCTGGAGTTTTCTGATCGATATCAGAGATTTGCGAGATTCCGCGTCGCCTGAGCGCGGCCCCCCGCCCCGCTCGAGTTCGCGCGATTCGTCCCTCCGCCTCGCATCCGCGCGCTCCGAAAAGCGACGGCGCCCCGGGCGGGACCCTCCCGACGCAACCCCTTTTTTCGCCCACTCAATGAGTCGGGGAATACCTGCTCTACGACAAGGTCTGTCGCGAGGATATCCTCTTTCATGCCTACGAGCGCGCCCACGCCAATGCGGGCGCGCCGGGGGTCGACGGGGAGACCTTCGAGCAGATCGACGCGCGGGGTTTGGACGCATGGCTGGTGAGCCTGCGGGAGGAACTCGTCTCGAAGACGTATGGCCCGCGCCGGTGCGGCGGGTGACGATCCCGAAGCCGGGCGGCGGGGAGCGCCCCCTGGGCATCCCGACCATTCGGGATCGGGCGGTTCAGACCGCCGCCAAGCTCGTGCTGGAACCCATCTTCGAGGCGGATTTCGAAGAGGGCGCGTATGGTTACCGTCCCGGTCGCAGTGCGACCGACGCGATCGAGAAAGTGCACCGGCTGATTTCCCGGGGCTACACCGACGTCGTTGACGCCGACCTGTCGAAATACTTCGACACGAGTCCGCACGTGGACCTCCTGAAATCGGTGGCCCGCCGTATCTGCGACCGGCATGTGCTGCGGCTGATCAAGCTGTGGCTGAAAGCGCCGATCGAGGAGCGGAACGGCGACGGGATGCGGCGCATGAGCGGGGGCAAGAGCGCGACACGGGGCACGCCGCAAGGCGGCGTCGTCAGTCCGTTGCTCGCCAACATCTACATGAACCGCTTCCTGAAGCACTGGCGGCTCAGCGGCCGAGGCGAGGCCTTCCGTGCGCATATCGTCAACTACGCCGACGACTTCGTCATCCTCAGCCGCCGATCGGCGGCCGGGGCCCTGGCGTGGACGAGGAGCGTGATGACGAGGCTCGGGCTGACGCTCAACGAGGCGAAAACCTCGCTGAAGGACGCCCGGACGGAGCGCTTCGACTTTCTCGGATATGCGTTCGGACCGCATTGCGACAAACGGAACGGCAGCCGCTATCTCGGCGCGAGCCCCTCCAAGAAAAGCGTCATGCGCGTCAAGCTGAAGATCAACGACGTGTTGGCGTCTGGCAACATGAAGCCTTGGCCGGCCGTGCGCGACCAACTGAACAGGCTGCTGCGAGGTTGGTCCGCATACTTCTGCCATGGATCACGCGCCGACGCTTACAAAGCCGTAGCTCATCATGTCTGTGATCGCGTGAGGGGCTTCCTCACACGACGACACAAGGTTCCAAACCGCGGCACGCGCCGTTTTCCCCATGACATGATCTATGGCGAACTCGGCGTCCTGCCGCTCGATTACCGCCGTGTGCCTGACAATGAACACCGTTGGAAAGCCGGATGCGGGAAATCCGCACGTCCGGTTTTATGAGCGGGGAAGGGAAACGGAGCCATTGGCAAAGCGCCTCACAGCCACCGCGCCCTTCCTCGACTCTACCGGCGCTCGCCGATGACCGCGGAGTTTCCCTTGACCGCGCGCATTCGTGCGGTTGTCGCCAACGCCTCGCCGCCTCCCTCCGCGTCCGGCTGGCGATCGGGATGGGCCGCCGCGAATGCCGGAAGGGACGCGCACGCCGCCTCCACGCGCAGGCACTTCGGCAAATCGTCGATCGGCACGCCGAAGCGGCGCGCGTTGGCGAGCTGCGGGATCAGGCAGAGGTCGGCGAGCGTCGGGGCGTCTCCGAAACAGTAGTCTCCCCCCTCGATCATGGCCTCGACGGCGAGAAGGCCGCCCTCGCGCGCCCAGTGGCGATACCAGGCGTCGACAGCCCCTTGCGGCTGCGCCATCGGGCCTCTGAGATAGGCGAGCACCCGGAGATTGGCGAGCGGATGCGTGTCGCAGGCGATCGTCAGCGCGACCGCTCGGACCCGCGCGGCCAGCTTCGGGTCTGACGGAACGAGCGGCGGCGACGGCTGAAGGGCGTCGAGGTATTCGACGATCGCCAGCGACTGCGTGAGGACGGCGCCGTCGTCGAGCTCGAGCGTGGGCACAAGCCCCTGGGGGTTGCGGGCGCGGTAGCCGGCCGCATGCTGCTCGCCCCCGCCCCGGAGCAGGTGCACCGGCGCATGCTCGACCGCGACGCCCTTCAGGTTGAGCGCGATGCGGACGCGATAGGCGGCGGACGACCGGAAATAGCCATAGAGTTTCACGCCGGCGCCTCCTCTCGCAATCGCGCCCGAGGATGCCGCGCGCGAGCGTGGATGACAAGGCGGCGCCCCTCGATCGGAGGGAGCGCGTCTCGCGCTCCTGGGCGGCGAGACCGCGAGGGGCCGGCGAACCCGATGCTGCCCCAATCCTCTCACAGCCTCACGAACGGCCGCGCGCGCAGACCCCCGGCTCACGAGCCGAGCGGCGTTGACCCGCGCGCGGGATGCGGGCAAAAATCGTGCACGACGCCCTCGGTATTGGTCGTATCGGGGTCGAGTTCCCTCGCGAGAGCGAAGACACGAGGAGCGAGCCATTGAGAGTCCTGGTCTGCGGCGGACGCGACAACCACGATGAGGATTATGTCGCAAAGACGTTGGACCGCCTGCTGGCGGCCCGCGGCCCGTTCGAACGGCTGCTTCACGGCGACGCGCGCGGCGTCGACCGCATGGCTGGGAAATGGGCGCGCGACCACGGCGTCCTCGAATGGGACTTCCTGCCGGAATGGCACCGGGTCGAGCACGCCGACGGCGAGAGCCGCAATCAGCGGATGCTCGCCGAAGGCGCCCCCGACCTCGTGGTCGCCTTTCCCGGCGGGGTCGGCACGGAGAGCATGATCGAGCTGGCCAGGGCCGCCCACATCGAAGTCGTGGAGGTCCCGCCGCCGCCGAAGCCCCACGGGTAAAGCCCACCTGCGCCCTGCGCCGGCCGGCGGGCTCCGCGCGTTCAATTCGCCGAGCCGAGGCGCGTCCAGCCCACGGCTTGGCAGAGGACGCCGGCGAGCACGCAGCCGCGCGTCGTCATGGTCCGCTCGCCGACCTCCATGCGGAAGGAGAAGGTGATGCGGCGCTGCGGATCCCAGGCCTCGCCCTCGAGCTCGGACGGTCCCGCCGGTGCGATGTCGAGCACGAGCCGGTCGCCGACTTTTTCGTCGGTCACGCCCGGCCTGATCCAGGTGTTGACGGCGCAGAGTTTTCCCCCGCACGGCTCGATGCGGGCCAGGACCTTGCCGTCGCCTCTCGCCCAGTCGCCGAGCGGCGAGGAAGACGCCGCGCCGGCGCTGCCGGCGAGGACGAAGGCGAGAACGCCGAGTGTCGCCGCACGAACCATCTTGCGCACCCTTCCGGCCGACAGACTGGAACGAGAAACGCAGGGGAGGCCGTTTCGGTTAACGGACGAGGGGGCGAACGCGGACCGCTCGCGCGACGGCTCGCGACGGCGGAGAACCAAAGGCGCCGAATCTGCGTAAACCAGGGGGACCGGAGGCCGTTTTCCATGAGCTTCGCCACCACCGCCGTGCGCCTCGCCGAAACCGCGCCCTTGCCCGACCGGCTCACCCGGGCGGGGATCGCGGTCCTGGTCGAGCGGAGCCGCCGGCATCTCGCGCGCCGGCCGGAAGAGGAGGAGGCGAGGCTGCTGGCCGAGATGGACGCCTTTCCGATCGCGATCCATGCGGACGCCGCCAACGCCCAGCATTACGAACTGCCGCCCGATTTCTTTCGCCTGATCCTGGGGCCGCGCCGCAAATATTCCTGCTGCTTCTATCCGGATGTGGGCGCGACGCTCGCGCAGGCGGAGGTCGCAGCGCTCGACGAGACGATCGCCCGGGCGGGACTGGCCGACGGGCAGGCCATTCTGGAGCTCGGCTGCGGCTGGGGGTCGCTTTCCCTGTTCATGGCCGAGCGGCTGCCCCACGCGACGATCACGGCGGTCTCGAACGCGCGCGCGCAACGCGTCTTCATCGAGGGCGAGATCCGGCGGAAGGGCCTGAAAAACCTTTCCGTCGTGACCGCCGACATGAACGTCTTCGCGCCGAGCGGACGGTTCGACCGAATCGTCTCCGTGGAGATGTTCGAGCATATGGCGAACTGGCGGCGGCTGCTCGGATCGATCCATGGCTGGCTCGAGCCCGAGGGCCGGCTCTTCCTGCATGTCTTCACCCATCGGTCGCGCTCCTACCGGTTCGACGCGTCCGACCCAGACGACTGGATGGCGCGGCACTTCTTCACCGGCGGCCTGATGCCGGCCCACGATCTGCCGCACCGCGTCACGCCGCACTTTGCAGTGGAGGAGGAATGGCGTTGGTCCGGGGTTCATTATCGCCGCACGGCGCTCGACTGGCTCGCGAACTTCGACCGGGAGCGGGAAGAGATCGACCTGATCCTGAAGCAGGTCTACGGCGACGATGCGGCGCTGTGGCGGCGGCGGTGGCGCCTGTTCTTCCTGGCGACGGCCGGCCTCTTCGGCCATGCCGGCGGCGCCGAGTGGGGCGTCGGCCATTACCGTCTCGCGCCTCAGGCGGCGTGAACAATGGGCGAGCCCCATGACGTATTGATCAAGAACAAGCCATCAAAACAGCCGGGGAAAGAAGAGGGGCGTGCGTTGCTGGTAGGCTCGAAACGCCTCCGGGCGCGTGCGCAGCATGTGCTCCTCGAGCGGCGGCACGCCGGATGCGTAACGCAAAGTCCAGTACATCAGCGCCGGCGCCAGCCAGGCGAGAACGCCGATCGCGTCCACGCTCGCCGTGATTGCGAACCCCACCCACACGAGCCACTCGCAGACATAGTTCGGGTGGCGCGACCAGGCCCACAGGCCCACGTCGCAAATCTCCCCGCGCCGGGCTGGATCGGCCTTGAACCGCGCGAGCTGCGCGTCTGCGGCGGCTTCGCCGCCGAGCGCGATCACGAACAGGATAAGCCCCATCCCGTCTCGAATGCCAAAGGTCGGCGATCCCGCATGCGCCGCGAGCGCGACGGAGACCGCGAGCGCCGCGCCTGCGAGCGCCTGAATCTGCAGAAAAGTGAAGAGCTGTAGGGAGGCCGCATCGCCCCAGGCCTGGATCATCTTGCGGTAGCGCGGGTCGTCGGGGGTTTTCAGGGTCCGGGCGACCACGTGTCCCCCGAGCCGCAGCGCCCAAAGCGCCACGGCCACCGCGACGGCGGCCCGGCGCCAGCCGGCCCCGTCTCCGTCGCCGAGCGGCAGAACGGCGAGGACGGCGCCCGTCACGCCGACCCCGAAAGTCCAGACGGCGTCGATCCAGCCGGTCTGCCCGGTCGCCCGCTCGACGGACCACGCCAGCCCCATAATCGCCGCGAGGGCGATTTCTGCCATCAGGAAGGCGGCGACGACGGATGCGAAGGTCATGACGCCGCGCCCTTGATCGAGGGCCTCACAGCCGGACGAACGGCCGCGCGAGAAGGCCCCAGAAGCCTTTCCAGCGCAGATCGCCCTGCATCGCGACGAGACAGAGGCAATCCTCCCCGTCGTCGACATACGGCTCGTGGGTAATCGCCTCGTCGCCGAAGTCGAAGTCGCCGGGGCCGAAGTGGCCGCCGTCGTGACGGAACCCGCCTCTGAGCACGCAGGTCATCTCGAGCGCGGTATGGTCGTGCTGAACGAGCCTCATGTTCGGCGCAGACTTCAACAGGAACACGCGGGTCGGTCCCCGCTCCGGCAGCAGGATCGGCCGCATCTGCACCCTCGGCGCGACGAGACGCCAGTCGCCGAAGCCGTAGCGGCGCACGAACCCCGGCAACTCGCCGGGCGCGTTCGGCGTTTCGGGAGGACGCGCGAGGGCGGGCGGCGCGGGCTCGTCGAGCCGCGCGAACGCGCGCTCGAGCGCGTCCGCGGCCATATCGGCCGGCTTGCCGTCTTCCACGAAAGCCCCGCCGGCGCCTTCCATGTCCCGGACCCATTCGCGGCAACGCGCGCAGCCGCGCAAGTGCGTCGCGAGCGCGACGCGCTGTCCGAGGTCGAGTCGGCCGGCCGCATAGGCCGCGAGCGTCGATTCCTCAGGGTGGTGTTCGATCGTCATCTTTCCGTTTCCAATGCTGCCCGAAGCCGTTTCATCGCCAAACGGATACGCGACTTGACGGTTCCGAGCGGAATGCTCAGCGCCTCGGCGATCTCCGAATGCGCCTTCTCCTCGAAGAACGACATCTCGATCACCTTCAATTGATCGCTCGACAGGGACGTCAACGCTTCGCGCACGCGCGCCTCGGACTGCGCCGTGTCGAGCTGGACGTCCGCGCCCGGCGAATCGTCGACTTGGTATTCGGCTTCGACCTCGTCGACGCGGATCGCTCCGCCCCGGGTCTCGCGCCGGATCGCGTCGATACGCAGATTTCGGGCGATGGTGAAGATCCAGGTGGCGGCGCCCGCGGCGGCCGGGTCGAACAGGTGCGCCTTGCGCCAGAGGGCGAGCATCGCTTCCTGCGCGATCTCCTCGGCCTGCTGATCGGTCGCGCCGTTGCGCCGCATGAACGCCTTCACCCTCGGGGCGAAATGGTTGAAGAGCTCGGCGAAGGCGTTTCTGTCCTGGCGGCTGGCGACCGCCGCGATTCGCTCCGCCCAGACGTCCCGACTGCCTCGGCTGCGCTTCTCAGCCGACATGGCTGCTCCTTCCCGGCGCCGAGGCGCCGGATCGGCCATCGCATCGAAGGAAGCGAGCATCGAGAACATGATTCTTGAGACGCTGCGCGCCGAGGTTTGGATCACCGGCGCATGATCCGGTTGCGCCGCGCGCTCGTTTGTTTAAGCGAGCAGCGCGCGGGCCGGACCGGCCGATCTGAAAAGGAATTGTCATGCCGTCACCCGACCGTCTGAAGATCGCCGTCGTCGGGACGGGAATATCCGGACTGTCCGCCGCCTGGCTCCTGCAAGCGCGGCACGACGTGACGGTGTACGAAAAGGAAGGGCGCATAGGCGGGCATTCGAACACGGTCTCCGTCGCGGCCGGCGGCGTGGACATCGAGGTCGACACCGGCTTCATCGTCTTCAATCCCCTTACCTATCCTAATTTTGTCGAATTGTTGCGAGTCCTCGGCGTCGAGTCGAACGATACCGATATGTCGTTTGCGGCTTCGCTCGACGGCGGACGGATCGAATATTCCGGCAATGGGCTCGCGGGGCTCGTCAGCCAGCGGTCCAATCTCCTCCGGCCGCGCTACTGGGGGATGCTCGCCGATCTCGTGCGCTTCTACGCCCGCGCGACGCGCGACGCCGAGCGCGGGCTCGACGAGGAGACGACGCTCGGCGACTATCTCGCCGCCGGCCGATACGGCGCGGCGTTCCGCGACCATCATATCCTGCCGATGGCGAGCGCGATCTGGTCGGCGCCGCCGGCCGAGATATTGGGCTATCCAGCCGCCGCGTTCCTGCGTTTCCACGCCAATCACGGGCTCCTGCGCCTCACCGGGCGGCCGATCTGGCGCACGGTGGTCGGCGGCAGCCGCGCCTACGTCGCGCGCCTCGCCGAGCCGCTCCAGGGCCGGATCCGGGTCGGCGCGGGCGCGGCGCGCATCGAAAGGATCGCCGGACGCGTGGTCGTGACCGATGGGCGCGGCGAGCGCGACACGTTCGACCGGGTGGTTCTGGCCACCCACGCCGACGAGGCGCTCGCGCTGCTCGCGGACCCCGACCGAAAGGAGCGCGCGCTGCTCGGCGCCTTCCGCTACAGCCGCAACGAGGCGTGGCTCCATGGCGACGAAACCTTCATGCCGCGCCGGCGCGCGGCCTGGGCGAGCTGGAACTATGTCGCCGATTCGCAGGCGGCGGACCGGGCGCGCGTCACCTACTGGATGAACACGTTGCAGCGGCTGCCGACGCGCGCGAACGTGTTCGTCACCCTCAACCCGGATCGGCCGCCGCGCGACACGCTTCGGGTCGAGTCCTACGACCATCCGATTTTCGACGCCGCGGCGATCGGCGCCCAGAAGGCGCTGTGGAGCCTCCAGGGGACGGGCGGCGTCTGGTACTGCGGCGCCCATTTCGGCGCCGGCTTCCACGAGGACGGGCTCCAGGCGGGCCTCGCCGTCGCCGAGCAGCTGGGCCACGTCCGGCGGCCGTGGCGGGTGGCGAACGAATCGTCGCGCATCGTCGTAGGCGCCCCGCCGATCCCCGCCCCGGCGCGGGAGCATGCGGCGTGAGCGCCGCCTCCGCCCTCTATGCCGGCTCCGTGTTCCACCGCCGCCTCGGGGCGGTCCGGCACCGCTTCCGCTACCGGATGTTCTGGCTCGTCCTCGATCTCGACGAGCTGGCCGAACTAGGCCGGCGGCTGCGCCTATTTTCCCACAACCGCTTCAATCTCTTCAGCCTCTACGACCGCGACCACGGCGACGGGAGCGGAAGGCCGCTGCGGGAACAGGCGGTCGCGCTGCTTTCCGAAAACGGCGTCGAGGGCGCGATCGGCGCGATCCGCCTTCTGTGCATGCCGCGCACGCTCGGCGTCGACTTCAATCCGCTCAGCGTCTACTTCTGCTATCGTCGCGACGGCGCCCTTGCGGCGCTGATCTACGAAGTGCGCAACACCTTCGGCGGGCGGCACAGCTATGTGATGCCTGCGAAGCCGGCGGACGCCGCGGTGCGGCAGGCCTGCGACAAGACCTTCTTCGTCTCGCCCTTTCTGCCGATGGGCCTTCGCTACGAATTCCAGGTTTCGCCGCCGGGCGACTCGATCATGGTTGCGATCCGGGTGGTCGGGCCGGAGGGACCCGTGCTGCGCGCCGCGCTCGCAGGCGAACGCCGCGCGCTGACGGACCGGGCGTTGGCGTGGGTTGCGCTCACTGTGCCGCTGATCGCGATGAAGACCCTCTTTGCGATCCACTGGCAGGCGCTTCGGCTGCTCGCCAAGGGCGCAACCTTTCGCGGCCCGCCGCCCGCCGGCGGTGATCGCGCGCCGGCCCATGGGCCGGCGTTCCGCTCGTCATAGCGAAGCGGCGGCGCTCGCCAGCCAATCCGGCATGGCGGCAATCAGCGCCGATTCGACGGAATGGTCGAACCCGGTCAGAACGAGGGTGCCGAGGATGGCGAGCGTCACCCCGAGCGCCACACGGCCGCGCCGGCCGGCGGCCTGCGCTTTGGCGCGGCCGACGACGCGGCCAAGACCGAACCCGATGGCAAGCAGCGACGCGGCTGCGCCGAGCGCATAAACGAGCATGGTCAGAATGGCCGCCGGGAGCGAGCCGCGGCCCGCGGCGAGCGCGAAGGCCGCGCCGAGCGTCGGCCCGGCGCAGGGCGCCCAGGCCAGAGCGAGCACGCCGCCCGCCAGAGCCTGCCCGATCAGGCCGCCGGCCGGCAGCCGATCGCCCAACCGATGCGACAGCGCGCCGAAGCCTGCGAGCCGTTGCTCTATCGCATCCCCCGCCTGCGGAACGAGAAGCAGGAGGCCGATGGCGATCATGATCCCCGCCGCCGCTAGGCGAATCCCGGCGATGGCGCCGATCTCGACCCCGAAGGCCGCGAGCCCCCCGCCGACGATCGCGAAGGTCAGCGCGAGACCCGCCGCCAGCGCGAACGGATAGCGGCGGTCTTTCGCCGACGCCGCCGCGACAACGATCGGGGCGAGCGGCAGGATGCAAGGGCTCAGGATCGTCAGAAGGCCCGCGGCGAACGCGAGCGGCAGCGCGGCGATCAGGCTCACATCGCCGCCTTGAGCACGTCGGCGACGGAACCCTGGGTCATGCCCCAGGACATTCGCGCCACTTCCTTGCCGCCCTTGTAGCCGATCACGGTCGATCGCGGACAACCGAGCTTCGCGACCACGTCCTTCTGGTTGTCGTAGTCGACCCGGAAGAACGTGATCCCGGCGTATGCCGGGTCATCCTTCAGTCCGTCGAGATGGTGGGCCTGGATGTGGCACTGGAGACACCAGGGCGCATAGACATGAACGACGACGGGCTTGCCCGAGGCGATCACCTTCTCGGCCGCGGCGGGATCGTAGGGTTGAATTTCCGAGGCCTTTGCGGAAGCCGTCAGGGCCGCCGCCGAAGCCGCCAGCGCGATGAGCGCGGATCTGCGCGTGAACATGGAACTAGCCTCTCCATCCGGAATGTCTCTTGCGAGACGCTTCTACGCGACGCTCGCGAGTCCGTCGTGCTCCATCGCGATCAGGCCGACGTCGATCGTTCCTTCGGCGAAGCCGGCCTCGCAATAGGCGAGATAATAGTCCCAGATCCGCCGGAAGCGATCGTCGAAGCCCAGCGCCGCCGCCTCCGCCCAGCGGGCGTGGAACCGCCGCCGCCACTCCGCGAGAGTCCGCGCGTAGGACGCGCCAAAGCGCTCCTCGGCGACGATCTTCAGCCCCGCCCGCGCCGCCTGATCGGCGATGGCGGAACGCGTCGGCACGAAGCCACCGGGAAAAACGTACTTCTGGATGAAGTCGGTATTGCGGCGGTAGGGCTCGTAATGCCTCTCGTCCATCGTGATCGCCTGAACGACCGCGCGGCCGCCGGACTGCAACGAGCCGGCGAGACGGCGGAAATAGGCCGGCCAATGCGCCTCTCCGACCGCCTCGATCATCTCGATCGAGACGATACGGTCGAAACGGCCGCGAACGTCGCGATAGTCCTGCAATCGGAAATCGATGCGCCGGTCGAGGCCCTCCGCGGCGGCGCGGGCCTGGGCGAATTCGAGCTGCGCAGGCGAAAGGGTGATCGCGGAGACTGTGGCGTCCTTCGTTCCCGCGAGGCGCCGGGCGAGCGCGCCCCAGCCGCAGCCTATCTCGAGCACGCTTTCCCCGCCCTCGAGGC
Source organism: uncultured Hyphomicrobiales bacterium (assembly GCA_903932535.1). Classification (GTDB taxonomy): domain Bacteria; phylum Pseudomonadota; class Alphaproteobacteria; order Rhizobiales; family Beijerinckiaceae; genus Roseiarcus. The sequence continues at coordinate 6,889 of CAIZGR010000355.1, read as the reverse complement.
GGAGCAGGTCGACAATCCGGTCGAGCTTGCGCGCCTGGGCGGCCTCGAGGTCGGGCGTCTCGCCGGTCCAGATCGCCGAGGAATATTGCATCGTCGGATCGAGCCAAAGCGCGTAGAAGGCGTTGCCCAGATCGTAATGGGCCATGATGTTGCGCCGGCTGCCGCGGCGCGTGTTGCCGCGCAGGAGATGCCGGAGACGGTCCGCGAGGCGGAACACGGCGACGCCGTCGATCGTCTTGCGCAGGCTGTCGAGGTTGCGGGCCGCGAGGCGGAGAAGCGCGACGAGGTCGGGGCTCGTCCAGTCGCGCTCGATATAGCCCTCCGCGAAGCCGATATCGCCCCCTAAGGCGAGCCGGCGGAGCGCCCGCCATCGCTCGACCACCAGCGTCGCCTGCAACCCGGGATCGTCGCCATGAGACGCAAGCGCGCTCCCGTTCGGCAGCCGCACCCGCAGACGCCCGCCCCTCAGGTTCGCAAGCAGCGGGTCGAGCACGCTCCGGCTTCCAACGCCGTCCGCCTGCTCGGCCGCGGCGGGCGCGCCGGCGTCGACCTGATCCCTGGAAGTCAAATTTTCCCGCTCCGTCCTCACGCGGCGTTCCTCGACCGCCGACAGGGCACGTTACGGTCTGCGGCGGCGATCGGTTCACGCCGTGGGCGGGAAATTTCGGGTCGGGGGGCGAAAGGCCTTCAAGCCGCTCTCGCGCGGACGTAGGCGATGTCGTCCCACCAGTTGCGCACGACCCAGAGACGGTGCTCGAGCAGCGTGCCCTGGCCGCCGGTGAAGCTGTTCCAGGCGGGCAGGAGGGAGCGCTTGACCGCCGTCAGCACCGTGCGGCCTTCGCTGATGGCATAGGCGAGCTCGGCGCGCATTCCGCGCCCTTGCGCCTCCTGCTTGCCGAACTTGGAGAAGAACAGGATGTCGGGCGACGCGCTCGCGGCCCGGCGCAGGCGATGGGCGGCGCCGGCGAGGGCGGAGGCGTCCAGGCAGCAGCTTCCCGCTCCGGGCCCGAGATCCTGGCAGAGCGGGATGATCTCGCCGGTCGCGACGTCGCGGAGCTTCATCAGGGCGCCCGGGCCGCAGCCTTCGGCGTCCGGCGGCAACTGGACGATGCCGCGCGCGTCGACGCCGGCGTCCACGAGTTCCCGGGCGAAATTCGACATCAGCCCGTCCACTTTCGCCCCGTCGTCGTAGACGATCGCGGCGAACCGGTTGGGATCGAGAACCAAAGCGTTCATGACGCCTCCGTTTGTCGGAAACCCGACAATGCCTTGCGCCGCAGCGGCGACAGTTGCTGCGCAGCAAAACGCACGCCAGCGCCGCGGCGGCGCGCCTTTTCCTGCAAGGCGCATGGACGAAGGACCGCCCGGTCGAGTAATCGAGGGTGGCGTACGCGCCGACGCGCGACGGAAATTCAGCCCCAGGATCAGGCCCATGAAACTCTCCGCCCGCAACGTCCTCACCGGCACGGTGATCGCCATCACCAAGGGCGCGACGACGGCGCATGTGAAGATCGAAGTGGGCTCCGGCGCCGTCGTCACCGCTTCGATCACCAACGAGGCGGTCGAGGCGCTCGGGCTCGAGATCGGCAAGCCGGCCTCCGCCTTGATCAAGGCCTCCGACGTCATGGTCGGGATCGACTGACGGTCCCGCGCGGGCGAGGGCGCGCCGCCATGCTCGAGCTTCTTGACGACCTGACCGACGCGCTGCTCGCCGAGGATACGCGGGGCGGGGACCTGACGACCGAGTCGCTCCGGCTCGAAGGCCGCCGCGGCCGCATTGCCTTCGCCGCGCGCGGCGCGATGACCGTCGCGGGGATCGAGCTCGCAGGCAGGATGTTGGAGCGCCGCGGCGTCTCGGTCGCGCTCGCGGCGCGTTCGGGCGACCGGGTCGAGGCCGGCGCCGCGCTGCTCGCCGGCGAGGGCGACGCGGCCGGCCTCCACCTCGCCTGGAAGGCCTCGCAGACCCTGGTCGAGATTTTGTCCGGGATGGCGAGTTCGGCGCGCGCCATCGTAGACGCGGTCGAGGCGGTCGACCGGCATGTTCGCGTCGCCTGCACCCGAAAGACTTTTCCCGTCGGGCGCCGGCTCTCGCATCTCGCGGTCAAGGCGGGCGGAGCGATCCTGCATCGCGCCGGCCTCTCCGAGACGATCCTCGTCTTCGCCGAGCACCGCGCTTTCCTCGGCGGCGAGTCCCTCGCCTCTATCGCGCAAGGCCTGCGGCGCGCTGCGCCGGAGAAGAAGATCGCCATCGAGGTCGGCGCGGTCGCCGAGGCGCTCGAGGCCATCGAGGCCGGCTTCGACGTGATCCAGCTCGAAAAGTTCAGCGCGTCGGATGTCGCCGAGGTTGCCGCCTTCGCGCACGGCAGCTTGTGCCCGCCGATCATCGCCGCGGCGGGGGGCGTGAACGCAACGAACGCCGGTGACTATGTTCGCGCCGGCGCCGGGCTGATCGTCACCAGCGCGCCTCATTCTGCGGCGCCGCGCGATGTCAGCGTCAGCATCGCGGCGTTGCCCCAGTAGCCTCAGGACAGATCGGAGGGGCGGCGTCCCGCCGCCCCCGGGTGCGCGAGACGCGCACCCTCCGATAGAGGGCCGACCCCTCGCCTCACTTCCGCTTCGGCGGGGCCGACGCGCCCGACGAAGCCTTTGGGGCGAAGGGCGAGACGGGCGCAGCGGCGGCTTTCTTGTCGGCTTTCGGTTTCTTGATTTCCTTGTTGCTACGCTGTTTTTCCTTGGCCATTTTTTCTCTCCGTCGGCGGTCTCGGGCCGCCCTGGAATTGGGCGAGCCTCGTCCCGCGCAAATCCGTCATCGTACGATGAGAATATAGGCGCGAATGTTTTCGCGGGTAAGGGCGGAAAGGCGGCCGCGCCGGCTAATTTGCCGGCTTTCTGGCCGGTTGCGAGGATCATAGGGCGCCCTAAGATCCTCTGGATCGCCGCGCCGCCACAGTCCGTCGGAAAATGGGCGTCTTTCGACGCCCTACGACGGATCGCGATGACGGCGGCGCTGTAGGGCGCAGTCGTTGACCACGCCGAGGCGCGGTCAGCGACCGCGCGTACAACGCGCGCCCATCCGGCGTTGGCGCTCCGCTCCTCAGCCGAACTTGAACAGCACCCCGTAGCCGCCGCGCGGATAGTTCCATTCGAGGTCGCCCGACGGCTCGCAGAGCACCCGGCAGGTGCCGCATTCGAAGCAGCCGTCGGTGGCGATCTCCACCTTGCCGTTCTCGTTCAGCGCGTAGCAGCCGGCGGGGCACAGCTTGATCATGGCGAGCAAGTTGGCGGACGGCGTCTCATGCGGGACGATCTTGATGTGGCCGCGCCCGGCGTCGACCACGTAGCGGTTCTGGTAGAGCTTCTCTTCGACCCGAACAGGTATCATCGCGCTCATCTCGAAACTCCCTTGCAAAAGTGGTTCAGCGCCAAGCGCGCGCCAGTTTGAACGCGTCGGTGACCAGACCGCCGAGGCCCCGCGTCTTGCGGAACGCCGCGAAAGTCGCCGATTCCTTCTCGCGCTTCGGCGTACCGTCGACGCGCACGAAGTTCTCCATCGCCTTGGCGACGAGCTCGGGATAGGTGAGGAAGAAATTGCGCGAGTTGGTGTGCAGGAGCGCCGGAATATCCTTGTACTTGCGCATATCCTTCATCACGAACGAGGCCTCCATCGCGTCCGGGTAGCGCTTGAGGTTGGCCTTGGTCATCTTTTCCTTGCGGCTCTTGATCTGGAAGATGGCCTCGGCGGCCATGCGTCCAGACGTCATGGCGAGGTTCGAACCTTCGCGGTGGACGTTGTTGTTGAGCTGCGCGGCGTCGCCCACGACCACCCAGCCGTCGCCGCAGAGCTGCGGGATCGCCTTGTAGCCGCCCTCGGGGATGAGATGCGCGGAATATTCCTTGACCTCGGAGCCTTCGAGCAGCGGCTTGACGGAAGGATGCGCCTTGAACTTCTCCAGCAGGCCGTAGGGCGTTTCGCCCGCCTTGGCGTAGTCGGAAACGAGGCAGCCGATGCCGACCGAAAGGCTTTCCTTGTTGCTGTAAATGAAGCCCATGCCGGTCATGCCCTGCGAGATCGCGCCGACGGCCTCGATCACCACGCCCTCGTCGCCCTTGACGTTGAAGCGGGACTCGATCGTCTCCTGCGGCAGGAAGTGCATCTCCTTGACCGCCAGCGCGACCGTCTCGGGCTTCGGCGGCTGCCTCAGGCCCGCGCGGCTGCCGAGCAGGCCGTTGACGCCCTCGGCCAGCACGACGACGTCGGCGTGAACGATCCCGCCCTCGCGGTCGGTGCGGACGCCGACGCAGACGCCGTAGGCGTCGAAGATCAGCTCGAGCGCGGTCGTCTCGGTCAGCAGGATCGCGCCGGCTTCCCGCACCTTGCGCGAGAACCATTTGTCGAACTGCGAGCGGATGATCGTGTAGCGGTTCGGGGCTGCCTCGTTGAACGAGTCGGATCGATAGTGCATTCCGGTGTGAGCGTTCTCGGTCATCATCCAGAATCGCTGCTCGATGAGATGACGTTCGAGCGGAGCGTCGTCCCGGAAGTCCGGGATGATTTTCTCGAGCATGTCGGCGTACATGATCGCGCCTTGGACGTTCTTCGAGCCAGAATATTCGCCGCGCTCGAGCTGGAGGACCGATAGGCCCTTCTTCGCCAGGGTGTAGGCCGCCGCGTTGCCGGACATTCCGGCGCCGACGACGATGCAATCGAACTTCTCGACCATGGACCTCGTCTCCTTCAGCCGGCGAGCCGGTCAGTGGCGTGCGGCGAGATGCGCGCGCGGAACGCCTCGGTCAGCGCGGGCAGGAATCGGATGGCGTCGGTCGCGACCGCGAAGTGGGCGATATCGAGGATCGGCGCGTTGCGGTCGGTGTTGATCGCGACGATGAGGTCCGCGCCCTCGACGCCGACGCGATGCTGGATCGCGCCCGAGATGCCGGCGGCGATATAAAGCTTCGGCCGGATGGTCTTGCCGGTCTGGCCGATCTGGCGGTCGGCCGGCGCCCAGCCCTTTTGCACGCAGGGGCGCGAGCAGCCCCATTCGCCGCCGAGCACGCTGGCCAGCGCCCGCACGAGCTGAAGGTTCTCGCCGTTCTGCAGGCCGAGCCCGCCGGCGACGACGACATCGGCATAGGCGAGGTTCGACTTCTGCGACGAGCGGTCGGGCAGGAACTTGAGCACCTTGGTGACGATGCTCTCTTCCTCGAGGTTGATCGCGTGCTCGACGACGCGGCCGATGCGGCCCTCCTGCCGATCGGGCATTCGCATGACGCGGGGGCGTACCGTCGCCATCTGCGGGCGAAAGTTGAGCGTGTAGATGGTGCAGAGCAGCGAGCCGCCGAAGGTCGGCCGCGTCGCCGCGAGCGACTTGTCGGCGTCGACCGCCAGTTCGGTGCAATCGGCGGTCAGGCCCGTCAGAAGCGTCGTGGCGACCGAGCCCGCGAGATCGCGCCCGAGGTTGGTCGCGCCGAGCAGCAGGATCTCGGGCTTGTAGGTGTTGACCAGCTCGGTCAGCGTCCGGGTGTAGGACTCGTTGCGGTAGTCGGCGAGGATCGGGTTCTCGACCAGGTAGACGACGTCGGCCCCGTAGGCGAAGCTCTCGGCCGCAGCCTCGCGCGTTCCCGCGTCCGGCGCGCCGACCACGACGGCCCCGACTTCAGCATCGAGCTTGTCGGCGAGCTTGCGCGCTTCACCCATCAGCTCCCACGACACCGGGTGGACGTGCCCGCGCTCGAGCTCGACCATGACCCAGACGTGCTTGTAGGCCCTGAAATGTTCCGGCAGCTCTTTCTTCATCGCCGCCCGGCTGGGCGCGGCGGCGGCTGGCTTTGGCGCGTCGGACATCGTGTCTCTCCTTACAAACCGGCGGCGAGCAGCTCGAGGTCGGCCTGCATGGCGGGCTTGGCCTCGAACAGGGCTTCGATCAGGTCGTCGGCGGTCTCCCGCGACTTGGGCTTCACCTCGACCTGCTTCGCCTTCTCGGCGCGCGGCGAGGGGGCGAACACGCGCTTGACGACGGTCGGCGAGCCGCGCAGACCGCACTTCAAGAGATCGGTGATGCCGGCGTCGGCGGCGCTCCAGGTCGTGATCTCGGCGCGCGCGGCGCGGAGCGCGCCGACGAACGAGCCGCGCCGGATCTCGGCGCTGCCTTCGAGCATCGTGACGAGACAGGGCAGGGCGGAGGCGAGAACCTGGGTCCCGCCCTCGGCGCGGCGCTCGAGCTCGATCTTGCGCTTCTCGACGTCGACGCGCGTGACCTTCGAAATATAGGTCAACTGGTTGAGCTCGAGGCGGCGCGCGATGCCGGGGCCGACCTGCGCGGTGTCGCCGTCGATCGTCTGCTTGCCGGCGAAGATGATGTCGGGCGCGCCCCATGTCTCGCCGATCTTGAGGATCGCCTGAGACAGCGCATAGCTGGTGGCGAGCGTGTCGGAGCCGGCGAAAAAGCGGTCGGTGAGCAGCACCGCGCGATCGGCGCCGAAAGTCAGGGCCTTGCGCAGCGCGTCCTCCGCCGAGGGCGGGCCCATGGTCAGGACCGTGACGGCCCCGCCGATCTCGTCGCGCAGCCGCAACGCGGTCTCGAGCGAAAACAGATCATACGGGTTGATGATCGTCGGCACGCCCTGCCGCATGATGGTGTTGGTGACCGGATGGACCCGGATCTGGGCCGAATCCGGCACCTGCTTGATGCAGACCACGATATGCATGCGCGCCTCCGCGTCGAAACTCGAAGGCTGAGATGCATAGGCCGTGCCAACCGCATGACAGACCCGTAACAATCCGGAATCGCAGCGTTTTCCTCGGCCGGCGCGCGACCGTCGCGCTTGTCGAACCTGCCGCTGTCGGGAACGCGACAGGTCTTCGTCGCAAGGCGCGGGCGGGCGGCGCCGC
>CAIZGR010000354.1 GCA_903932535.1 uncultured Hyphomicrobiales bacterium | reverse complement strand
TCCACCATGACCAGCCTCGCGATCTTCCCCGCCTGGCCCGACCTCCTCGAAGCCCTCGCCACCTTCACCATCCCGCCTCACCTGCTCTCCGGCCAAAAAAATGAATGAGGACCCAGCTGCGAGGGACTTTTAGAATTGCTGCCGGGCAGGGTATGAACTTGAACGCGCTATGGGTGATGATGATGCAGTCCCATTGGGCGGTCGCCGCCCGGGCGAGAAACCGCTGGCGCTTGTCCCTCACGAAGTTCGTCTCGTCGGCGACCAGGATGCGCGCGGTCGGATAGAGCTGGAGGAACTCCCGGCTCGCCTGGGCGAGGCAATGGCCGGGAACGACCATCATCGCCTTGGTGATGAGGCCGAGCCGTTTCTGCTCCATGATCGCGGCGGCGAGGCTGAAGGTTTTGCCCGCGCCGACGGCGTGGGCGACATAGGTCGTGCCGGAGGCGACGATCCGCCAGATGACCCGCTTCTGATGGGCGTAAAAGCCGATGACGCTGGACGCGCCGGGAATCGTCAGGTGTGACCCGTCGAAATGGCGCGGGACGAGGTTATTGAAGCGGTCGTTGTAGATCCGCGCCAGGCGGTCGGCCCGTTCGACGTCCTTCCACACCCAGGTCTCGAAGGCCGCCTTGATCCTGGCGAGCTTGTCCTTGGCCGCTTCCGTGTCGGCGGCGTTGAGGACGCGCTTCTCGACGCCATCCTCGGTGAAGACGTCATAGATCTGGGGCAACGACGCGTTGAGCGCGTCCATCAGGAGCTCGCCGGCGTGCCGGCGCGACGCGCCCCAATCGGTCGAGGAGGTCGCGACCGGCGCGAAAGCATGGACATTGACCGACCAGCTCGCGATCTCGACCGTGTGATAGACGGGCGTCTGGACGCCGAGCACGTCCTCAGCGAAGGCGGCGACGACGGCGGCGGGGATCCACGGCGCGCCGAGGCGGGCGGTGATGTCGGAGGGCTTCAGATCCTCCGGCAGGGTCCTTTCGAGCGCGGCGACATTGCGCCGATAGCGTTCCTCCAGGCTTGCGGCGGCGACTGCCGCGGCGAGCTTGGTGCGGATTTTTCCCGATAGATAGGCGTCGGCCGTCACCCAGACGTCCCGGTTCAGGGCGACGGTCGCCTCGGGATCGAGGTAGATGCGTTCGCCGAGCTCGGCGATCGCGGTCTCGCGCGAGCGGCCGAGAAGCTCAGCGATCCGGTCGAGATCGACGCCGCCGGTCTCGTGCAGGGCGACGGCGAGCGCGTCCTCGGCCGTCTCGATCAGCGGCGTGGTTTCGGGATGCAGCACGCGCTCGCGGAAGATCGGCCCCTGTTTCGCGGTTCCGCTTTCGAGGTCGTAATCCTCGATCGAGGCGACCAGCCAGACGTCGGGGTCGTCGAGGAACGGCTGAAGGTTGGGGCGGCGGAACGTCTCACGCGTCTCGCCCTCGGCGTTGACCGTCTCGCTGATCGTCGTCAGGTTGATCGGTCCGAAGTTGCGGACGAAATGGGCATAAGCGGACCGCAATCGGATTTGCGCCGACCCCCACGGCTTGTCCTCGACCTGAGCGCGCAAAACCTCGCGCACGGCATCTCGCACAGAGACCAGGCCGCGGATGATTCTGGCGTTCTTGGCTGGGATGCCATCCGCGCCTTTGCCGTCGCGTATGGCGACCGGCTGCGGCGTTCCGCCGATGATCTGGGTCAGTGCGCCGTCGTGAACGAGGTAGCTGCCTTCCTTGATGGTCGCGCCCTCGGCGGCCGTCCCGACGCTGAGCGTCGCAGGCGCCGGGCTCTTCCCAGTCGTGGGCGCCATCGGCATGACGAGGTCGCGCGGCAGACGGTCGAGCGCCTGGGTGAGAAGGTCGGCGAGCGCGCCGGCGGTCGTGAGGACGGGCCGGCAGGTGTAGATCGGCCCGTAGGCGCTCGAGGTGCGAGCGTGGCTCCCGAGGACCATCTCGGGATGCTCGACGAAGTAGCGATTGATCGCGAGCGCCGCGTCGCCGCCTTCGGCCGGGACAGCTTCGACGAGGCCGTCCCAGGCCGGGCCGCCAACTGCTGCTCCGGCATCCCGCTTCTGCAGGAAGAGGATGTCGACCACGACGTCCGTTCCTGCTGCGGCATTCATCGCGCCCTGCGGCAGACGCACCGCGCCGATGAGGTCCGCCATCGCGGCGATATGCGCGCGGGCGGTCCGGTCGACCTTGTCCAGGGTCCAGCGCGAGGTGACGAAGGCGGCGAGGCCTCCGGGCTTCAAGCGCTCGATCGCCCGCGCGATGAAATAATCGTGCAGGGAAAGGCGCAACTTGCCGGCCGGATCGTCGGCGCGGACGGTGCGGTCCGAAAACGGCGGATTGCCGATGGCGAGATCGAAGACCACCGGCAGGCGCGCCTTGGTGAAATCCTCATGGGCTATGCGGGCGTTCGGGTAGAGGAGCTTGGCGATCCGGGCGGTGGTCGCGTCCATCTCGACGCCGGTCAGCGCGAGCTTGCCCGCGAGCGTTTCCGGCGCAAGCGCGAAGAAGAGACCTGTTCCGCAACCGGGCTCGAGCACGCGCCCGCCCTCGAAGCCGATTCCGAGCAGCGCCCGCCAGATGGCGCGGATCATGAACTCCGGCGTGAAATGCGCGTATTGCGTCGCCCGCTTGAGAGTCGCGAGATCCTCGCGCGAGACGAGCTCCTCGAGCTCGAGGCCGAGATCTTCCCATGCGGGGGCGAAGCCTTCGCCGGCGCGGCGAAAGAGCTTGTCGGCGACGTCGGTCGCGCCGAAGGCCGTGAATTTCGCGAGGCTCTCCTGCTCGTCCGGTCGGGCGTGACGGCCTTCGGCCTCGATCGCCGTCATGAGACGGATCGCGGCGAGATTGTCTCGAGCGCGCGCCTTCCAGCTCTGGGCGAGACGGCGATCGCCAGCGAGGCGGTAGTCGTGGGCGGGGACGGTCGGCTTCGCGGGGTCGGGCGGGTCGACGATTTCGGCCGCGTCCGGCTCGAAGGTCATCTCCGGAAGGGCAGGGGACCTGGTGGTCGGGAATCCGGCGGTCGGGAATCCGCCATAGAGGCTTAAGCTCCCGCCGAGGCTCGTGGTGTCGAGGAAGGGGAGGGTGAACTGGTCGTGCTTCATGGGAGACGCGCGCTTTCCGAAAACAAGCGCGTGCGGACGCGAAGCCCTGAAGGCGCATGGCGCTTCGGGGGCCGGTCACTTGCACGCGATGGCTGAAAGGGGAGGGTTTGGAAGGACGAGGCGCGGTTCAGCCGCGCTTGAGCTTGGCCTCGTAGAAGGCGCTCAGGATCGCCTGCCGGGCCCCGTGCCAATTCGGCGACGGTTCTTTCGATGCACGGTCGATGATGTCCGAGACGGTCGAGAACTCGGCCTGGCTCAAGAAAACCGGCTGTCCTGCGTTCGGTCCCACGGGTTCAATTCGGAAGGTCAGCGTCTCGCCTTCGCGGAGGCCGGACATATGCAGTTCGAGGATGGGTCTCATCGGGGTCTTCCCTTGCTGCCTTCAGATCTTTCTGAAGACCCCGATTCCGGGCCGGCCGCCGGCGCGGCGGGCAAGGGCGCGAAGCGCCTGGCCCGACCCTTGAGCGACGGGACGGCGGCTGGCAGATCTCATCTTCTGATTGTTCACGCGCCCTTCTCGCCAGAGGCGTTCTCGCCCCTTGGACCTTGATGTCGCCGTCCTGATCCTCGGCCCGGTTGGACTTGCTTGGGAGGCCGGACTCAGAGCATTCGAGAGCCTTCGCCATCGCAGCCTCTGGCGTCTCGGCGTTGACGATCAGGTGCGCGTATTCCGAAATTCGTCACGTCACCTCGACAGTGTAGGTTCTTATCTGAGGGCCCCCTCGCATTCGTTTTCGCCGGAGTCGGCGTCGCCTTGTTCGTCGATGTCGGCCGCCATATCGACGTGGTTGTCGACCAAGGTGTCGATCACTTCGCCGCCGAATCGGCGCGCGAGCCTGGCCGCGACGCCGTGATCGGAGAGGGCGACGGCGTATGGCCTGCCATCGGCGCCTTCGTAGGCGACGAGGAAGAGCCTCGTTTTGGGTGCGACCCAGGAGGGAGCGGTCACTGGGCAAACTCTCGGACCCGGGCGCCATCGACCGCGGCGGCGGGATCGACGAGGCGATGGTGAAGCGCGGACGGGTCGACGTCGGATTGGAGGAAGGCCCGCCCGCCGAAGGCGTCGACTTTATCGGCCGCGTCGAAGCCGCGCGGCTTCCGGCCGGCCACGACCCTCGTTGAGACTTCGAAGCTTGCGGCGGGATTTGCGGCCTGAACGTCGCGCCCGAAAGCGGCGACGGCTTCGATGACGCTAACCAAGTCAGTGACTTCGAGGCGTCGCCGGGGAACACCAACGCCTATTGAGAGGGCGAGTTCATAGCCGCTTGGGGTGCGGCGGCCGGGATAGGCGGAGAGAATGATTGTCGCGGGCATGCTGAATGTCCTCTCGGTGAGGGTCAATCGAGGAAAGGCCAATGCGCGTGAGGAGCGATGGCCCACGGGTATTGCGGATCTGACGGAGGACGGCCCCTTCCGGCTCATTCGCGTCGGCGCCATCGATCCAGGCCGCTCAAAGGCGGCGCTTCCAGAATCGGCCGTTGCGGAGCGCGTAACTTCCGAGCGCCGCCTTCTGCTCGGCGGTCATCGATCGCCGCCTCGGCGAGAACCAGCCTGGGAAGAAACGGACGGTTCGGGGGCAGACGGAAGAGCGACTTGGCGCCCCCTGTCAGCGACCCTTTGTAGGTTGGTCCGCGAATATCGACATGGGCGACGACGCCGTGACCATCGAGATGGGCGAACCAGGCGCTGCCGGCCGGACCCTCCCGCAGGACGCCGGCCGCCGAGGCCGCCTCGATGATCGCGGAGGGGAGCCAGCGCTTTCGCGAGAGATACCGCCAGGTCGGAGAACCAGGCCACACCGCCTTTCGCTCGGCCCAGCGTTCGGCGACGGGCACGGGCCTGTCCGGGTAATTTCGGCCCCCTGCCCTCTCGACGGGTGGGAAGCGCGGCGACAATCCCGCGAATTCGCGCAGGCGCTTGCGGACGTGGCCGAAGCTCAAGGTCGGCTCGAGCCTCTGCACCAGTCCGAAGACGTCGCCTTTGGCGTCGCTGGTCGGATCCCACCAGCCGCGTCCGGCATGGCTGACGATCAGGATTTCGCCTTTGCCTCGTCGGTACTTCAGGCTGAGTTTCGTGCTCTCCTTGCGATCCAGTTTCCATGGCGGCGGGGTTCGCTCCAGCACCACGGCGCAATGCACCTTGTCGCGCAATTCCTCGATTTCCGGGTCGTGTCCCGTCATGTCCGCTCCTCGCGTTTCAAGCGCAGGAGCTGGGCTCGATCGCCTTGGGCTTGTCTTCGCCCCTGCCCCGCCCGCCGACCGCGAGGCGGTCGCGCTGCAAGGGCGCGCGGAACGCGCGGGAGCCTGCGACGCACCCTTGCGGCGCGGCCGGCGCCAGCGGTAGCCATCCCCTTCTCCTTCGCTTCTCACGCGAAGGCTCAGCGCCGACGGCGCGAACAAGAAATTCGGCCGATGTGGGTCGACGCCCAGCGGCCGCCAACGGTCCGGCGGCTATGACTCGCGTCGGCGCGCGAGGCGAAGCATTCGCGGCTCGGTCAGGCGCTCGACATCGGCGCGCCGGCAAATAGGTGGAAAGGTCTCGCGCTCGCCGTCGGCGGTTGGAGTCCCGCGCCGATCAACATCGATTCCGATCACGAATCGGATCGGCCAAATTGATTCTGAACATTCGTTGGACGCAGCCGAGAATTGCGTCTTAGCTTAGGTTCATAGCCCCGGACGCGGACAATCCGACCCTTCTTCAGGTTCTCGTGCTCGAACGGATCGACCGCGCCAGGAACATGGCGCGATTTTACGTCCTCTCGATCGAGCCGACGCTTTTCGAGGATCTGGCGCTCGTCCGACGGTGGGGTCGCATCGGGAGCGCGGGGCGTCAGCGGATCGACCTGCACCCCTCCCGGCCGGTCGCGCAGATCGCGCTCGAGAAATGGCTCGATCGCAAGAGGCGCCGAGGCTACCAGCTCCGGGCCTGACCGCAGGGCGCGGGGCTGGTTCTCGCGTTGCACGTCGGCGACGTGAACATCGGCGGAAGCACGCGACTGGATTTCACCGTCATCGGGCCCGCCGTCGATCTGACCGCGCGCATCGAGTCGATGTGCAAGAGCCTCGATCGCTCTCCTTTGATCTCTTGGGAATTCGCGCGCCTGAGCGGAGTGAAGGCGGAATTCCTGGGTGAGTTCTCGCTAAAGGGAGTCGGCAGCCAGCAACCGATCTACGGCGTGATGGAGTGAGTGAGCTTGCGCTCCCGGATTCATGCGTATGATCTGCAAGCGAAGGACAGTTCGAACCGCGGGAATCGGCAAAGGTCCGCACGGAGCGCGCTCGTCCGACCCGGGGACCGAGCGAAGAACGGGAGAGTCGGCGTTGCGGCGCGCGAAGCCTCTGTCGACCTTGTAACCGCTTGATCGGCTCGCCCCGGCGCCGCAAACCGACAGCGCGGTTCGCCCCCGTCAGCCTGGCGGAGAAATCGCCGAGCGGCCGAACGTGAGGTGGGTGGCGCCTTCGTGTGACAGTGTCGCAGACATGCCGATCCCATCATCGCGTTGCCCCGCCTGACGCCTCCACCCATATTCGTTCCATGCCGTTGCCGCGCTCGGTCGAACCACAACTCGCGAAGCTGGTCGAAAAAGCCCCCACGGGGCCGCAATGGGTGCATGAGATCAAGTTCGACGACTATCGGCTGGGCGCCCGGATCGAACGGGGCAAGGTGCAACTCCTCACGCGGTGTGGGCTGGACTGGATGGCAGAGTATCCCGCCACGGCTGCGGCGTTCGCCAGGCTCGCGGTCAAGAGGGGCTACATCGACGGCGAGCTTTGCGGCGTCCGCGCGGACGGCGTGACGTCGTTCGAACTGATGCAGCAGTCCTCCGACGCCGGATACGGCGGCCTGATCCACTTCGCTTTCGATCTGCTCGAATTCGACGGCGAGGACGTCGTGAAGCTCCCGCTGCTCGAGCGGAAGGAACGGTTGGCGCGCCTGCTGAAGGACCCGCCCGAGGGGATCGTCTACAGCGAGCACGAGGGCGGTGACGGGGAGGCGTTCCGGAGGGCGGCTTGTCAGCATGGGCTGGAGGGCGTCGTGTCCAAGCGGGTCGACCGGCCCTATCTGCCGGGCGACCGCGGCGTGTTGGTCAAGAGCAAGTGTGAACCGCGCCGTGTTCGTCGTTGTCGGTTGGTCCGATCCTGAAGGCTTGGAGCCGGACAATGCGCGCTCAATTTGGGCGCTAACGCCCTTGCGCCGCTGCGATGCGTAGATATGCTCCGCCCGGACAGCCGGGCCGGGGGACACCATGAGTGCAAAGAGGGACACCATGAGTGCAAAGAAACTGCGCCGCGTCGGAAGGATCGCAGCTATCGCTTTGTCTGCATTTCTATCCATTTGCTCTCAGGCGCGCGCCGCATCTCAGGACGACCTTGTCAAGCGCGGCGAATACCTTGCCCGCGCCGGCGACTGCATCTCCTGTCACACCGCGGCCTCTGCGGCCTACGCCAACACCGGCGGGACGTCCGGCGTCGCCTTCGCCGGCGGGCTCGCGATCTCGACGCCCTACGGCTACCTCGTCTCGCCGAACATCACTCCGGACGACGAGACCGGAATCGGAACCTGGACCGCCGACGACTTTTGGCGGGCGATCCACTTCGGGATCAACAAGCGCGGCGAGCCGCTCTACCCGGCGATGCCCTACGTGTTCTTCACCAAGACGACGCGCGAGGATTCGGACGCGATCTTCGCCTTCCTCAAGTCGCTGAAGCCGGTCAGGCACGCGGTCGATATCAATCACCTCGCCTGGCCCTACGACATGCGCTTCGCCGCGATGACGGCGTGGCAGGCGCTGTGGTTTACCCCCGGCGTCTACCAGCCGGACGCGTCCAAGTCGGCCGAGTGGAACCGCGGCGCCTATCTGGTCGAGGGCCTCGGGCATTGCGGCGCGTGCCACACGCCCCGCAACTTCATGGGCGCGGTCGAATCGTCAGAACGCTTCACCGGCGCCTCGATCGACAGCTGGTTTGCGCCCAACATCACGCCGAACCTGCGCTTCGGCATCGGCGACTTCACCGTCGACGAGCTCGCCCAGTTCTTCAAGACCGGCGTGATGCAACGGACGGCGGAGCAGTTCGCCAACTCCAGCAACGTGCTCGGCTTCACCGGCAAGGGACGCGGCGAGCAGCTGCCGACCGCCGTCGGGCCGATGGCCGAGGTCTGGCACAACAGCCTGCGCTTCCTGACGGAGGCGGACGCGAAGGCGATGGCGACCTATCTCGAGTCGCAGCCGGCGGCGACCTCGCCGCTCAACCAGGGGCGGCCGACCGTGCAGCCCTATCGTCTGCCGGTCGGCGGCCGGCTGTTCCTG
>CAIZGR010000353.1 GCA_903932535.1 uncultured Hyphomicrobiales bacterium | reverse complement strand
GCGCACGGGCCGAAGCCTCGACCTGTCGCGCGGCGCCGCCGCCCTCCTTGGCCTGACGCGGGTCGGCGTCGGGCGCGTCTCCATCGAAAGGATCTGACCATGACCTTCCTTGCCGAACCACCCGGCTTCACGCCGGACGAATTCCAGATCTATGTCGCCGGCCTGCGCTGGAAAACGTGGAAGCCGCAATTCCTGACGCTGCATAACACCGCCGAGCCGAACCTCGCGCAATGGGCGCATTCCGGTCTCGGCAAGGTCGCGGGGCTGAGGCGCATCCAGAACCTGAACCGTTAGTACAAGGTCGAGGAGGGCTGGCATTCCGGCCCGCATCTGTTCATTGCGCCCGATCTGATCTGGGTCGCCTGCGACCTGACGGCCAACGGCGTGCACGCCTCCTGCTACAACAGCGTGTCGATCGGCGTCGAGATGGTCGGCGATTATGCGCGTGAGTCCTTCGACAGCGGCGACGGCGCGAAGGTGCGCGACAACGCCGTGGCGGCGCTGGCGATCCTGCACAAGGCGCTGAAGATCGACCCGCGCACGCTGCATTTCCACAAGGAATGCCTGAAGGACCATCACGATTGTCCGGGCAAGAATGTCGTCAAGGCGGACGTGATCGCACGGGTTCAGGCATGGCCGGCGGCGGTGGCTGCGCCTGTGGCGGCGCCGCATCCGTTCATTCCCGACATTCCGGCCCCCGGCGCGGCGCCAGTTGTAAAGCCGGACTTGACACCTGCTGCGCCCCCCGCCGCAAAACCCGCGCCGAAGCCGCCGGCGGCCAAGGCGGCGAAGAAACCGGCGGCAGCGAAAGGAGCAAAGCCATGATGGTCCTTTTCTTGAAGACACTCCTTTCTCTCATCGGTCTGGCCGTGGCGGCGGTCTCATTCTGGTGGAACTTGAACATGCCTGATCCTGTCGGGCCTATTCCGGTATTTGGCGGGGTTGCGCTGTTTCTGTTCGCAATCATCGTTCTTTAAAGACGGAGCATCCCATGGTCGATTTTCTAATTTCCGCCGCCATCCTCGCCGCACTCCTCGGCCTCGCCGCGCTGCTCTATCAGCTTTTCGGTCGGGTGCGGCCATGACCTCGACCTATTATCCCAACGCGGCGACGATCTATCAATTCTGGCTCGCCGCCGGGTTCACGCCCGCGCAGGCCGCCGGGCTGCTCGCCCAGGCCGACGCCGAATCGAGCCTCAACGAAAAGGCGGTGGGCGATCACGGCGAAGCCTTCGGCCTCGACCAGTGGCACACCGCGCGCGTCGATGCGATCCGCAATGGTTGCGGCGTCGATCTGAAAAAACTGCCGCCGCTCGCCGACCAGCTCAAGGCGGCGCTGTGGGAGTTGCAGCACACCGAAAAACACGCGCTGTCCTGTATCAAGACGTCGCGCACGGCCTATGACGCCGGCTATGCCGCGTGTCGGTTCTGGGAACGTCCGGGATCAACCGCACAATACGCCAAGCGCGGCGACCGGGCGGAGTTCTGGGCGGGGTATTTCGCCGGGCATCCGGTTTCCGCCGTGCCATCGGCCTTCCACGCCGTCCATCCGACCGACGCCAATTCGGCGGCGCAGATCGCGGACGCGAAGGCCAAGAGCGCGGGGGCGAAGGGGAAGCCATGAAAATCACCATCCTTGCCTTCGCGCTCCTCCTATGCGTCACGGCGTGTTCGCCGTT
>CAIZGR010000352.1 GCA_903932535.1 uncultured Hyphomicrobiales bacterium | reverse complement strand
TCTCCGCGTGATGTCTATTGCCGCGCCCATGTGAAAATCCCGGCCCCGATTCGCGTTTCGAGACCAGGAATCGCACAATCCAGAGCTCTTGGGAATCCAGCTGTCCAAAATGTGAATCAGCCAATCCGAGGATTGGTATCATACTACAAGGAAGCGCCGATTCCGAGCCCGGGAGCGCCGATTTGACCCGCGATCCGACCTCCGAAGCGCCCTGCATGTCGGATGGGCGGAATTTCTGAGACTCAACGGCTTGGCGCGAAATCCCGCGCAGGATTATGAGACTCGCCGCGCAGGATTGTGAGACTGGCTGAATCGGAATTTGTGAGACTGGCGGCGCTTCCGGCAGGTTCGAGCAGCCGCGGCGGCCGCTGAGGCGGCGCGCTGGGCGTCGCGAAGCTGCGCCAGGCGGCCTGCAATGCGCCGCCGCAGCGCCGGCGGCCACGCCCGCAGGACCCCTCGCAGCCGCTCCGCGCCATCCTGATCGCTGGCCAGCAACGCCGAAGCCGCGCAACCGACCGGATCGGCCGTGAGCCGCCCGACGCCGACCGCCAGAGCGTAACTCTGCAGCAGGGAGCCCTCCGCCAACGCCATGATCCCGGGAAGCACCGCCTTGGCGAGAACCGGCGCAACGCGATCATATTCGGGGACGATGACCAGTAGCGCCTGCCGAGCGATCGGACGCGTGAGAAAATCGTGATTGGCGCGCCGCGCCTCGAGCGACAGGACGGGCTGCTCGCGGAGCGAGGGCGGCGAGGACGCGCGATGCCGCGTGGTCAAGAAATTCAGGAGATCGGTCACGCTCGGCGCCGGCTCGTCGGCGCCTTGCGCCCAATCCGCCATCCGCCTCGCCCCGAGCCGCGCCGCGGGATCGAGAGCCGCCAACTGCGTCCCCGGCAGCAGGCTTGTCAGCATCCTTCCGGCTCTCGGTTCGAACCGGGCCCCGTGCTCGACGCACCAGAAATTCCAGGGGAGCGCTGCGGCCTTGCGGTGAACGTCCGTTGGGCAAAGGGCGCAGGCGTATCGGCTGCGGGCGGCGACCGTCAAACGCGCATGAGGAGCGATCTCCTCGAAGGTGAGCGCGCGCACGGCCTCGGCGGTCATGCCGGCGCGGGACGCCAGCAAAGCCCCCTCCCCTGCCCAGAGCCGCCATTCGAGATCGCTGACAGCGCGCCTCAGACCGCAACATTCGAGAAACGCCTCGATCCGCATGCCATAGAGCCGCGCGAGACGGCCGAGCCACGACGACAGCCGTTCGTCCGGCTGCGGTCGCGGCGCGACCGGCAACGGCGCCGCGAACGCAACCCGGCTCATACCGGCTCGCTCAGCAGCGCCAGCACGTTGCGTTTGTCGGCGACGTCGCTCGGCAGAATCCGCTCCTCGCCGTTCTTGATCGCCGCGATGGCGAGCATGGTCATCAGCGAGAACACGGCGCTGGTGACGCCGCCCGTCGTCTCGATGAGGCGCTTCAGCATGCGCTCGCCGATCTCGCCTTCCCGCCGCAGCGGCAGCGTCCGCTGCAGGCTTCCGATCAGGCCGCCAAAGTCCTCGTCGTCCTGCCACGGCGGCAAGGCGAAAGCCTCGAAGCGGCGCACCATTTGATCGTCGGTGCGCAGCGCGTTTCGTGCCTGCTGCGTGCCGACGCAAATCAGCGGGACCCTGAGCTCGTTGCCGAGAAAGCGCAGCATGTTCAGGAAACGGGCCTGCTCTCTGACCGTGCCGGCCTGCAGGCTGTGGACTTCGTCGATGATCAGAAGTCCGGGCTGAATTTCCGAAAGCAGGCGCAAGGCCAGGCTCTCCAACTCGGACAAGGTCGCCCGCGGCGGCTCGGGCGCGCCGATGGCCGCCAATAGAAGCCTGTAGAAACGCGCTTCAACCGGTCCGGGAACCATTTGGACGAGGATCACCGGCATGCGCATCCGCCCCGTCACGGCGTCGAAATGGGAGGGGTGATCGCGGGCGAATTTCTCCACGATCATGGTCTTGCCCATGCCGCTCGCCCCGACAATGAGCAGGTTGGGCATGCGCGCCCGTTGCGGGAAGGCCAGCAAGGCCTCGAGCTTTTCCAGCGCCCGCTCGGCGCGGGGATAGCCGATCCAGCGGTCCGCGAGAATTCTTCGGATGCGCTCCTCGGCGCTGAGCGCCGCGAGCGGCCGAACGTGGGGAAAGAGGTGCGGAAATTCCTCAGTCATCCCATTCTTCCACGGGGAAATAAGGCAGGCGCAGCGGCTTGTCGGCTCCCTCCGACCCGGTGTCCGGCGCTTCCAAAAGCTTCGTCGGCGCAAGATGCGCGCGCCGCGAAGCGTCCCTTCGCATGGCCTTGGTCGCGTGAATCGCCTGATCGACCAGAGCGCGCTGAGCCAGGATCGTCGAGAAGACGAGCTCCTCGTCGACCGCCCTGCGCCCTTCCGCCCGCAACGCCCGAATGGCGGCCCGGTGTTCCCACAGCGCAATGGGGGGCCGGGTCCGATCGGCCGGCCTCGCTTCCAGATATCCCTGCTCCGTTGCGACGAACACGCAGGACAGGTCTCGCGGATCGAATTTGACGGTCAGCGACCGCCGATCGCGGCCCATCAGCCAGCGCAGTTCGTCCGACCAATAGCGAATATGAAAAAGATGCAGCCCGTCGCGCTGGAGGATCCGTTCCTCGACGGGCAAAAAATCGATCAGGAACCTTCGGGGATCGGACGGCCTCCGCACCGTGACGCCCGCGATCCGGGCCTTCCAGGCGGCCGCCGGCGGGACATCGAGGGCCCTGTGGATCCGGGCGTGGTACGAGCCGACGATCTCGAGGGCGATATACGTTTCGAGCTCGGGCAGCGTCATCGCCGCCTCGGCCTCGGGATCGAGGTCCCCTCGCTCGCGGACGTTCGAGAAATGCGAACCTGGAAGGAGGTGCAAGGCGCCCATCATGGTGCCGATGAGCCGCTCGATATGCCCGCCGAAGCGCGGCGTTCCAGGCGGTCGATAGGCGAGGTCGATGCGGTGCTCGGCGCAGGCGAGTTCGAAAGCCCGCGCGTGGAATTCGGCTCCGTTGTCGATGTGGATCGTGTTGGGGATCCCCTGCGCCGGCCAGTCGACCGCAATGCCGCGGGAGGCGAGCCACGACGACTTGTCCATCACCGCATGGGTCAGGCAGAGCGCCACGGCCGTCAAGGACGGGGCTTCGAGAGAGAGGTGAAAGCCCATCGCCATACGGGTGTTGACGTCGATGGTCAGCGTCAGCGTCGGCCGGCCGATCGGCAGTCGGGTCACAGGATCGACCACCGTCACGTCGACTCGCGTATGATCGATCTGGACGATGCCGAGTGGAGCCGCCGCCTCCAGCCCGCCCGGCGTCGCCAAGAACACCGGTTCGGATTTCGCGGCGCCTTCGCGGCGCCGCATCAGATCGGCCTGATCTTGTGTCGCCAGCCACCGGCCGAGGCGGCGGATCGACGGCGGTTGTAAACCTTGTTTCCGACAGTCCGCCGCGACCTCGCGTTGAAACCGCGTCACAGTTGGCTTGCGGCGCGTCGCAAAGAGTTTCCTGAACTGATCCTCGACGATGGCGAGCACCGCCGGGAGCAGCGGCTGCATGCCGGCATTTGGACCCCGCCGTCGTGGCAGAAGCGTGCTCGTGCGGTCGTCCTGCCGGAACTGTCTTAGCCAACGAAACAAAGTCGACCGGCTGACCCCGAGCGCGCTGATGGCGTTGCGAACTTCCGCGTCACCCGGCCGTTCCGGCAGATTCGACAGGATTTGGGCGCGACGCCGCGCCTCCGCCCACGCCTCGGAATCCGTATTGGAGCGATCCATGGACA
Source organism: uncultured Hyphomicrobiales bacterium (assembly GCA_903932535.1). Taxonomy (GTDB): domain Bacteria; phylum Pseudomonadota; class Alphaproteobacteria; order Rhizobiales; family Beijerinckiaceae; genus Roseiarcus. The sequence goes on along the minus strand of CAIZGR010000352.1, from coordinate 2,556 downwards.
GCCTCGCCATTTGGCTGCAAGCTGGTCTTAGAAATTACGACTCACTTTGGACGCCAGTGTCAATAACCCCGACTCAGTCTCACAATTGCGGCATGAGCAAGGCTCTGAAATCCAATGACCGGCGATCCCAAAAACCCCGGCTTGCTGACAGCCGGGGCGCGCAGGAGCCCGATCGCGGCGGCCTCCGCGGGCGTCCGGAAGCGGAGTTGATGCGGTTCCTGTCGGGGTTCTCGAGACAATTCGGACCGGGGTTGATGAGATTCGCGCCGGAGTTCCTGGGACAAGCCGGCGGACCCGGGCGGAACGCAGCGCGCAACGCGTGTGTGGAGACCCGCTGGTGTGATAATATCCTACCGTTCTCGACGCGAAGGACCCGCCATGGCCGCCACCGAAAAACGCACCTTCAGCCTGCCCGCCGAACAGGCGGCGTTCATCGACGCGCAGGTCGCCTCCGGCGCGTTCGCCACCGCGAGCGAGGTCATCCGGGCGGGCCTGCGCGCCCTGCAGGAGCGCGATGCGGCGGTCGAGCGCTGGCTGCGCGAGGAGGTCGCCCCGACCTACGACCGGTGGAAGGCTGACCCGGCCGGCGTCCTGTCGCCGGAGGACATGGCCGAGCGCATGCGCCAGCGGCACGCGACGCGGGCGAAGGGGGGCGCGTGAAGCGGCGAGCGGTCGTCTACAGCTCGGACGCCGGCGCCGACCTCGACTGGAGCTACGACGTCGTCGCCGGCGCCAGCAGTCCGCTCACCGCTTCACGCTACGAGCGGCGCATCCGCAGGTTCTGCGAGGGGCTCGACACGGCGTCCGAACGGGGCCGCCGGCGCGACGACATCCGTCCCGGCCTGCGCGTCGTCGGCTTCGAGCGGCGGGTGACGGTCGCCTTCGTCGTCGAGCCGGAGCGCGTGGTTGTCCTCAGGATCTTCTACGGCGGCAGGGACTGGGAGGGCGACTGGCCATGACACGGGGAATTTCCGGCGCCCGGCGAGGGCGCGCGCCGATGACTGCCGACCAGCCCCCTTCCCTTCCGGCTGCTGAACAACCCGGCGAGTCTCCCTTGCCGGAAGACGTCGTCGCGCCGTCCCCCGCAGGCGGCCGGGCGCAAGCGGACGTCGAGGACTTGCTCGCGATCGCCAACCTGGCCGCGAGCCGCCTCGAGCGACCTTATCTCGACCACGCCGACCTGCTCTATGACCAGCACGGGCTGCCGACATGATCGTCGCCGCGTTCGCCATCACCCCGCGACCGGCGTCCCGTCCGCGTCGCAGAAGGTCGAGAGATCGACCCCGAGATCGGGCTCGCGGGGCGGCGAGGAGCCCGGCGCGGTCGATGTCTTCCCGGTCACGCGTCAGCCGCCGATCGAAGTCGGCGACGCCCTCCGCGCCAACGACGTGTTGGTGACCCCTGTGAAAATCGTCAAGCACCTGTCCGCCACCAAGCCCTCGGACTCGACATGAGCGCAATTTCGACGGAACCGACCCGATGACGGCGAGCCGCCCCCCTGCCCTCTCCGCCGGCGATGACCGCGAAGCGCGGTTGCCGGCGACGCTCGAGCCGCTCGTCGAGACCGCAAAGGCTTACGCCCGCGCGGCGTCCGCAGAGAACACCAACCGCGCCTACGCCGCCGATTGGCGCGATTACCTGCGCTGGCGCGCCCGCCAGGGCCTCGACCTGAAGCCGCTCGCCGACCCGGAATGCGTCGGCCTCTATCTCGCGGCGCGGGCCTCCGGCGCGGCGGGCGCGGGCGGCCGGCCGCGCACGGTCGGCACCATTGAGCGGCGGCTGTCCGCTCTCGTCTGGAACTTCGCCCAGCGGGCTCTGCCGTTCGACCGCAAGGACCGCCATGTCGCGACCGTGCTCGCCGGGGTACGGCGCACCCACGGCAGGCCGCCGGTCCAGAAGGAGGCGTTGCTGCCTGAACATGTCGTCGCCATGCTCGACGCCCTGCCCCCTTCCAATCTGCGAAACATCCGTGACCGGGCGATCCTGCTCCTCGGCTTCGCCGGCGGCCTGCGCCGCTCGGAAGTCGCCGGCCTCGTCATGAGCCCCGAGGATTCGCTTCATGGCTCGGGCTGGCCGGAATTCTTCGACGACGGGATCCTGCTCACCTTGCGCGGCAAGACCGGCTGGCGCGAGGCCGAGATCGGGCGCGGCTCGAGCGAGCGCACCTGTCCTGTCGCCGCGCTCGAGGCCTGGCTGAAATTCGGGCGGATCGGGCGCGGGCCTATCTTTCGCTCCGTGGTCGGTCGGGACGTCGGAACCGAGGCGCTCAACGACCGTCATGTCGCGCGCCTCGTCAAGCGGCTTGCGCTCGCCGCCGGCGTCCGCGGCGACCTGTCCGAAGCGGACCGGGAGGAGAAGTTTTCCGGGCATTCGCTGCGCGCCGGGCTCGCCTCGTCGGCCGAGATCGACGAGCGCTACGTCCAGAAGCACCTCGGCCACGCGTCAGCCGAGATGACCCGCCGCTACCAGCGGCGCCGCGACCGCTTTCGCGTCAATCTCACCAAGGCGGCGGGGCTGTGATCGAGGGGATCGGCGGCGAGCCCCCTGCCCTACCCG
>CAIZGR010000351.1 GCA_903932535.1 uncultured Hyphomicrobiales bacterium | reverse complement strand
CTATCTTGTCGAACGTCACCGATAGTGAGCAAGATCTGGGTCGGAGGCTCCACGAGGTGACCTAGGTCGATATCAATTACTGGCTGGTTTAAGTCCGAACGTACAAGAGAAAGTGATTTCGTTGGAAACTGCTTTCTGAGATAGTCGGATCCGATATATTGGAGACTAATTATCCTATTCGGAACGATAAGTCTAATTTTATGGCAATTAAGTTTCTGTAAGTCTTCGATCAAATAAATTATATCGTAGACATAATTGCTCAAAACCTGAATCGAGAAGCTCGCTTTGGGGGAAGAAATACAATCCGTTTCGATCGCCAGCCCATCTGCCTCGTATAGAGACGTTCGAGGGTAATAAATCCACACACCAAGAATCATGACAAAGAGACCAAGCACGACGCCAATTATCTGAATTAATCGACGACCAGAACGCTTCGGCGATTCCTCCGTGGTCGCCACGGGCGCAACGGATTGGCTCTGCCCTTTTTTGTCCGGCGCCTTCTGGCGTTTGATGCTGGCCATGCTCGATTAACCTTCCCGTCCCAAAGATTTTTCTACTTATACCAAAGAAAGCCCATTACTTCAGATGTTGTCAGTTATCGCCGACCATAAAGTGTACCAGCTGATCGCGCGAGAACAAAGGCGTGAACGGCAGTTCCACACGTCGGCGAGAGTCGATGGCCGCAGCTCGCCCCACCGAGCCGTCCACGGCCCGAGATCCCCCGTGTCCACGGTTCGCCGGTTGGTTGCGTTCACTTGCTCTGGACGAATATGCGCTCCGGGTCGCGGCCCGCCGGCGCCGCCCGGCGCAGCAGCGTCGAGGACAATTCCGACCGCGGCCCGTGCAGGAACAAGAGGGCCGGCGGCTGGAGGTCCGCCAGGCGAAGCGCGTCGCGCTCGGGAATGCGCCACCGGGCGAGCGCGACCGCTGCCCGGCTCGACATGGCGCTGAGCGTCGAGCCCGGCCTGTCGACCACTGCGATCGGCGTCAGGCCGGCGATGGCGCGCCAGTGCCGCCAGAGGTGGAACTGCCTCAGATTGTCCGCGCCCATCAGCCAGACGAAGCGCACGTTCGGCGTGCGGCGGGTGAGCCACGCGAGCGTATCCCAAGTGTAACGCGCGCCGATCTGAGCCTCGATGTCGGTGATCGCGACGCGCGGGCCGGCGACGAGGCGCCGCGCGGCCTCGACGCGCGCGTTCAAGGCGGCGAGCTCGGCTCGCGACTTCAGCGGATTGCCGGGCGTCACCAGCCACCAGACCCGATCGAGGCCGAGGCGGGTCAGCGCCAGCCGGGTCAACAGCGCATGGCCCTCGTGCGGGGGGTTGAAGGAGCCGCCGAGCAGTCCGATCCGCATGCCGGGCGCGAAGGGCGGCAGACGCGGAACCCGCCTCACGCCGCGCCCTGTTGGGCCAGAAGCTCCGCTTGGCGCTCGGCGGTGAGGGCGTCGACGATGGCGTCGAGCCCCTCGCCCTCCATGATCCGGTCGAGAGAATAGAGGGTCAGGTTGACCCTGTGGTCCGTCACCCGCCCTTGTGGGAAATTGTAGGTGCGGATGCGCTGCGAGCGGTCGCCCGAGCCGACCTGCGAGCGGCGCTCCTCGGCTCGGTCGGCGTCGAGCTTCTGGTTGCGCGCGTCGAGGATGCGCGAGCGCAGCAGCGCCATGGCCTTGGCCCGGTTGCGGTGCTGCGAGCGCTCCTCCTGCATCGCGACCACCACGCCGGTGGGCAAATGGGTGATGCGGATCGCCGATTCGGTTTTGTTGACGTGCTGTCCGCCGGCCCCGCTCGACCGCATGGTGTCGATCTTGAGGTCGCCCTCGTTGATGACGAGATCCGCCTCCTGGGCGAGCGGAAGCACGGCGACGGTCGCGGCCGAGGTGTGGATGCGCCCCTGCGTCTCGGTCGCGGGCACGCGCTGCACCCGGTGCACGCCGCTTTCGAACTTGAGCCTCGCGAACACGCCGCGGCCGGAAACCTGGGCCACGATCTCCTTGTAGCCCCCCGCCGTCCCCTCGCTCGTCGATAGCGTCTCGACGGTCCAGCGCTTCTGTTCGGCATATTTGACGTACATGCGGAAGAGGTCGCCGGCGAAGAGCGCGGCCTCGTCGCCGCCTGTGCCCGCGCGCACCTCGAGGATCGCGTCGCCTTCGTCGGCCGCGTCCCTGGGCAGGAGGGCGATGCGGATCGCCTGCGCCATCTCCGCCGAGGTGGCTTCGGCTGCGGCCAGCTCGTCGGCCGCCATCGTGCGCATCTCGGCGTCGAGAACGGGGTCGGCCAGCAGCGCCGCGAGGTCCGCCCGCTCCCGCTCCTTGTCGCGGAACGCCTGGATCGCCGAGACGACGGGCTCGAGGTCGGCGAGCTCGCGCGACAGCGCGGAATACTCGGCCCCGGCGACGCCCTCGGTCAGCCGTGCGCCGATTTCCTGGTAGCGGCGCAGAATGAGATCGAAATTTTCGTTGGCGGCCATGTCGGGGAACCGAAGGATGAGGGAGGCGAAATCGCGCGTCGCTAGAGGCGGACGCCGAGGCGCTCGGAGAGCGCCCGCAGCGCCCCTCGCAGCGAGGCGTCGTCGCGGCCTTCGGCCAGCATCGCGTCGACCGCCCGCGCCGTCTCCTCGACATTCAGCGTCAGGAGCATGGCCTTGACCGGCCCGATCGACGTCGCCGACATGGAGAGCTGGCGATAGCCGATCGCCGCCAGCGCCATCGCCTCGAGCGGACGGCCGCCGATCTCGCCGCACAGGGCCACCGGCGTCCCGGAGCGAGCCCCGACTGCCGCAACCGAGCGCAGCGCCCGCAGAAAGCCGACGCTCAGCGGATCGAACCGGCTGGACACCCGTCTGTTGTCGCGGTCGACGGCGTAGAGATACTGCATGAGATCGTTCGATCCGACGGAAAGAAAGTCGGCCGAGGCCGCGATCTCGTCGAGTTGCCACAAGAGCGAGGGCACTTCGACCATCACCCCGAGCTTCGACGAGGTCGGCGGCTGGTAGCCGTGGCCCGCGCTCCAGGCGAGCTCCCGGTCGAACAGGACGCGCGTGCGCTTGTATTCGTCGACGGTCGAGACCATCGGAACCATGACTTTCAGGATGCGCCCGGCGGCGGCGCGGATGAAGGCGCGCAGCTGCATGCGCAGGAGCGCCGGCCGGTCGAGGCCGATGCGCAGCGCTCGCCAGCCGAGCGCCGGGTTTTCCTCCTCGAACCCCTTCATGTAGGGGAGCAGCTTGTCGCCGCCGATGTCCAGGGTGCGGAACGTCACCGGCCGGTCGCCGGCCGCGTCCAGGATCGCGCGGTAGAGCTGCTCCTGCACGCCCGGCCGCGGGAACCGCGAGGCCAGCATGAATTGCAGTTCGGTGCGGAAGAGGCCGATCGACTCCGCGCCGGTCTCGGCCAGATGCGGCATGTCGACCAGCAGGCCGGCGTTCATGTGCAGCCCGAACTCGACGCCATCGACGCTGACGGTCGGCACGTCGCGCAACGCGCGATACTGGGCCTGCTTGCGGGCGCGCATCCGCGCCCGCTCGACGTAGGCCGCCTCGACGTCGGGCGGCGGACGCAAGTAGACTTCGCCGGAATCGCCGTCGACGATGATCGCGTCGCCATGCTCGACGATCTCGGTCACGTTGCGGACGTCGCTGACCGCAGGCAGGCCGAGCGCCCGGGCGACGATCGCGACGTGGCTGGCCGCGCCCGCCTCCTCGACCACCAGGCCGCGCAGCCGCGACCGGTCGTAATCGAGCAGCGCCGCCGGGCTCATGGAGCGCGCGACCAGGATCGCGTTCTCCGGCAGCTCCTCCGGCAGCAGCACCAAGCTCTGTCCGGCGAGCTGATGCAGCAGGCGATTGGCGATGTCGGTCAGATCGTGCAGGCGGTCGCGCAGGTAGGGGTCGGTCTGGCGCTGGAGCTTGGCGCGCGCGTCGTTCTGGACCCGCTCGACCGCGGCCTCCGCCGTCAGGCCGGAGCTCACCGCCTCGCGCAGCCGGCGCAGCCAGCCGCGGTCGTGCGCGATCATGCGGAAGGCTTCCAGCACGTCGCGATGCTCGCCCGACTGGCCGTCGTCACTGCGGTCGATCAATTCGTCGACCGAGGCGCGCATGGCGCCGATCGCCGTCTCGAGCCGCAGCAGTTCGGAATCCACGTCGTCGGCGACGATCTTCGACACCGCCACACGCGGCTGGTGCATGACGACATGGCCGAGCCCGAGCCCGTCGGCGATGCCGAGGCCTCTCATCGCCAGCGGATTGCGGACGGCGATCGAGGCGCCCGGCGCGGCGATCGCCTGCAATTCGCCCGAGGCGATCATCTCGGCGAGCAGCATCGCCGTCGTCTGGAGCGCCTCGACTTCTTCTTCGGAGTAGGTGCGCCGCGCCCGGTTCTGAACGACCAGGACGCCGATCGTGGCGCCGCTGCGCAGCACGGGCACGCCCAGGAACGACTGATAGATTTCTTCGCCCGTCTCGGGCTTGTAGGAAAAGGCGGGGTGATGCTGCGCGTCGGAAAGCGCGAGCGGCTCGGCGCTGGACGCGATCAGGCCGACGAGACCCTCGCCCGGCTCCATCGTGGTCAGATGCACGGCCTCGCGGTTGAGGCCTTCGGTCGCGAACAGCTCCATCGCCCCGTCCGCCCGCACGACATAGAGCGAGCACACCTCGGCCACCATGTTCGAGGCGATGAGCACGACGATGCGGTCGAGGCGCGCCTGCGCGGTGACGGGCTCCGCCATGACCTCGCGAAGCCGCCGCAGCAACAGACGGGGTCCGCCCGGCGCCCGCATTCAGGAATGTCCTCTTCTCTCGCCCGACAGGGGGCCCGCGGCATGCGGCATGCAATGAACGGGCCGGATGCGCGCCGTCGGCCCCTTCGAGCGCACAGGCCTCGTCGTCATCCGGCTTCCGGGCCGTATAGAAACGATTTGACGGCCCGGCAAGGGCGCCCGGCCTTTCTCACGCGCTTGCTCTGGCGCTTCGGCGGGCGAGCACCCCGTCCAGCCAATCCGGCCGCATTTCCGGGACCGACGACAGGAGCAGTTCGGTATACGGGTGATAGGGCGGGGCGAACACCGAGGCCGTGTCGCCGCCGGCGACGGTTCGTCCGCGCAGCATCACCACCACCTTGTTGGCGATCCGTTTGACCGTTCCGAGGTCGTGGGTGATAAACATGTAGCCGATTCCAAGCTCGTCCTGAAGGCGCTTCAGCAGGCGCAGGATTTCCTCGCCGACCAGCTGATCGAGGGCGGAGGTGACCTCGTCGCAGATGATGAGATCGGGCTCCGCGGCCAGCGCCCGCGCGATCGACACCCGCTGCTTCTGGCCTCCGGAAAGCTCCGAGGTCTTCCGGTCGATGAAGTTCTCCGGCAAATCCATCTGCCTCAGCAGCTCGAGGACGCGCGCGCGAACCCCGGCGCGCGTCTTCTTGAAATAGAAGGCCACGGGCCTTCCGATCACGTCGAGCAGGGTCTGCTGCGGGTTCAGCGCGACGTCCGGCATCTGGTAGATCATCTGGATTCGCCGAAGCTGGTCGCGCGAACGGTCTTTCAGGCGCGGCGCTAGGCTCGCCCCGTCGAAGCGCACGTCGCCCGAAGCGCGCGTCAGGAGGCCGGTCACCACCCGCGCGAGCGTCGATTTTCCCGATCCCGACTCGCCCACGACCGCGACCGTGTCGCCGCGGTGGATCGTTAAGCTCACGTCGTCGATGACCTTCGGTTTGCCGGCGTAATGCGCAGTCACCCCGTCCACCTCGAGCAGCGGAACCGCGCTCTCGGGCCTCGCGACGAAGGCGAGGCTGGCGATCCGCTCGCGGACGAGGCGGCGGGTGTATGCGTCCTGCGGCTCCTGAAGGATGCGCCGGGCCTCGCCGAACTCCACCATCTTGCCGCGCCGGAGCACCATGATGCGGTCGGCGATCTGCGCGACGACGGCGAGGTCGTGCGTGATGTAGAGCGCGGCGGCGCGGTGCTCGCGGATGAGCCGGCGGAACGCCGCGAGGCACTCGACCTGCGTCGTCACGTCGAGCGCCGTCGTCGGCTCGTCGAAGACGATGACTTCCGGCTTGCCGATCATCGCCATCGCCGCCATGACCCGTTGCAACTGGCCTCCGGAAACCTGATGCGGGTAGCGCGATCCGATCGTCTCGGGATTGGGAAGGTCGAGCTCACGGAAAAGCTGCACGGCGGCGGCCTCGGCTTCGGCGCGCCCCATCACGCCGTGGCGGATCGGCGCCTCGCACACCTGATCCATCAGCGTCATCGCGGGATTGAACGACGCGGCGGCGCTCTGGGCGATGTAGGAGAGCTTCAGGCCGCGCAATGCCCGGCGCTGTTCGAGGCTCATGGCGCGCAGGTCGGAGCCTGCGAACAGGATCTCCCCGCCCACGATGAAGCAGTTGCGCCGGGTGTAGCCCATCGCGGCGAGCCCGATCGTCGATTTGCCGGCGCCCGACTCGCCGATCAGCCCGATCACTTCCCCGCGCCGCAGTTGCAGCGAGACGTCGTCGACGAGCACCGGGCCGTCGCCGTGGTCGGTGCGCACAGCGACCCGCATGGCGCGGACGTCGAGCACGATCGGATTGTCGGCGTCGGAAGTCACGCGCCTTCTCCCTGCCCGCGCGAGTGGATCGACAGCATCCAGTCGACGACGAAATTGACCCCGATGGTCAGGATGGCGATGGCGGCGGCCGGGTAGATCGGCGCCGCATAGCCGAAGTTGATCATGTCGCGATAGTCTTTGACCATGCTTCCCCAGTCGGCGTCGGGCGGCTGCACGCCGAGGCCCAGGAAGCTCAGCGCGGCGATGAACAGGAAGGTGAAGCAGAAGCGAAGGCCGAATTCGGCGGTCAGCGGCGGGATGGCGTTGGGCAGGATCTCCCGCGTGATGATCCACCACCACCCTTCGCCTCGCAACCGGGCGGCTTCGACGAATTCGAGGCTGACGAGGCCGACCGCGACCGAGCGCGCGAGACGAAAAACCTTGGTCGAATCGAGGACGGCGATGGTGACGATGAGCACCGGAAGCCCCGAGCCCAGAACCGACAGGATGACGAAGGCGAAGATCAGCGTCGGCATCGACAGCAGGAGGTCGACGAACCGCGACAGCGCCTGATCCACCCAGCCGCCCGCCACCGCCGCCGCGAATCCGGAGACGATGCCGATGAAGAAGGACAGCGCGGTGATGACGAGCGCGAGGCCGATCGACATCCGTGCGCCGAAGATCAGCCGGCTCAGGAGGTCGCGTCCGAGGTTGTCGAGCCCAAGCCAGTGCTGCGCGTCCGGATCGGCCCAGGCGTCGCCCAGCACCGTGGTCTGATCGTAGGGCGCGATCAGGGGCGCGAAGATCGCCATGACGAGATTGAGGGCGATGACCGCCAGTCCGATCTGGGCGAGGACGCTGAGCTTGTGTCCGAAGAGGCGCATCGGGCGGAGTCTCAACGCGGCTGCCGCAGACGCGGATTGGACAGGATGGCGAGGATGTCGGCGACCATGTTGAGCACGATGAAGGTCGCAGCAAAAATGAGGCCGCAGGCCTGGACCACCGGGACGTCGTGCTTGGACACCTCGTCGACCATCAACTGCCCGAGACCGGGATAGACGAAGACGGTCTCGACCACGACCACGCCGACGATGAGATAGGCGAGGTTCAGCGCGATCACCGAGATGATCGGCGCCAGCGCATTGGGCAGGGCGTGGCGCAAAACGATGCGCGTCTTGGTCAGGCCCTTGAGGATCGCCATCTCGATATAGGGGCTCGCCATCACCGCGAGCACCGAGGCGCGCGTCATCCGCATCATGTGCGCGACGATGACCAGCACGAGCGTCACCATCGGCAGGAAGGCATAATACAGGCGATCGAGGAAGGGCGTATCCGAGGACACGTTCGCCAGCGACGGAAACCAGCCGAGATCGACCGCGACATATTTGATCAGAAGGTAGGCGAGAAAGTATTCCGGCACCGAGATGGTCATCAGCGTCAGGAGATTGACCGTCCGGTCGAACACGCCGCCCTGTCGGATCGCCGCCGCGAGGCCGAGGCCGACGGCGAGCGGCACGGCGACGAGCGCCGCATAGGCGGCGAGAAACATCGTATTGGCGAAGCGCGGCGTGATTTCCTCCAGCACGTCGCGTCCGTTGGCGAGCGAATGGCCGAAGTCGCCGCGCAAGGCGCCGAAGAGCCATGCGACGTAGCGCACGATCGCCGGCTTATCGAGGCCGAGATCGAGACGGAGCTTGGCGAGGTTCTCCGGCGTGGCCTGGTTCTGCAGGATGGCGGAGGCGAGGTCGCCGGGCAGGATCTCGGTGCCGATGAAAATCAGCGCGGACGCGGCCAGCAGCGTCAGGACCCCGAGAATCGACCGCTGAAGGATCAGCCTTCCCACTCCGGACCCCGCTCCGTCGTTTCCCGCCGGCCAGAGCGCGCCGGGCGTTGCGGCCCGGCGCGCCGGCTCCAATTCGGAGCCGCCTGTTACGACTTGAGCCAAGCCTTATCGAGAATCATGCCGTTGTCCATGTCGAACCCGCCATGGGGCGTATGGCCGCCGACCTTGCTGTTGTGGGCGTCGAGCCAGTCGCGGAAAGCGGGAATGAGCGCCCCGCCGTCCTCGTTGAGCATCGCCTGCATCTCCCAGATGTAGGCTTTCCGCTTCGGTTCGTCGGTCTCGCCGCGGGCGTCCGCGAGCAGCTTCTCGAACTTTTCGTTCTTCCAGTGCGTCTCGTTCCACGGCGCGTTGGCGGCGAAGGCGTCCGCGAGCATCTGGGTCGCCGCGGCGCGCCCGCCCCAGTAGCTTTCGACGAACGGACCCTTCAGCCATACGTTGTCCCAGAACCCGTCCGCCGGCTCCTTCTTGACCTCGAGCTTGATCCCCGCCTTGGCGGCGTCGGCCTGCATCAGCGTCGCCATGTCGACCGCGCCGTTGAACGCGGCGTCGGACGCCTGCAGGACGATCTTCGGGTCGGAGAGCCCCGCCTTCTTGAAGTGGTAGGCGGCCTTTTCGGGGTCGTGCTTGCGCTGCGCAAGCTCGCTGTTGAAGTAGGGATCGGTCGGCGGAATCGGATGATCGTTGCCGACCGTGCCGTAGCCGCTGAACAGCGCCTTGAGGATATGTTCCCGATCGGTCGCGTATTTCAGCGCGAGCCGGATATCGGGGTTGGCGTAGGGATCCTTGTCGACCTCCATCGCCATCACCGTGTGCCAGCCCCCGGGCGCCCGCACCACCTCGATCTTCGGCGCCTTCGAGAGCAGCCCGACCGCCTTGTGGTCGACGCGGTTGATCGCGTCGACCTGGCCCGAGATCAGCGCGTTGAGGCGGGCCGAGCCGTCGTTGATCACGGTGACGTCGGCGCCGTCGAGCCAGCCGCGGCCCTCCTTCCAGTAATCCGGGTGCTTCCTGAGGACGATCCTGACGCCGGGATCGAACTTGTCGAGCACGAAGGCGCCGGTTCCGACCGGCTTCGCCCAGTCCTTGAAGCCCTCGGGAACCATCAGGAGGTGATAGTCGGTGAGGGAATAGGGAAGGTCGGCGTTGGGGGTGGCGAGCGAAAGCTGGATCTGATATTTGTCGAGCTTCTTGACGTCGGTCACCGCCTTCACCGCGGTGGCGCCGCCGGACTTGCTGGCGCCGCGATGGAGGTTGAGCGAGTAGATCGCGTCGTCGGCGGTGAATTCCTGGCCGTTCGAGAACTTGATTCCCTTGCGGAGATTGAAGACCCAGTCCGTGGCCCCGTTCTTCGGCTCGAAGCTTTCCGCGAGTTCCGGATGCGGCTTGCCGTCCTGGCCCCATTCGACGAGGCCGTTGAAGAGACCATGGCTGACGTCGATCATCACCGAGTCGTTATAAGACGTAATGTCGATGCTGTCGGTCGTGCTGCCTCCGGCGAGCCCCAGACGCAGGACGCCGCCCTTCCGGGGTGTGTCCGCGGCGGCGCGGGCGGCGCTCGCGAGGGTCGCAGAAATCGCAAGGCTCGAGGCGCCGAGGGCGGCGGCGCGGCCCAGGAATTCGCGGCGCGAGACGGCGCCGTCGACGAGACGCGCGCTCCAGAAGTCCAGTTCGCTCATATGCGTTTCTCCCGTACCCGGCCCCGCGCCGGTCTCGTCGGCGGCCGGCCTGCCTTTGGCGACCGCGTCGCCGTTCCAGGGTTCATTGTTCGGTTCGCCATCGGCAACTGTCAATCGAGATCGGGCAAAGAGCGCGGAGACCCGGCCCGGACGCGACCGTTTCGCCGGGCGCGACGCTCCGGCATGAGGGTCGGGGGCGGCGCCCGCCCTGGCCGTCACGACCGGTCAGCTTTTCCGAGCCGCGACGAATTCGGCCGTCGCTTCCAGAATTTCTCCGCCGGCTCGGAGCCCCGCCGCCTCGACCGCCGCTTTCGCCTTCGCGACCAGCGCCGCAAGCTCGCGGCGCGCGCCCTCGAGGCCGAGCGCCGCGACCAGCGTGCCCTTGCCCCGCCCGGCGTCCTTGCCCGCGCGCTTGCCCAGCGTCGCCGTGTCGCCCTCGGCGTCGAGCAGGTCGTCGGCGACCTGGAACGCCGCCCCGATCGCCGCTCCGTAACTCGAAAGCGCGGCGAAGGCTTCGCCGCTCGCGCCCGCGAGCCGCGCGCCGGCTTCGACGCTGAACCGGATGAGCGCGCCGGTCTTCATCCCCTGAAGGCGGGCGACCTCCGCCGTCGAGAGCGGCGAGGCCGAGGATTCTGCGGCGATGTCGAGCATCTGGCCCCCGACCATGCCGGCCAGGCCCGCGGCGCGGGCGAGGCCGGCGCAGAGCGCCGTCCGCGTCCCGGCGTTCGCGTCCGTATCCGGGTCGGCCAGGATCTCGAAAGCGAGCGTCTGAAGCGCGTCGCCCGCGAGGATGGCGGTCGCCTCGTCGAAGGCGCGGTGGGCGGTCGGCCGGCCGCGTCTCAGGTCGTCGTCGTCCATCGACGGCAGATCGTCGTGAATGAGCGAATAGGCGTGCAGGCACTCGATCGCCGCCGCGGCGCGGACCGGTCCCGCGTCGCTCCGCCCGAGCGCCCACGCCGTCTCGATCACCAGGAAGGCCCTGAGCCGCTTGCCGCCGCCGAGCGTCGAATAGCGCATCGCCTCGATCAGCCGGCGCGGACGGACCGGCTCGCCGGACTTCGGCTCGAACGACAAGAGCGCGTCGAGTTCCGCCTCCGTCGCCGCGGCCGCGGCCGCGAGCCGCGCGTTGAACGCCTGATTTTCCATGGTCCTAGACGCCGTAGTCAGCGGGATTGAACACGCGCTTGGTCGAGCAGAACTCGCAGGTGACGCCGATCACGCCGTCGTCGCCGACCATGTGCTTGACCTCCTCGGGCGGAAAGCTGCGCAGCATCGCGTCGACCCCTTCGGCCGAGCAGCGGCAGACGGCCGCGAGCGCGCTCGGTTCGAACACGCGCACGCCGCGTTCGTTGAACAGGCGATAGAGCAGCCGCTCGCCCGACAGCGTCGGGTCGATCAGCTCATGGGCCTCGGTCGTCGCCGCGAGGGCCTGCGCCTCGTTCCAGGCGTCGTCCTCTTCGATCGTATGCGGCGCCGTTCCCTCCGGCGCGTCGCCGGGATGGAAGTCGGCGCGGCGCCCGGGTCCGGCGTCGGGCAGGTACTGGACGATGAGGCCGCCCGCCCGCCAAGCCCGCGCCTGGGGCGCAAGCGTCTCGCCGACCGCGAGACGGACCAGCGTCGGGATCTGTTCCGACCGCTCGAAATAATGGTGCGCCGCCGCCTCCAGCCCCTGCCCTTCGAGCGCGACGACGCCCTGATAGCGCGTCATGTCTCCGCCGGGGTCGACGGTGAAGGCGAGGTGGCCGCGGCCGAGAATGTCCTCGCCCGGCGCCGCGCGCGCGACCCGCGCCTTGTCGAAGCGGGCCAGCGCGCGCACGTTCGACGGCGCGTCGAAGTCGACGAGCAGCATGGAGACTGCGCCGTCGGTCTTCGTCTGCAACTGGAAACGGCCCTCCAGCTTCAGCGTCGAGCCGAGCAGCGCGGCGAGGGTCACCGCCTCGGCGACGAGCCTCGACACGCGATCCGGATAGGCGTGGCGCTCGAGCAGATAGTCGATCGCGGGACCGAGCCGCACCAGCCGGCCGCGCGTGCTGAGCGTCTCGACCGCGAACGGCAGCACGATGTCGTCGACCGCCTTGGCCGAGGCCGCGCGTTCCGGCGCGCTCACGGCTCGACCCCGAGGCACCACGCGAGCACGCCCTTCTGCGCGTGCAGGCGATTTTCGGCCTCGTCCCACACGGCCGACTGCGGGCCGTCGATCACCTCGTCGGTCACCTCCTCGCCTCGGTGGGCGGGCAGGCAGTGCATGAAGACGGCGTCGGGCGCAGCGTGCTTCATCAGCGCGGCGTTGACCTGATAGGGGCTCAACAGATTGTGCCGCCGTCCTTCGTCCTCGTCGCCCATCGAGACCCAGCAGTCTGAGATGACCGCCGCGGCGTCCTCGACCGCGGCCCGGGGGTCTTCCCCGAGCGTGATCCGCGCGCCCGCCGCGCGGGCGGCGGCGAGCCGTTCGGGCGAGGGCTGCAATTCGCGCGGACAGGCGATGTCGAGGGCGAAGTCGAAGCGCGCGGATGCGTCGATCCAGGAGGACAGAACATTGTTGTAGTCGCCGCTCCAGGCGATCTTGCGACCGCGGATCGGACCCCGCCATTCCTCGAAGGTGAGCACGTCGGCCATCACCTGGCAGGGATGCGACTGCTTGGTCAGCCCGTTGATCACCGGCACCGTCGCGTGCGCGGCCATTTCCCGCATCTCGTCCTGGCTCAGGATGCGGGCGACGATCGCCTCGACGTAGCGCGACAGCACGCGGGCCGTGTCGGCGATGGTCTCGCCGCGGCCGAGCTGCATCTCGGTCCCGGTCAGCATGATCGTCTCGCCGCCGAGCTCGCGCATGCCGACGTCGAACGAGACCCGGGTGCGGGTGGACGGGCGGTCGAAGATCATCGCCAGCGTCTTGCCGGCGAGCGGCCGCCATTCGGACGCAACGCCCTTGGCGCGGCTCCGCTTGATCGCGCTCGAAACGTCGAGAATGCGGCGAAGCTCTCCGGCCGAGAGGTCGAGGAGATCGAGAAAATGCCGCGGAGCGGCCTGGACGGCTGCGTTCATGCGTCTGGTCAATTCACGGCGACGGCGAGGCGTTCCTCGACCGCGGCGCAGGCGGCGTCGAGCCGCCGGATTCCTTCGGCGATCTCCGCCTCGGAGACGACGAGCGGCGGCAGGATGCGCACGACGTTGTCCCCGGCGGGAATGAGGAGAAGCTTTTCCCGCAGCGCCGCCGCGGCGAAATCGCCGGGGGGGATGCGCAGCTTCAGTCCGACCATCAGGCCCTCGCCGCGCACCTCCTCGATCAGGCCGGGGTGGCGATCCTTCAATTCGGCCAGGCGCTGCCTGAACAGCAGGCCGAGTTCGGCGACGCGTTCCAGGAACCCCGGCGCGAGCACGATGTCGAGCGTCGCGTTGCCGACCGCCATGGCGAGCGGACTGCCGCCGAAGGTCGTGCCGTGCACGCCGACGGTGAGGCCGCGCGCGGCGTCGGCGGTGGCGAGGCAAGCCGACATCGGAAAGCCGCCGCCGATGCCCTTGGCCGACGTCAGGATGTCCGGATGGACGCCGGCGTGCTCGTAGGCGAAGAAGCGTCCGGTGCGCCCGACGCCGGTCTGAACCTCGTCGAAGATCAGCAGCAGCTCGCGCCGGTCGCAAATTTCGCGCAGGCCCCTCAGGAAGGCGGCCGCGACCATGCGCACCCCCCCCTCGCCCTGGATGGGCTCGATCAGGATGGCGGCCGTTTCCGGCCCGATCGCGGCTTCGACCGCCTCGAGGTCGCCGAGCGGAATCTGGTCGAAGCCCTCGACCTTCGGCCCGAAGCCTTCGAGGTACTTCTTCTGGCCGCCGGCCGCGATGGTGGCGAGCGTGCGGCCGTGGAACGCGCCCTCGAACGTCAGCACGCGATAGCGCTCGGGATGGCCGCCGATCCACTGGCGCCGGCGCGCCATCTTGATCGCCGCTTCGTTGGCCTCGGCGCCGGAATTGGTGAAGAACACGAGATCGGCGAAGGTCGCGTCGGCGAGGCGGCGGGCGAAGCGTTCGCCCTCGGGGTTCTGGTAGAGGTTGGAGATGTGCCAGACCTTGGAGCCCTGGCGGGTCAGCGCCTCCACCATATGCGGATGGGCGTGTCCGACCGAAGTCACGGCGATGCCGGCGCCGAAGTCGAGATAGCGCTCGCCGCCGGTCGATATCAGCCAGCAGCCTTCGCCGCGATCGAAGGCGACGTTCGCCCGCGCATAGGTCGGAACGATGGCAGAGGTCGTCTCAACGGAATCCACGTCGTGAGCTCCCGGTCCTGGTTCAGCGGCCTCGTCGGGCCAATTGCAAAATAAAAACGCCGCCCCGCTGGGGCGGCCGCTGACACGGGATGAATATAGCGGAAGCGGCCGGATTTGGTCAAACCACCATACGTCGCGCCCAAAAAATTCCGCGGACTCGGGCGCCGGCCTCTCCCGCCGCTAACGCCTTGACCGGACTCGGGCAATGTCTTCGCGAACGACCGAACCGGAAAGGCTGCGACGCGAGAGCTGTTGAAAAGCCCAGCCTCGCGCATGCCTCGACTCTTGCGCGCGATTCAACGACTAGTGTAGTTTTTCCCGCGATGGCTACGAGATGTCGTGGCGAAGGTTTCAGAAAGCGTGGTCGTTCGCGTTTCGCCCGGCGGAGATCCCCGCCGGGCGAGGGGCCGGATTCGGCCGATGACCGCGCTTTCGACGACGGTAGAGACGAACGAGGCGACGATGGCTTGGACGGACGAACGCGTGGAGCAGCTCCGGCAGGCTTGGCTGGAAGGCAGGACGGCCAGCCAGATCGCGAGCCTGCTCGGCGAGGGGCTGACGCGCAACGCCGTGATCGGCAAGGTGCACCGGCTCGGACTCGCGGGCCGGGTCAAACCGGCCGGCGTAGGCGGGCCTGCGCTTCCGCAGGAGAGCGAGGAGGGTGAGGAGAGCGCGTGCATGGCGCCGCCATGGCACGCCTCCCAGGCGGAGCCGCCCGTGCTGGAGGCGCAGGAGTCGCAGCCGCCGCTGCAGGTGTTGCACGCGGCGCCCCCGCAAGCGCAGGCGACCGCGGCCCAGATCGTCCAGGGCGCCACTGCGCTCGCGATCCAGCCGCAGACCCTCACTGCGATCGAGCCGCGCGAGATCGAGCAGCACGTTGTGATTCCTCTGTCGGTCAGGGTGACCATCGTCGATCTGAGGGAGTCCATGTGCCGATGGCCGCTCGGCGACCCGACCAGCGCAGAGTTCCGCTATTGCGGCTCGCCGGCGCGTTCCGGGCCGTACTGCTCCCATCACGGCGGCCTCGCCTATCAGCCCGCCGACTCCCGGCGGCGCGACCGTGAACGCCGTCTCGCCTTGCGCTGACGCCCGACGGCCCAGAGGCCCGGTTTACGCCTTGCCGAATGTTTCGTCGAAAGCGTAGCCGGTCCCGCGCACGGTTCGGATCGGATCGCGCTCCCGCCCGCGCGACAGCGCCTTGCGCAGCCTTCCGACATGCACGTCGACCGTGCGCTCGTCGATCTCGGCGGCCTGTCCCCAGACCCCGTCGAGCAGTTGCGCGCGGGTGAAAACCCGGCCGGGCTTCTCCAGAAGGTATTCGAGCAGCCGGAATTCGGTCGGCCCGAGATGGACGTCCCGGTTTCCGCGGCGCACCCGCCGGGTTTCGCGATCGAGGTCGAGATCGCCGGCGGCGAGTCGATCGGCGATCCGTTCCGGGCGGCTCCGCCGCAGGAGCGCGCGCACGCGCGCCATGAGTTCCGGCACGGAGAACGGCTTGACCACATAATCGTCGGCGCCGACCGACAGCCCGCGAATGCGCTCCGCCTCCTCGCCGCGCGCCGTCACCATGATCACGGGAAGCGTGCGGGTGCTTTCCCGAGCGCGCAGCCGCCGGCAGATCTCGAGGCCCGAGACGCCAGGAAGCATCCAATCGAGGATGACGAGATCGGGCGGGCTTTCCGCGAGGCGCAGCTCGGCCTCGTCGCCGCGCTCGACGCTTTCGACCATGTAGCCTTCGGCTTCGAGATTGTAGGAGAGGAGGATGGCCAGATCCGACTCGTCCTCGACGACGAGAATGCGCGGAGCAGACGCCGCGTTGGAGCGGACGTTTTCCCTGCTGCGCGCCTGATTCATGCGTCTCCCCCGGCCGCCTCGACGTCGATGTCGGTTTCCTGCCGGCCGCGGGGACGCTCAGACGGCATTGCCTCGCCCGTGACGAGGTAGACGACCGTCTCGGCGACGTTGGTCGCGTGGTCGCCGATCCGCTCGATGTTCTTGGAGCAGAACAGGAGATGGGCGCAGAACGAGATATTGCGCGGGTCCTCCATCATATGGGTGAGCAGATCCCGGAACACGGAATCCTCCAGGGCGTCGAGGTCGACGTCGCGCTCCCAGACCTCCCGCGCCCGCTCGGCGTCGCGCTGGGCGTAGGCGTCGAGCACGTCCTTCAGGAGCTCGGTCGCCACTTCGTTCATGTGCCGGAGACCCACGATGGCGCGCGGAACCCGGGCTTCGGCGCCGATCTTGATGGCGCGCTTGGCGATGTTCTTGGCCAGGTCGCCGACCCGCTCGAGATCCCCGGCGACCCGAATGGCGCCGATCAGCTCGCGAAGATCGACCGCGACCGGCTGGCGGCGCGCGATGGTCATCACCGCGAGATCTTCGATCTCGCGCTGCAGAGCGTCCAGGCGGGGATCGGTCGCCACGACCTGGTGCGCGAGCACCGTGTCGCCGCTGGCGAGCGCGTCCATCCCCTCGACCACCATCTTCTCGGCGATCCCGCCCATTTCGGCGATCAGGCGCTCGATCGTATCGAGGTCCCTGTCGTAGGACTTGACAGTATGTTCGACCACGGCGTGTGCTCCCTCAGCCGAACCGGCCGGTGACATAATCCTGAGTGCGCTTGTCGCGCGGCGAAGTGAAGACGTTGTTCGTTTCGTTGAATTCGACCATCTCGCCAAGATACATGAAGGCCGTGTAATGCGAAACGCGCGCCGCCTGCTGCATGTTGTGGGTGACGATGGCGATCGTGTACTCGCCGGACAATTCGTCGATCAGCTCCTCGATCTTGGCGGTCGAGATCGGATCGAGGGCCGAGCACGGCTCGTCGAACAGGATGACTTCCGGGGCGATCGCCACCGTGCGGGCGATGCAGAGGCGCTGCTGCTGGCCGCCGGAAAGGCTGAGGCCGCTGGCGTGCAGCTTGTCCTTCACTTCGTTCCACAGCGCGGACCGCTTCAGGGAGGACTCGACGCGCGCGTCCATCTCCGACTTCGGAAGCTTTTCGTAGAGGCGCACGCCGAAAGCGATGTTGTCGTAGATCGTCATCGGGAACGGCGTCGGCTTCTGGAACACCATGCCGACGCGGGAGCGAAGAAGATTGAGGTCGAGGTCCTTGGACAGGACGTTTTCCCCGTCGAGCAGGACCTCCCCTTCCGCGCGCTGGCCCGGATAAAGGTCGTACATGCGGTTGAGAACCCGCAGGAGCGTGGACTTGCCGCAGCCGGACGGGCCGATGAACGCCGTGACCTGGCCTTCGTACAGGTTCAGGTTGACTTCCTTCAGCGCGTGCGTTTTGCCGTAGTAGAAGTTGAGGCCGCGAACCACGACCTTGTCCTTGTTTGCGCTCGCCGCGTTGGCGGGCCTGGGCGCCGCGACCTGATCGCTCATGGAGATAACCTCGGTTACTTTTGTTGGGTCTGCGCGGAGAGCGCGCGGGCCGCGATGCTCAGAGCGAGGACCGCGAAGGTGAGGATGAGCGCGCCCGTCCAGGCGAGGCTCTGTTGCTCGGCGTAGGGGCTGCGCGCGAATTCGTAGATGATGAGCGGCAAGCTCGACATCGGTCCGGTCGGGTCCAGCGTGAACAGCGAATTGCCGAGCGCGGTGAAGATCAGCGGCGCCGTTTCCCCGGTCATGCGCGCGATCGCGAGCAGCACGCCGGTGATGATGCCGGACCGCACAGCCCTGTAGGCGATATGCTGGATGACGAGCGAGCGCGGCATGCCGAG
This sequence comes from uncultured Hyphomicrobiales bacterium, assembly GCA_903932535.1. GTDB lineage: Bacteria > Pseudomonadota > Alphaproteobacteria > Rhizobiales > Beijerinckiaceae > Roseiarcus. The sequence continues at coordinate 12,776 of CAIZGR010000351.1, read as the reverse complement.
AGCCGAGGCCGCCTCGCGCAACTGATTCGGCACGAGATTGAGCATGTCCTCCGTCGTGCGCACCATGATCGGCGCCCCGAGAACCGCGAGCGCGACGCCGCCGGCGAGGGCCGAGAAGTGTCCGACCGGCACGACGAGCAGCTCGTAGATGAACAGGCCGACCACGATCGACGGCGCGCTGAGCAGAATGTCGTTGATGAACCGCACCACCGTCGCGAGGCGGTCGTTGCGGCCGTATTCGGCCAGATAGGTTCCCGCCAGAATGCCGAGCGGCGCGCCGATCGCGAGGCCGAGGCCTGTGGTGATGAGGCTGCCGACGATCGAGTTCAAGAGGCCGCCGACGACGCCCGGAGGGGCGGTGTTCTTGGTGAAGACGTCGAGCGAGAGACCGCCCAAGCCGTTCCAGAGGAGCGTCGCCAGGATGATGACGAGCATGGTCAGGCCGAGGCCCGTCGCCCCGTAGGCCAGCCCCGTCCAGACGAGGTTGCGCCGTTTGCGCCCGGAATAGAGATTGGCCATCGAGTTACGCCTTCATTTCGAGACTGGCCAGCAGCGCGCGCGCGGCCGCAAGAACGATGAACGTGATGACGAACAGGATGAAGCCGAGGGCGAGCAGCGACGAGGTGAACAGCCCCGGATCCGCGTCGGCGAACTGATTGGCGATCATCGCCGAAATGGTCGTGCCCTGAGCGAGGATCGAGGTCTGGATCTTGGTCGCGTTGCCGATGACGAAGGTGACCGCCATCGTCTCGCCGAGCGCCCGGCCGAGCGCCAGCATCACGCCGCCGATCACGCCGACCCGCGTGTAGGGCAGGACGATGTTGCCGACGACCTCGAAGGTCGTCGCGCCGACCCCGTAGGCGGCCTCCTTCAGCACGGTCGGAACCGTGTCGAAGACGTCGCGAGACACCGCGGTGATGAAGGGCAGGATCATCAGCGCGAGCACCAGCCCCGCCGTCAGCACGCCGTAGCCGAAGGGCGGCCCCTGAAACAGGAAGCCGATGACGGGAACGTTGCCGAGCGTGCCGATCAGGAACGGCTGGATGTAGGACTGCATCACCGGCCGGAAATAGTAGACGCCCCAGATGCCGTAGATGATGGACGGGATGCCGGCGAGCAGCTCGATGGCGACGCCGATGGGTCGCCGCAGCGGCAGCCAGCAGAGCTCGGTCAGGAAGACGGCGATGCCCAGACCCACCGGAACGGCGATCAGCATGGCGATCAGCGAGGTGACGAGCGTGCCGTAGATCGCCGTCGCCGCGCCGAATTTCTCGCGCGGCGGGCTCCAGGCGTCGGAAAAGAGGAATCCGAACCCGAATTCGTGGAAGGCGGGCCACGCGCCCGCGAACAGCGCAATCGCGACCCCGGCGAGAAGCACGAGGACGACGAGCGCCGAGGCCAGCGTCATCAGGCGAAATCCGCTGTCGGCGAACTTCAGCCGCGAGAGCGCGCGCGCGCGATCCATTGCCGAAGAGTGCGCGCCGCTGGGCGTTGGGATGGCGGTTGCCGTCATTGTGGTTTCAACATCGCTGCTCGAGGAAAGAGCGCGCCGGGCGGCGCAGCGGGGGCGAACCCATGCGGCTCGCCCCCCGGAACGGCTCACTTTTGCTTGATGTCCTTTTGCCACATCGTCTCGACGAGCTTGACGACGTTGTCGGGCATCGGGATGTAGTCGAGGTCCTCGGCCATCTTGTCGCCCTTCTCGTACGCCCACTTGAAGAACGAGAGCGCGTCGTTCGAGGCCGCGAGATTGGCCGGCGTCTTGTACATGAGGATGAAGGTGGCGGCGGTCATCGGCCACGACTTGTCGCCGGGCTCGTTGGCGAGGATCTGATAGAAGCCGGGCGAGTTGGCCCAGTCGGCGTTGGCCGCGGCGGCCTGGAAGGCCTCGAGCGTCGGCTCGACGGACTTGCCCGCCTTGTTGATCATGCCGGCGTGGGTCAGCTTGTTCTGCTTGGCGTAGGCGTATTCGACGTAGCCGATCGCGCCCTTGGTGGTGGCGACGTTGTTGGCGACGCCGTCGTTGCCCTTGGCGCCGATGCCGCCCGGCCAGTCGACGGTCGTGGCGACGCCGACCTTCTCCTTCCACTCCGGCGAGACTTCGCCGAGGTAGTAGGTGAAGTTGAACGTAGTGCCCGAGCCGTCTGCGCGATGGATCGGGACGATCGGCAGGTTGGGCAGGTTGAGGCCGGGGTTGAGCGCCTTGAGCGCCGGGTCGTTCCAGCTCGTGATCTTGCCGAGATAGATGGCGGCGAGCGTCGGGCCGTCGATATGGAAGTCGCCCGGCTTCACGCCTTCGAGATTGACGACCGCGACGATGCCGCCCATCACCATCGGAAACTGGGCGAGGCCGTCCTTGTCGAGGTCCTGGGGCTTCAGTGGCGCGTCGGTCGCGCCGAAGGTCACGGTCTTGGCGCGGATCTGCTTGATCCCGGCGCCCGAACCGATCGACTGGTAGTTCAGCCCGTTGCCGGTGTCTTTCTTATAGGCGTCCGCCCACTTGGCGTAGATCGGGAACGGGAAGGTGGCGCCCGCGCCGGAGATGTCGGCGGCTGACGCCACGCTGACGCCGGCGGCGAGCGCCGCCGCGCACAGGATCGATTTCATGAACATATTTGGCTCTCCGACAGACCGGATAGGTCGGGGCCGCGGGCATCCCCCCGCGGTTGAGCGGCACAGAGCCGCCGCCCGGAAGTCTTACGCTGCCAACCGCAGTCTTATATGACGCCACGAACATCTTTTTGTGACGCTACAAGTAATTGATATAAAAAACGAATGTCCTTCGGCGCGCGCCCCCGTCCGCCTCCGTGACGGTTTGGGGACGGGATCGGGCGCGCCGCCGCCCGCCACAGTGGAAGCTTCGAAGCCCGGATCGGACGCTATTTTGCCTGGCGTGGAAAATGCCCCGGCCCGAACGACTCCGGCAGGAGCGCCGCCAGCCGAAACGTCGCGCGCACGCCGTCCGGGCCGGCGATGTGGACGATCGTCGCGTCGTCGGCGAATTCGCGGATGCGCTGGCGGCAGCCGCCGCAGGGCGTGCAGAGGGCCTCGCCGTCGCCGATCACGCAAATCTCCGCGATCCGCCGCCCTCCGGCCGCGGCCATGGCGGCGATGGCGCTCGTCTCGGCGCACCAGCCTTCGGGATAGGACGCGTTCTCGACGTTGCCGCCGGCGTAAATCGTCCCGTCCGGCGCGCGCAGCGCGGCGCCGACGCGATATTTGGAGTAAGGCGCGTGGGCCTTCGCCTGCGCGGCCTTGGCGGCGGCGAAGAGTTCGGCCAGCGGATCAGCGTTCTTTGACATAAGGAATCCCCGAGGCGCGCGGCGGAATCGCCTTGCCGATGAAGCCCGCGAGCAGGACGACCGTCAGAACGTAAGGCAGCGCCTCGATCGCCTGCACCGGCACCGGGCCGATCGCCGGAAGCTCGACGCCCTGGAGGCGGATCGCCAGCGCGTCGAGGAAGCCGAAGAGGAGGCAGGTCGCGAGCGCCGGCCACGGCCGCCACTTGGCGAAGACGAGCGCCGCGAGCGCGATGAAGCCGCGTCCCGCCGACATGTGCGGCTGGAAATAGGCCTCCTGCGACAGCACGAGATAGACCCCGGCCAACCCGACCAGCACGCCGCAGATGACGACGGCGCTGTAGCGCAGCGCCCTGACCGAGATGCCCGCCGTGTCGACCGCGGCGGGATTCTCACCGACCGCGCGCAGCCGCAGGCCGAAACGGGTGCTGTAGAGCGCCCAATAGGTCAGCGGGACCATGAGAAAGGCGACATAGGTGATGAGGTCGTGGCCGGACAGCAAGCGCTGGTAGATCGGCCCGACGATCGGCACGGAGCCGATCTCACGCGCGAACGGCCATTCGATCGTCCCGAACTGCGCCTGGTCGGGCAGTTGCGGGGTGCGGCCGCCCTGCTCCCAGATGGCGTTGCCGACGAGCGCGGTCAGGCCGTCGGCCACCATGTTGATCGCCGTGCCGGAGACGATCTGGTTGGCGCGCTGGTCGATCGAAGCGTAGCCGTGGACGAGTGAGAAGACGACGGTCGAGGCGACGCCGAGCGCGAGGCCGGCCCAGACGTCGCCGGTGAACGTCGCCCCCACGGCGGAGCCGAAAGCGCCGACCAGAATCTTGCCTTCGAGGCCGATGTCGACGACGCCCGACCGCTCCGACCACAGCCCCGCGAGGCAGGCGAGGATCAGCGGGACGGCGAGCCGAATGCCGGAGGCGAAGACGACGATGAAGGCGTCGAACCATCCCATCGCTCGGCCCTCAGATCGGCGGCTGGGCGGTGCGGCGCGCGAGCAGCGTCGCGACCGGTCTGCGGAACATGTGCTCGAGCGCGCCGGCGAAGAGCACTACGAGGCCCTGGATCACCACGATCATGTCGCGGCTGATCTTCGGCTTGTCGAAGGCGAGCTCCGCCCCGCCCTGATAGAGCATTCCGAACAGGATCGCGGCGAGGATGACGCCCACCGGATGCGCCCGGCCCATGAGCGCGACCGCAATGCCGACGAAGCCGAAGCCCGCGGTATATTCGAGGATGAGCCGATGCTCCTCGCCGAGAATCACATTGACCGCCATGCCGCCCGCGAGCGCCCCCGAGAGCAGGGTCGCGACGATGGTCACCCGCGCGGGCGAGATGCCGCCGTAGACCGCGGCCGTCGGATTGGCGCCGACCGTGCGGATCTCGTAGCCGAGGCGGGTTCGCCAGATGAGGAGCCACACGACGAAGGCGGCGGCGAGCGCCAGCAGGAACGACAGGTTGAACGGCGTCACCGGCCAGTGGACCCCGAAATGGGACAGGATCTCGTGGAACTGCGGCACCCGGCCGGTCTCGGGAAAGGCTTCCGTCTCGGCGTTCATCTGGCCGGGAACGCGCAGCACGTCGACCAGAAGGTAGCCCATGACCGCCGAGGCGATGTAGTTGAACATGATCGTGGTGATGACGATGTGGCTATCCCTGTAGGCCTGGAGATAGCCCGGGATCGCGGCGAAGGCCGCGCCGAACAGGGCGGCGGCGATGATCGCCGCGACGGCCAGCGCGTAGCCCGGCAGAAATCCCAGATGGAGCGCGGCGAGCGCCGCCCCGAGCCCGGCGATATAGGCCTGCCCCTCGACGCCGATGTTGAAGAGCCCGGCATGGAAGCAGAGCGCCACCGCGAGGCCGGTGAAGATGAAGCTCGTCGCGTAATAGAGGGTGAAGCCGACGCCTTCGAGGTCGCCGAGCGCGCCGCCGATCAGGATCTGCACCGCTTCCAGCGGATTCTCGCCGATCGCCAACACCACGAGGCCGGAGATGATGAAGGCGGCGGCGACGTTGACCAGCGGGATCAGCGCGACGTCGGCCCATTGGGGCAGGGGCGCGAGGGGGGCGCTCATGCGGCTAATCTTTCACGGTACTGCTCACGGGCGCTCCACTCGATCGGCGTGATTCCGTAATTCGTCAATGCTCCGGTGACGCTGCCGCCCACGATCCTTTCAGCGTCATTCAAGAAGGCATAGGCCTGTGAATTCTCCGGCCGGCTGTCGCGCGTGTCCTCCCATGCCGTAATCAGTTGAAGCGCAGTCGGACGATTGGGATTATTTATTGCTCTGATTATTCGTTCCGATGCAGACTTTGACTTCGGGATCACAAAATCGAACATATGGTCAAAACCGCTTTTTCCCGAGAATTTGACACGTGGCGTGAACCGAATCTCAGAAATATCCAGCCACGCCGCAACGTCTTCAAAGAAAAGCGCTTCCAAAGTTGGAGACGCAAGATAAAACATGTCATGAACAGCAAGAATAGCCTGGACAAGACTGTGCTTGCGAACTGCGAAATTGTCCGGGGTCGCGTGGACAAGTAGATCGTTGGCAGCCTTCTCAACTCCGAAGCCATTGAGGATCGAATTCAGGATGGTTTGCCGTTTCGGACTATCAATGCTGCATCCAGACTGCTCGAGGTCGGTCAGCGTATCCCCGCCATCAGACAGAACATAAGATTTTCCCTCGCGACGCGCGTAAATTTGGACATAATCATTGTGTCGATCGAGATACGGCGTCGTGATCTCAGTCCAATCGTTGATTTGCCTGATGGCGCTGTTGTCTCTCAGCCAGCGCCAGTATCCATCAATCAGAAGGTCGATTTCGCTCATGTGAAGAGACCTCGATCGAACTCGGGAGGACGCGTCACGTTGCAGAATCGTAGAAATTCGGCGAGGGTTTGCCAAGCGTCGATGGGGTTCGTAAAAATGCGTGGATCGATCGGAAACGCCCATCGATCCCCGTAGCCCTCCCGGTAAAGATGGATATGCGGACAAGGGAGCTCGCTGTCGTCCGGGTTTCGGTGAGGAGCGCCGCCGATGTCTATTCGAGCCAGCACGACCGTTGTGCGAGCGCGATTTTGATATTTGGTTTTCGCGAGGTTTATCCTGCTGCGCGCGATATCCAGGTGGAACGCTTCCACGCCGTCTCGAGAGACGAGGGGAACGACAAGACTTCCGCCCAAATCCGGCAGGCGCACGCGCTCGTCATCGACTCGCTGCTTTTCCATCGCAAGCAGAGCATCGGCCTCGGCTTGGGTAAGGAAAAAACTCATGCCGCCCGCTCGCTGACGCCGGCCATCAGCAGCCCGAGGTCCCGGGCGTTGGTCTCGTCGGGCTTGCGCTCGCCCGTCACCCGCCCGCCGCACAGCACGATGATACGGTCGGAGAGGGCGAAGATTTCGTCCAGCTCGACCGAGACCAGCAGCACCGCCTTGCCCGCGTCGCGCTGGGCGACGATGCGTTTGTGGATGAACTCGATCGCGCCGATGTCGACGCCGCGGGTCGGCTGGCCGACCAGCAGGATCTTCGGGTTGCGCTCGATCTCGCGCGCCAGCACCAGCTTCTGCTGGTTGCCGCCGGAGAAGTTGGCGGTCTTGAGAAGCGGCGCGCGCGGCCGCACGTCGAAGGCGCCCATCTTCTTGTCCGCGTCGGCGATGATCGCCTTGCGGTCGTAGAGCCAGCCCCGGCCGTAGGTTCGCTCGTGCTGGAAGCCGAGCATCGCGCTTTCGCAGGCCTCGAACGGCATGACGAGGCCGGCGCGGTGGCGGTCCTCCGGCACGTGGCCGACGCCGATGCGCCGCTCGTCGTGCGGATTGCGCTGCGCGAGCGCGAGCGGCCGGCCGTTAATCAGGATCTCGCCGCCGCTCGAGGCGCGGATGCCGGCGAGCGCTTCGAGCAGCTCCGACTGGCCGTTGCCGGCGACGCCGGCGATGCCCAGAATCTCGCCTTCCCGCAGGGTGAAGGAGACGCCGCCGACCCGCGCCACGCCGCGGTCGTCGCGCACTACGAGGTCGCGCGCCTCGAGCGCGACCCGGCCGGGATGGGCCGGGCCCTTGTCGATCTTCAGGATCACCTTGCGCCCGACCATCGCGTCGGCGAGCTCGGGCGGCGACGTGGCGGACGTCTCGTAAGTCGCGACCATCTCGCCGCGCCGCATGACCGACACGCGGTCGGTCAGGGCCATGATCTCGCGCAGCTTGTGGGTGATGAAGACGATCGTCTTGTCTTGGCTTTTCAGCACCCTCAGCATCTCGAACAGCTGGTCGGCCTCGGCGGGGGTCAGCACCGCGGTCGGCTCGTCGAGCACCAGAATCTCGGCGCCGCGCACCAGCGCCTTGAGGATCTCGACCCGCTGCTGGAGGCCGACCGACAATTCGCCGACGATCGCGTCCGGATCGACCTCGAGGCCGTATTCGCGGCCCAACTCGGCGAGCCGCCGGCGGATCGCGCGCGCGCCGCGGGCGAGCAGCGCGCCGCCCTCGGCGCCGAGCATGACGTTCTCGAGGACGGTGAGCGGGGGCACGAGCATGAAATGCTGGAAGACCATGCCGATGCCGTGACGGATCGCCTCGCGCGAGGAGCGGATGCGGACGGTCTCGCCGTCGACCCGGATTTCCCCTGCATCGGCTTCGTAGAAGCCGTAGAGGATCGACATCAAGGTCGACTTGCCCGCGCCGTTCTCGCCGACGATCCCGTGGATGACGCCGCGCTCGACGACGAGATTGACGTTCCGGTTGGCGTGGACGGGGCCGAAGCTCTTGTCGATGCCGATGAGCGCGATGGCGGGAGGCGCCATGCCGGCCGTTGACGTCACGCGCTGCTCCTCCCCCTTGGCCGTATCGCCCCCCGCGCGTACCCGGGCAGGGCGAGCAGGGTCAATGCGCCCCGCAGGTGTCGCGCCCCCTACAGGAGGGGCGGCGTCCCGCCGCTCCGGGGCGCCCGAGACGCGCGCGCTCCAAACCGGCGCGTCAGCTCATGTCCGTCACATCGGGCACTTGTTGTCGGACATGTAGTCGTGGACCTGGATCTTGCCCGCGATGATGTCGGCCTTGGCGGCGTCGGCCTTGGCCTTCACTTCGGGGGTGATCAGCTTCTCGTTGTACTGGTCGACCGCATAGTCGACGCCGCCCTCCTTGAGGCCCAGCGCCTGGACGCCGGGCTTCCACGCGCCCTTCCGGGCGTCCATGAAGGAGTCGTAGGTGGCGACGTCGACGTGCTTGAGCATCGAAGTCAGGATGTGGCCGGGGAACAGGTAGTCCTGGTCCGAATCGACGCCGATGCCGAGCTTGCCGGCGTCGGCCGCGGCCTTCAGCACGCCCTGGCCGGTCGAGCCGGCCGCGGCGTAGACGACGTCGGCGCCGCGGTCGATCTGCGACTTGGCGAGCTCGCCGCCCTTGACCGGGTCGTTCCACGCCGCCGGCGTCGTGCCGGTCATGTTGGCGAACACCTCGTCCTTGCCGCCGGACGCGTATTTCACGCCCTGGGCGTAGCCGCATTCGAACTTCGAGATCAGCGGAATGTCCATCCCGCCGACGAAGCCGACCTTGCCGGTCTTCGACGTCTCGGCGGCGATCACGCCGACGACGAACGAGCCCTCGTGCTCCTTGAAAACGATCGACTGCACGTTGGGCTTGTCGACCACCATGTCGATGATGCCGAACTTGGTCTTGGGGAACTCGTCGGCGATCTTGCCGAGCGCCGTCGCCCATGCGAAGCCGACGGTCATGATCGGAGAATAGCCGTCCTTGGCGAACTTGCGCAGGACCTGCTCGCGCTGCGCGTCGTTCTGGATCTCGAGGTCGCGGACCGCGACGCCGGTGTCCTTGGCGAATTTGGTCGCGCCGTTGAAAACGCCTTCGTTGAAGGACTTGTCGAACTTTCCGCCGAGGTCGTAGACGACCGCCGGCTTGACGTCGGCGGCCGAGGCCGCTGCGGATGCGAGCAGGCTGCCGCCGAGCAGCGCAGCCGTGCCGAGCATGGAGTTGCGACCGAACATTCCTGACCTCCCGGTGGGGGAGCCGGCCGACATCCGGCAGGCGCCCTGATCCTTGCAAACCTGATCGATCCGTCGAGACAACCCGCCCGCGACGGCTGCGTCAACGGCCGTCCGCAGCGTTTCGCTCGCGCGCGGATGAGCGCGGGCAAAGACTATGCGGGGGATTCCGCGCCGGCAAGAAGCGATTGTGGTTTTACGGCTTTCCGGCCGCTCTGCCGCGAGGCCCGCGTCAGTTGAACAGCGACGAGACGCTTTCTTCCTTGGCGATGCGCGCGATCGCTTCGCCGATCAGCGGCGCGATCGAGATCACGCGGATGTTGCGCGCGACCCGCACGGCTTCCGTCGGCGCGATCGTGTCGGTCAGCACCAGCTCGGTGAGCTTCGAGGCGGCGACGCGCGCAACCGCGCCGCCGGACAGCACGCCGTGGGTGATGTAGGCCGAGACGCTGGCGGCGCCGACCCCGAGCAGGGCGTCGGCCGCATTACACAGCGTTCCGCCCGAATCGACGATGTCGTCGAGCAGCACGCAATGGCGGCCCTTTACGTCGCCGATGATGTTCATGACCTCCGACTCGCCCGCCCGCTCGCGCCGCTTGTCGACGATGGAGAGCGGCGCGTCGAGGCGCTTGGCGAGCGCGCGGGCGCGCACCACGCCGCCGACGTCCGGCGAGACGACCATCACATTCTTGCCGCCGTCGCCGCGCGACTGGATGTCGCGCACCATGGTCGGGGCGGCGAACAGATTGTCGGTCGGGATGTCGAAAAAGCCCTGGATCTGGCCGGCGTGCAGATCGACGGTCAGCACCCGGTCGGCGCCGGCGCGGGTGATGAGATTGGCCACGAGCTTGGCCGAGATCGGCGAGCGCGGCCCGGGCTTCCGGTCCTGGCGGGCGTAGCCGAAATAGGGGATGACCGCCGTGATGCGATGCGCCGAGGCGCGCCGCAGGGCGTCGATCATGATCAAAAGCTCCATCAGGTTGTCGTTGGCCGGATAGGAGGTCGACTGGATGATGAAGGCGTCGCGGCCGCGCACGTTTTCCAGAATCTCGACGAAGATCTCCATGTCGGCGAAGCGGCGGACGTGGCAGCCAGTCAAGGGCTCTCCGAGATAGGCCGCGATCGCGTTGGCCAGCGGCGCGTTGGAATTGCCCGCCAGAACCTTCATCTTGCCGACCACGGCAATACTCCTCGGACGCTTTGTGCGCTGCGCAAAAGCGAACGGCGCGGCTCATAGCAGCCGCGACTTCCGCAAACAACACGACAGTATGATTACAGCCCTCGCCCTTTCGCCGATGGGGCAAAAGGCCGCGTCACTGCGCGTAGCTGAGCGCGCCGCCCGGCGCCGCCTCGGGCGTGTTCGAGAGATAGGCCGCGAGATCGTCGGCGCATTTTGCGGCGATGCTGTCGAGCGCGGCAGGAGTGACCGTCGCCCACGGGTCGTCGCCCGATCCGCTGACGACGATCGTGTCGGCGAGCCGCCGCACACGCTGCTTGTCGGGCGTGAAGACATCCCAGACGAAGGCGACCGCCACGCCGTCCTTGACCCGCGAGGCGCTGAGATAGCCGCGCGCCAAGTATTTGGCCGAGGTCGGGGGGCTGAGCTTGATCTGGCGATCGGACGCTGCAGCCTCGAGGCTCTGGTCGAACGCATGCGCGAGCGGCTCGGGGGCGCCCTCGACCGACAGGATCGCCAGAGAAGCGCCGCCCATGCTGGCGTCGGGGCGCCGGGCGAACGGCAAAGCGACATCCGGGCTCGTCGCCAGATCGCCCGCAGTCTCCACGCAGCCGCCGAGCGCGAGCGCCGCCAAAAGCGCCATCGCCGTCCTTTGCCGCCCGAGCCCGCCGCCGCGCCTCCGTGTCATGGCGAAATCCTCCGCTCCGCCTCGCGCCCCCGCTTGGGGCGCCGGTTAACAAAGGCTTAACGCAACAAGACAGCTAGCGCCAATCCGGCGCGAGGTCCAGTCCGGGGAGACGGAAGCGGTAGATGGGAAGGCGACGGGCCTCGAGCGCCGCCTGAGGGACGGGGTCGTCGACCGCGCCTTTGGCGGCGATCCGTCGCGCTCGACCCGAGCGCGAGACGCTTCAGGGGAGGCGCGGCGCTACTGCGTCAGCGGCGGCAACGGCGTCGAAACCACGCGCGGCGGGGTCGGGGACCACGCACGGGAAGCCGAAACCGTGGGCCGCGAGGCCGTTCGCGGCGCGGCCGACGCGGGCGCAGGCGGCATGGGCGCCGGCGCGGCGCTCGCCACCGCGTCGCCCCCGACCGTGTCGAGGCCGTAGACGTCGTCGCGGAAGTTGGCCACCCCGTCTCCGTTCGACCAGCCGGTGAGATAGACCCAGATCACCGGCGCCGGATGCGCGAGACGGATCTCGTAGGGCGCGCCCTCGCTCACCTTCGCCTGCATCGCGGCTTTGTCCCACGCGCCGCCCGGGCCGCCCGGCGTGCCCTCGAGCAGCCACTGGGCGTAGTCGTAGACGCCCTGCACCCGAACGCAGCCGTGACTGAGAAAGCGATAGTCGGCGCCGAACAGGCGCTTCGAGGGCGTGTCGTGCATGTAGACGGCGAGCTTGTTCGGCATGTTGATCCGAATCGAGCCCAGCGAATTGCCGGCGCCGGAATCCTGCCTCAGCGTGTAGTTGACGGCGCGCTCGGAATTCCAGTCGATCGCCTTCGGGTTGATCTGCTGCCCGGAGCCGTCGAGGATGCGGATCTTCGCCCGCGCCAGATAGCCGGGATCGCGCTGCATGTGCGGGATGATTTCTTTCTTGATGATCGAGGTCGGCACGGTCCAGGTCGGGTTGAGGTTGACGGACTGGATGTGGGCGGAAATCTCCGGCGAGGGGTGATCGGGGCCGCCGACGATGGCGACATAGCGATGCGCGACCTTGCCGTTCTCCACCGCCTCGACGGCGGTCGAGGGCAGGTTGACGACGACGTAGCGGTCGCCGAACTCGAAGTTGGCGCCGGCCAGCCGGTCGGCGGAGGAGGCGAGCTCCTTGAAACGGACCTTGGCCGGCACGTTCATCGCCTTCAGCGTCGCCCCGGCGACGATTCCCGTCTGCTTGAGCCCCATGCGCGCCTGGAAGCGCTCGACAGCGGCGGTCAGCCCCGCGTCCCAGCTCTGGCCGCTCGCGTGAGCCGCGTCGAGGTCGCCCTCGATCGCCAGACGCTTGCGCAGCTTGGCGACCTGCGGGCCCTTGTCGCCCGGATGCAGCGTGACGACGTCGGTCGGCCAGCCGCCGGCGTCGGCGATCGCGCCGTAGCGCTCGGACGCCTTCGCCGTGGCGAAGAAGGTGTTCGGCTGGAGGGTCGGATTGGGGTCGGTCGAAAGCGCCGTTTCCAGCGGCGGCGGGGGCGGCGCGACCTTCTTGGGCTTCGGGGGCGCGGCCGCTGCTGCGGCCTTGGGCGCCGAGGCCGCAGCCGGAATCGGGCTTGCGGCCGGCTGCGCGGTCGCAGGCGGCGCGGCCGGGGCCG
>CAIZGR010000350.1 GCA_903932535.1 uncultured Hyphomicrobiales bacterium | reverse complement strand
TCGCTCCGGCGCTCGCGGCGTTGGTTGAGGAGGACGACGGCGACGTCGAGCAGGCCTTCGCCGAAGCCGTCGCCGCCGCCGTCGATCTGCGCCAGTGCGGCGAGGAGGATTCGTCGCGCGGGCTGATGGATTTCGTCGAGAACGTCAATCAATCGCCGGGTTCGCTGCGCGAGGACGTCGCCGCCTTGCTCGACCACGCCCAGTTCTTCGACCTCGCCGGCCGCGCCGTCGCGCTCGCCGCGATCGCCGATTGCGGCGGCCCCGCCGCCGCCTCCGAGCGCGCCTGGATGAAGGACGACGCCTTGTTGAAAGAGGCCGCGCTGCTCGCCCGCGCCAAACACTGGGTTCCCGATTTTCTGAGGAGGACGCCGTGAAGGGCGAGACAATGATCGACTTCGACAAAGGCACGGTGCGCGTCAGCGTCGTGCTGGAAACCATGGAGGACGCGGGCCGCGCGATGGAGATGATCCGCAACGCCGCGCGCGCCTGCTGGCCCAACATCATGTTCGCCGACGAAACGCTCGACGAGACCAATCAAACTTACGAATCGTTCGAGACCCCTCACAGCGAAGAAGCGCCGGCGTCCGGCGACGACGAGCCTGTCCCCGAGGCCCCCGAGGTCGAGGGCTTTGTCAGGACCGCCCCGCCGCCGCCCCGCGCGTTCGATCATTCCGCCGCGCCCAGGCCCGGCTCGCTCACCGACAAGGTGCTTCAGACCCGCAGGTCGTTGAACACCGACGATTACAAACAGGTCCGCGACGCGCTCGGCATCGACGGCGGCGCGGCGGCCCGGCTGGTCGCCAACCTGAAGCGCGGCGGCCATCTGCAGGCGCGCCCGTGCAACTGACGCTGCAAGCCACCGCCGTCTTCGTGCGTCGCGGCGACCCCAATTTCCCGGTCGCGCGCATGTGGACCGGCGTCACCGGCGACGGCACCCGCGTGCGCGTGCTCGTCGCCTGCGTCTCGTCCTGCGACGAGCTCGCCCAGCCGCAGATCGACGCCAAGATGAACTGGCTGCCCGCGCCGCAATTGTTCCTGACCTCGCAAGAGGCCGCCCCGCTGTCCGACAGGATGATCGCATGAGGCCCGCTGGAAGCTATCGCGCCGCATGCCGCGACGGCGCCCGCCGCGCGATGAAAATCGCCAACGACGTGGTCAAGGCCACTGGCCAGAAGATCGACTGGCGCGACGCCTGGCGTCAGGCGCAGGCCGTCCGCAAGGCGAGGACGCGTCGCCCTCACCCCGACGGCGAAAAGCCATGAGCGTGCGCGCCGGTCTCGCCCTCGGCCTCGCCGGCTTCGCTTTGGCGCACGCGCTGCTGCTCGGTTTCTTCCGCCGCTTTGGCCGTCACGACGACGGCGACGTGTTCAGCGCGCCGGAAGACCCCGGGTTTCGTTGGAGGGAGTAGTCATGGACGTGTCGTTCGAATTTCGCCGCCAGACCCCGCAGGCGCTCAAAGCGCGTTGCGCCGCGCGCATGCGCGCCCACCTCGACGCCGAGCGCCGCCGCGCCCGCGACGCGCGCCTGACGCC
>CAIZGR010000349.1 GCA_903932535.1 uncultured Hyphomicrobiales bacterium | reverse complement strand
TGAACGCCTCGACGCGAGATCAAGGCCCCTTTCCGGCGCACATTGGCTGAGACTGGCGGGGCCGTCGGGCGCACGATCTTTGAGATCGGACGCACGCTTCTTGAGACCGGCGCGAGATCGAGTGGCTCGACGCACGATCTTTGAGACGGAGGATCGCTCTGCGCGCGAGGCGTCGGCTGCGGCGGTTCGTCAGAAAAACGAGCGGTTTTCTGGCGAGCAGATCTGACCGGCCGACGAGGGTCTCCAGCCGCTAGAAAACCCGTTGCGGAAATGATCGCCAGCTTGCAGGTTGTCCCGCATCTTTTCTTGGGGGCGCCAGCGCGATGCTGATCGGCTATGTCCGTGTCTCGAAATCGGACGGAACCCAGACCCTGGCGCCGCAGCGGGACGCAATGTTGGCGGCCGGCGTCGATCCGACCCGGATCTATGAAGACCTGGCGTCAGGTCGCCGCGATGACCGCCCCGGGCTCGCGGCATGTCTCAAGGCGATCCAGCCCGGCAACACGCTGGTGCTCTGGAAGCTGGACCGGCTCGGCCGCGATCTGCGTCATCTGGTCAACACGGTCGAGGATTTGCGCACCCGCGGTGTCGGTCTGAAGGTTCTCACCGGCGCCGGCGCGCAGATCGACACGACGACCGCCAATGGCCGCCTCGCGTTCGGCATCTTTGCCGCCTTCGCCGAGTTCGAGCGCGAGCTGATCGCGGAGCGCACCACGGCGGGGCTGGCGGCGGCGCGGGCCCGCGGGCGCATGGGCGGACGGCCGCGCAAGATGGATCGCGCCACGCTCATGATGGCGATGACGGCGATGGCCGATCGAAAGACGGTCGCCGCCGAGGTGGCCATGCGGCTCGGCCTGACCACCACCACGCTTTATGCCTACGTCAACGGCGACGGCTCGCCCAAGGCGGCGGGCCAGGCCGTGCTCGACGGAACGCACCGCCCCGGCGTGAAGGCGCGAGCCAGGGGGCATGGCCGCCCCCTCGAAACTCTCGGCGCCTGATGCCCAAGGGCCTCGCCGTACCGGTCGAGGCGCTTGCGAGCCTTCGCCGCCATCTCGCGGCGCTGCCGGCCCGTCACCCGGAACGCGGCGTCCTGATGAACTCCACGGCGGCACTCTACGCGGTCAGTCGCGCCACGCTCTATCGTCTGGTGCGCGGGGAGCGCCGCCCAAAGGACGCGCACCGGGCCGATCGGGGCCTCCCCAGATCCATGTCGGCGAGCGAGATCGAGCGCTGGTGCGAGATCGTCGCCGCCATGAAGGTGCGGACCACCAACAAGAACGGCCGCCATCTCTCGACGGTGCGCACTCTGAAGCTGCTGGTGGAGCACGGCGTCGATACGCCCGACGGCTTTCAGAAGCTGGCGCCGGGGAGGCTGACGGCCTCCACGATCAACAGGCACTTGCGCCGCCTTGGCTATGACCACGCGCGCATGACCCGCCAGCCGCCGGCAGTCCGATTCCAGGCCGAGCGGGCCAACGCGCTCTGGCACTTCGATATGAGCCCGTCGGACCTGAAGCATCTCAAGGCGCCGCCCTGGATCGACGCGGACCGGCGGGGCGAACCCCTCCTGATGCTGTTCTCCATCGTCGATGATCGATCGGGCGTGACCTACCAGGAATACCGCTGCGTCTACGGCGAGGAGGTCGAGGCGGCGCTGCGATTCCTCTTCAACGCTATGGCGAGCAAAGCTCCCGATGAGCAGGGCAGGAGCGATCCTTTCCAAGGGATTCCCGACGCACTGTACCTCGACAACGGGCCGGTCGCGAAATCGATGGTCTTCAAACGCGTGATGGAGAGCCTTGGCGTCGAGGTCATGACGCATATGCCCGCGGG
>CAIZGR010000348.1 GCA_903932535.1 uncultured Hyphomicrobiales bacterium | reverse complement strand
TTTTGCCATACGAACGCCTATAGCGGATATATACCCGATAGCCAAGCCCCCCGAAAAACGCGCTATATTGTGCCGAAGCGCCGCTTGACGGATATTCCTGGCCATCATCGGCCCACCCATCGGGGGAATCCACATGGCGACGCAGACCTTTTCCGTCTTGGCCCCCTCGGGTCAGCAACAAATCCAAGCCCGCAGCGGCACGATCTACACCGCCGACGCGAACGGCTTGATCACCGGCGTCGCGCTGCTCGATGTTCGTGATCTGATCACCGCCGGCTGTATCGCGCTCGGCTCGGGTGTCGTGACCGACAGCGCCGCCTTCAACCAGTACAGCGGTCCGCCGCAGCTGGTTACCGCCGCCGGCGCGACCCAAGGCGCCGCGACCAAGATCACGACCAACTATGCGGTCTTGACGGTCTGCACCGCCTCGGCCCGCGGCGTGGTCCTCCCGACCCCGGCGACCGGCCTGCAGGTCGATTTCTATTCGGGCTGCACCCAAGGCGTGAAGGTCTATCCCGGTTCGAACTGCCGCTTCGCCAATGTGGCGACGAACACCGCCGTGGTGCTCGCCGGCTTCAAGTGCACCACCTATCGGGCGCGCAACACGACCACCTGGGACGTGCAAAAGGGCGCCTAATGTCCGAAGCTCCGGGGGTTCATTTCGATACGCAGGTGCCAGCGGACAGTTCGACCATCGCGTCGAATATCCGCCACACGCTATCGCTTGGCCTCCGGGACATCGACGACGAGCCGCTTGAGACGCTGACGGTCATCGCCAACGGGCCGAGCGCGTTGGATTGGCCCGGCTGGACCGATCCGGCCGTCGCGGCTCGCGGGCCAACCCTGGCGCTCAACGGCGCCCTGCGGCTGTTCGCCCAACATGGGATGGCGCCGACCTACTGGGCCGCTTGTGACCCGCAGGACATCGTCGCCAAGTTCCTCGAGGTCGCGCCGTCGTCGACTCAGTACCTCGTCGCGTCGAAATGCCACGCCGATGTGTTCGCGGCCCTCGCCGGTCGCGACGTTCGCCTCTGGCATGTGGACGAGGACGGAACGCCTCCGGGCCTGCGGACCGTACAGCCGTCGTCGTCCATCACCGGGACCGCGCTGGCGCTGATGCGCGCCCTCGGCTGGCGTAAGTTCGAGGTCTGGGGCTGGGACGCCTGTTTTATCGACGGCATGGACCACGCCGCCCCGCAACCCATCGCGCCGATCAATGTCGTCACGGTGGTCCTGGGCGATGGCCCGGACGCCAAGGGATTCCACACCACCCCAACCTGGGCTCACGAGGCCGAGGGGGCTTGGAAACGGCTCTGGGGGGCCGACTACACGGTTGACGTTCGGGGGCCTGGCCTGATCGCCGAGATGCTGCGCTTCCAGGGGGTCACGAAGCAATCAGAAGGCCTCGCGGCCTAATCCGCATCAAGGAGACGCACCGATGGACGCCTTTCACGCCTTCGCCCCGCTGACGAAGATCGATGTCGCCCAGCGGCTCGTGACCGGCGTCATGTGCCTTGAGGTCGCGGACCACTCGCGCGAGATCATGGACTATGAGACCGCGAAGCCCGAGATTGAGAAGTGGTCGAACGAAGCCCGCACGGCTTCTGGCGGCGCGTCGCTCGGCAATGTCCGCGAGATGCACGGCAAGGTCGCCGCCGGCCTGCTCAAGTCCCTGACCTTCGACGACGACGCCAAGGCCGTCCGGGTGACCGCCTACATCGAGGACGATCAGACCTGGCGCAAGATCATGTCCAAGACGCTGACCGGCTTCAGCATCGGCGGTGGCTACGCCCGCAAATGGACCGACCCGTCGAACAAGCTGCTGAAGCGCTACACGCCGCGGCTGTCCGAGGTGTCGGTGGTGGACCGCCCGTGCCAGCCCGGCGCGACGATCGAGATGACCAAGGCCGATGGCTCGGTTGAGGTGATCGAGGCCGACGGCGGTTTCCAGCCCTCCAACGACGACGTGAAGGCTGCGGCCGACGAACTCGCCAAGGCGGCCGGAAAGCCGGAGCGCCGCAACGACTTCCTGGCCCAGGCCCGCGAAGATCTGATCAAGGCGCACATCGAGGCCGATGAGCCGCTCGCCAAGGTCGATCCCGACCCTGCGGCGGAACTCGAAGCCGCCCTAGCCGAGGCCGCCAGCCTAACGAAGAAGGCGGTCGATCCGAAGAAGCCCTACGGCGACGTGGAGTACGCGGCGCCCGGCGGCAAGTACCCGATCGACACCGCCGCCCATATCCGCGCCGCGTGGTCCTACATCAACATGCCGAAGAACGCGGCGAAGGTCGAAGACGCCGACGCCGTGAAGGCCAAGATCGTCGCGGCTTGGAAGAAGAAGATCGATCCCGATGGTCCCCCGTCCGCCGAGAAGGCCGACCTGCTGGGCGATCTGTCGAAGTCCTGGCCGCTGGTCATGGCGATGGAAGAGGTCGCGCTGGAGAAGGGCTTCTATACCGTTGGCCGCGTCGCGAACTCCCTGGCTCCGCTTGCCGACATCGTCATGAGCGTGATCTGGGAGGAGGCGATGGAGCAAGACCACGACTCCACCCTGCCGCAAACCGGCCTCGATCTCCTGGCCGCGCACCGCTCGTTCCTGATCGACATGATCAACGAGGAGTCGGCCGAGTTCATGGACGCAGCCGAGAAGGCCGGCGGCGATGGCATCGCGCTCCTGGCTCCCTGCATCGCGCCCGAAGTGATGGAGATGGCCTCCAAGCTGGGCGACCTGCACAAGCTCGACACCGGCCTGATGGAAAAGGTTGGGGCCAAGATCAGCAACGCCAACATGAAGCACGTCCAGGCGATGCACGACCACGCCCAGGCGATGGGCGCGACCTGCGACTCGGGCAACTGCTCCGAAGCCGAGAAGATGGCGAAGGCCGAGGCCGACAGCGCCGAAGCCGCTCGCTTGCGCCGGGTTCTCGCCGCGTCGGTTCCGCAGGTTCAGGCCCTCACCAAGATGGTCAAGGACAGCCAGACGGCGATGGAGAAGATGGCGAGCGACCACAACGCCGCCATCGAGGCCGTCAATGCCGAGCTGGAGAAGATCAAGAAGGGCCCCGGCCTCGCCAAGGGCGTCGTCGGAGCCTTCGCGGTCACCAAGGAGCAGGACGACAACGGCCAACGGCGCTCGACCACCATCGAACCCGAGCGCCCGCTGACGCTGCTCGAAAAGAGCCAGCGCGCCCAAGAAGACCTCGCCAAGCGTGGCGTCCTGAACGGCGGTCGAGCGATCCGCGCGCCAGGCGATCCGCTCTACTAGGTCGCAAACCCTTTCCCTGGGGTAGTCCATCCAGGGCCTTCGATTTCGCCGCCAGGACAGCGGCCCCTTTATGGGGGGACTTCAAATGGCTAAGCGCCAACCTCTACCCCGCGCCGTCATGGTCGATCGGCTGATGGCCGAGATCAACGGCTTCTCGAACGCAGACACCACGCGCCCCGGCTACATGAGCCGCGAACGCGCCAACGAAACCCTCGACATGTGGAAGTCGGTCATCGAAGCGCCGATGGAAAAGGTCGATGGTGGCGACGAACTCGCGCCGATCACCGACGAGGTTCTGCTGAAGAACGTCAGCCTCGGGACCGGCCTGAGCTACTACGACCTCCGTGGCCCCGCTTTGAACCTGTTCCCGACGGTGACCCCGCTGCGGAACTCCATCGCCCGTAACAGCCGCGCCAATCCCGGCGACGCGCTGCACTACAAGGCGATCTTCGCGACCATCGGTTCCGGCTTCCCCTACATGGGCTGGGTGCCTGAAGGCCACCGCGCGGCGTCCATGAGCTATACCGCGATCCCGAAGACCGTCCCCTACGCCACGCTCGGCGAAGAAGACAGCCTGACGGATGAAGCCAAGTTCGCCGCCGAGGGCTTCGAAGACGAGTCCGCGATGGTCCAGCTTCGGCTGCTGCTGAAGATGTTCGTCAAGGAAGAAGCCGCCATCCTCGGCGGCAACTCCAGCCTGACGCTCTCGGCGCCCGGCACGATCACCTCGGCCGCGACCGGCTCGGGCAACACCCTGCCGGCCCTGACCTACTCGGCCTATTGCGTCGCGCTGACCCAAGAGGGTTATCAGAACGCCACGGCGCCGAGCGGCGTTGGGGTGACGCCGGTCGTCGTCGGCGTCTGCCCGACCGCGATCTCGATCACCGGCAACGATGGTTCGACCTTCAGCCTCAACGGCGGATCGTCCGCCCTGTCGGCCAACAAGACCCAAGCCGTCACCCTCGGCCAAGCCCTGACCCTTCAGGTCCCGGTCGTCCGCGGCGCCGTGGCCTACGCTTGGTTCGTCGGCGCGGCTGGCCTGGAATATCTCCAAGCCATCACGACCATCTCGTCCGTCTCGTTCGGCGCCCCGATCCTGGCCACCGGCCAACTCGCCGCCTCCATCACCGGCGATCACTCCAACAACGGCGCGACGGCCTTCGACGGCCTGCTGACCACCGCGTTCAACTCGGCCAACAACGCCTATTTCTACTCCATGCCGGTCGGCACG
>CAIZGR010000347.1 GCA_903932535.1 uncultured Hyphomicrobiales bacterium | reverse complement strand
CCCCTTTCTCCCCGGCGTGCCCCTTGCGGGCGAAGCCGAGGTCGTGCGCGGCGTAGCGGAGCGCATCGTCGCTTGCGGCATGGATCGCGTTGCGGATCATCTGCCGCTCGGCCTCGGACGGGGCGAACTCGGCGGCGAGCGACACGGACTTGTGCGGGGCGAACACGAAGTCGAAGCCGGAATTCTTCCGGACGTGCTCACTCCAGTCCACGCCGGTGTCGGCGCGGCGGGCCTCGAAGAGGGCGTCGAGATCGCCGTTTCGGGGGTTCGCGCGGGGGCTTCCGATCCCGAGCGCCGCTGCGACACGCGGGTCCATGTCTGGCCGCCAGTTCGCCCGCTCGCCCCGGCCGGTGTAGTAGGCGGTCAGGCGCTCTCCGGTTTCGAGGTCGCGGCCGTCGAGAGCGACGCCGTGGACTGCAAGAGCCTCGGGCTCCGGCTCGTCCTGGGTCATGTAGGCGCGGATCACGGCGCCGTCGCTTGCAGCGGAGATTTTGCGGAAGTTGAGCATCGCCGGCGTCAGGCGTAACGCGCGCCGTTGGCGGACCCGTGCGCCTCAGTGGCGGCTCCGTCCGGCGGCGCCAGGCGCTTCATGGTTTCGCCGATTTCGCGCAGCAGGGCGATCATTCCCGACTGCTGGGTCAGGATGCGGGCGAGGAGATCGGCGAGCGACGGTCCTTCCTGCTCGGGGCGCTCCGGCGTCAGGACCTCGATCATGTGGGTGATCTGGCCGGTGAGGGCTTCGAGCTGTCCCTGGAGGGATTCGCCGTTCTGAAGCAGGGCGTCCTGGGCGTGATCCATCTTGTCGAGAAGCGCGCGGAGCCCGATGAGATCGTCGGCGATGCGCTCGAGCGCGGCGTCGTTCGTGTCGTGGCGCGGAGCCATCAGATCGTCCTTGATTTTGGGTCAGGTGGAAAGCGCAGTCGCGCGCGGAAGCGCCGATCAGTGGAGCTGCCGGCGCGCTTCGTGCTCGGCGGCTTCCGGCCTCATCGCATCGAGCATGCGTCGCACCTCGCCCGACAGAGTCTCGAGATCGTCGCCGAGTTTCGCGACGTAGGCGAGCAGCGTGGTCTGGCTGTCCGTGAGCTTGGCGAATGAACTCCGCAGGCGCGCGACCTCTCGGGCCAGGGGCGGTTCGGACGGCTTGTTCGGCTTGGAATTGGTCATGGGGTCATGCGCCTCGATCGCTATGGAGCCGAAGTCTGCCGGGACCTTGCGCGAACAGGAAACGGACCGAGGCTGCGGTCGAGGACCGAGCCCCGCCGCGGACTATCGAATGTCGCGCGCGTTCTTGGGACGACCGGTCGGACCGGGCGTTGTGCCGCGATGCCAGCGTGAGCCGGGGCGGGCGCGCGTGAGGAACTCGATCGCCCGATGGACATTGTCGCGGACAGCGACGTGATACTCCGCAACACGTTCGTCCGCGCGTTCGGCTCCGAGCTCGGGATCGTCGGTGATCATCATCTGGAAGTGGATTCCGATGCGCTCCATTTCGACGGCGATCAGCTGGGCGTCGAGAAGGGCGCGCTCGAGGAGCCAGCGTTCGTAGTCGACTTCCTTCCCGGATAGGCCGATGAAGGGGGCGCCTGTGCTGGAATAGCGGCCGGTCTTGCGAATCTCGGGCAGGACTTCGCTCGTCACCCATTTGCGGAACCGCTTGGCCTCGGGCTTCCGGCTCGTGAATGCCAAGCTGTACACGCCGGATTCGTTGACCGTTAGCATTTGCTGCAAGCCGCCAGGGGTATCCGCATTTGTTATACCCTTTTCGTCCTGGTCTAATTTTTCAAGCGCCTTACTCGGGTTCTCAAGACCAAGCACATCGCAGAGATCCTTCGCGATGAACCACGGTTCGCCGTCCTTCATGACGGTGCGGATAACGCTCTCGTCGAACTTGAACACGGTTGGCAGACCTCGCGCGCGGCCGTCGTCCGTCTCGTTTTCCGTTGGCATAATCTG
>CAIZGR010000346.1 GCA_903932535.1 uncultured Hyphomicrobiales bacterium | reverse complement strand
GTCGTCCACGGCGGTCCGGACCTCGCCGCGCCGATGCGGATCGACGACGCGGCGATCGCCAAGCTGCGCAAGCTCGTTCCGCTCGCGCCGCTGCATCAGCCGCACAACCTGTCGGGGATCGATGCGGCGATCAAAGCCTTTCCCGGCACGCCGCAGGTCGCCTGCTTCGACACCGCCTTCCACCGCAGCCACCCGTTCGTGTCCGACACCTTCGCCCTGCCGCGCTCCTATTACGACGAGGGGGTGCGCCGCTACGGGTTCCACGGCCTCAGCTACGAATACATCATGCGCACGCTGAAGAAGATGGCGCCGCAGATCGCGCGCGAGGACGTGATCGTCGCCCATCTCGGCAACGGCGCCTCGATGTGCGCGATCAAGAACGGCCGCTCGATCGCCTCGACGATGGGCTTCACCGCCCTCGACGGCCTGCCGATGGGCACGCGCTGCGGCCAGCTCGACCCCGGCGTGCTGCTCTATCTGATGGCCGAGAAGAAGATGGACGCCCAGCAGATTTCCGACCTGCTCTACAAGGAGTCCGGGCTCAAGGGCATGTCGGGCCTCTCGCAGGACATGCGCGAGCTGGAAGCCTCCGACAGCCAGTCGGCGCGCGACGCGATCGACTATTTCGTCGCCCGCATCCGGCGCGAGCTCGCGGGCCTCGCCGCCACCGTCGACGGCGTCGAAGGCGTCGTCTTCACCGGCGGCATCGGCGAGCACTCCTGGCGCATCCGCAAGGCCGTGCTCACCGGCATGGAATGGATGGGCATCATGATCGACGACGAAGCCAACCGCGCCAGCGCGCAGATCATCAGCGCGAAAGCCTCGCCCACCGCCGTCTTCGTCATCCCGACCGACGAAGAGCGGATGATCGCGCGCCACACCCTCGAAGTCACCGGCGACAAGCCGGCCGCAGCGTAACCAAGGGAAGACCCATGACCTCCCCCTACAGCCCCGGAACCGCCGCCGAACGCGCCACGCAGGACGCGGGAATGGCCGCCCATCAATACGAGCAGATGCTGTTCGCGCTCAGCCGCCGCATCGAGCGCGCCGGGCGCGACCACGGCGAGCGCCTCCAGAAGTTCTGGTCCGACGCGGCCGAGGTCCAGCGCCGCTTCGCCGGCGCGCAGCAGACCGGCAAGCTCGGCGACGACGCCAAGGCCTACGCCGTCGACGCGCAGCAGCGCTTCGCCCTCACCCTCGACGTCCTGCGCGAGCGCGCCGAGCAGGACATCGCCCACCTCGAGGCCGGCACGCCGCCGGTGCTCATCTACGACTACGAGGTCGTCCTCGACGGCAAGACCCTGCCGCGCCCGACCAACAAGATGCTGCTCGAGATCCTGCCGCCACAGGGCGTCGAGGTGAAGGCCTGGAAGCGACCCTACATGATCGTCGACCCGCGCGCCGGCCACGGCGCGGGCATCGGCGGCTTCAAGTCGGACAGCCAGGTCGGCGTCGCGCTGCACGACGGCCACCCCGTCTATTTCGTCGTGTTCCGTCCGCAGCCGGAGCCGGGCCAGACGCTCGCCGACGTGATGCGCAGCGAGGCCGCCTTCGTCGCCAAAATCCGCGAGCGTCATCCCGACGCGCCCAAGCCGATCATCGTCGGCAACTGCCAGGGCGGCTGGGCGAGCCTGATCCTGGCCGCCATGAACCCCGACATCTCCGGCCCGCTGGTCGTCAACGGCGCGCCGGTCGCCTACTGGTCGGGCCGGCTCGGCGAGAACCCGATGCGCTACAACGGCGGGCTGCTCGGCGGCGCGCTGCCGGCGCTGGTCCTCGCCGACCTCGGAAACGGCGTGTTCGACGGCGCCCATCTCGTCAGCAACTTCGAGCTGCTCAACCCGGGGCGCAACTTCTTCGGCAAGTACTACGACCTCTTCGCCGCGCCCGAGAAGACCCGCAAGAGCTTCCTCGAGTTCGAGAAGTGGTGGGGCGGCTTCCACTTCATGAACGAGCAGGAGATCCACTGGATCGTCGAGAACCTGTTCGTCGGCAACAAGCTCGCCCGCCACGAGGCGAACCTCGAGCCGGGCCGCCCGATCGACCTCAAGGCGATCCGCTCGCCGATCATCGTGTTCGCCTCGTGGGGCGACAACATCACCCCGCCGCAGCAGGCGCTGAACTGGATCGTCGACACCTACGCCGACGAGCAGGAGATCGCGATCCGCGGCCAGCGCATCATCTACATGGTGCACGACAAGGTCGGCCACCTCGGCATCTTCGTCTCGTCCTCGATCGCGAAGAAGGAGCACGCCGAGGTC
>CAIZGR010000345.1 GCA_903932535.1 uncultured Hyphomicrobiales bacterium | reverse complement strand
GCTTCCGCCTCTCGGCGAGCAGGCGCTTCCCCTCTTCGAGCCCCCAGGTCACCAGCCCCGTTGCCGCCGCCACGCACGCCGCTGTCAGCGTCGCGATCCCCAGCGCTCGCCGCTCCTCGGGGGTCAACCTCTGCTCCACCATCGATCCTCCTCGGCGCCTCTCGCGCCCTTCGTCTCTCGCTCGCCGGCGCGCGCTTCGGCCGCGGCGCCAGCCCCTTGCCCAACCAGCCGCACCCGAGGCGCTGGAGCACCTCGCGCACCTCGCGCACGTCCCACCCGCCGACGAGCGCTTCCGCCGGGTCGAAGGCGATGGGCGCGTCGGTCCGGAGCTCCACCAGCTTGCGGGAGAGCTCGGCCGATGCGCGGTGCGCGTGCACGACGCCGAGCCACTTCCACAGGTCGCGCGCGCTGGCGGCGGCGTCGGCGTCGGCGGCCAGCTTGGTCGCGTCGCCGAACGTCTTCTTCATCTTGTCGCGCTCCCGGCGGAGCCTCTCGACGCCCTTGGTCATGTCGGCGATCTGCTCCGCGCTCGCGGGCGCCTCGGCGAGCATGGCGGCCACTGAGGGCCAGGCCTTGAGCAGGGACGTCGCCTTGTCCTCCCCGATGCCCTCGACGCCGGGCACGTTGTCGGAACTGTCGCCGACCAGGGCGAGCCAGTCGGCGAGGAGCTCAGGCGGGACGCCGTGCTCCCCGATGACGCCGGCGACGTCCAGGAGCTTGCGGTCGACCGCGGACCACCAGCGCACCGCCGGCGCCGTGTCGGTCACGTTCTGCCGCCAGTCCTTGTCCCGGCTCACCAGGAGCACGGAGAGCCCGGCTGCGCGCGCCAGACGGCACGCCGTCGCCGCGGAGTCGTCGGCCTCCCACGTCTGGGGCGCGAAGCCCTCGGGCGCCAGGGTGGGGATCCGGAGGGCGAGAACGAGCTCCTCGAGGCGCTCGACCATCGGCCAGAACTCCCGCGGCTTCCGCGTCCGGTTGGCCTTGTAGCGCTTCGGCGCCTCGAGCTCGGCGGTGAGGAGGTGGCGGTGCGTCGGGAGGCCGGCGTCGGTCGCCAGGACGAGCCGCACGGCCTCGTAGCCGTCGCCATCCCTGGGGGGCGCGAGGAGGTCGAGCAGCTCGCCGGCGGCGCGACCGAGCATCCCCTCGGGCCCGCGCTCGTGCCAGGCGCCGTGGACGATGCCGGACCAATCGACGATGACGAGATCGGCTTCGGCGGCGATCATTGCGGCAGCGCCTCCCGGCGCGCCTTGACGAAGGCGGCCTGCACCTTGGGGGCGTCGGCCTTCGCCGGACCCTGGCCGCGGACCGCGAGCGCCTGAGCGAGCGCCTCGATCGCTTCGGGCTGGCGCTCCGTCGCGTAGGTCCCGAGCCACCGGCAAAGGAGAGCGGTGTAGGCATCGTCGAAGGCCGCGAGCTCGCCGCCGGTGAGCGTCTTCCGGGCGTGGAGCACGACGCCGACCGCCACGGGCAGCTCCCGGGCAGCTTGGAGCGCGGCGACCATCGGGCCGGCCGGCGAGGAGGGCGGCGCCTCGGCGGGGCGCGGCGGCGGCTGGGGGCGCTCCGGCGGGGCGACCTGGGCGAAGGTGGCCGCGGCGGGCGGCTCGTCGATGGGAGGCGCCCGGAAGCCCGCGGGGTTCGCGTTGTAGGCGGCGAGCGCCTCGGCGGAGAGCCGGGCCAGCTTGGGGCGCTCGCCCTTGTCGATGGCGAAGCTCTTGCCCATCGGATTGACCTTCACCCAGGGCGAGGGGAAGCCGTAGAGGTACCGGCCCACCCCCCAGAGCGTCGCCGCCCGCTTGAAGGCGTCGGAAAGTGCGCCCTTCTCGGCCTCCACCGCCGTGTCGCCGGCGCCGTTGCAGCGCTCGATCCACTCGTCGCCGACCTTGATGGCGATGGAGCAGACCACCACGGAGCCGCGGCGGCCCTCGACGCTCGACCGGACCACGGTGGGATAGGTGCACCGCCAGTAGGCGCCGCACACCTCGTCGAGCCGGTCCTCGGCGGCCCGTGCGTCGAGGTAGGCCAGCGCGAGGCCGGTTTGCTTATCGCCGCTGGTGTGGCCGACACGCCACTTGATGTCCTCGGCGTCGAAGGGGCGCGCCAGCTCGTGCATGAAGGTCTGCGGGTTCATCTCACGTCCATCCTTGTCCGAAGTGGCGCGCTCCAGTCTCGAGGAGGGCGTCGCGGTAGTCGTCAGGGTCACAGTCCGGGCAGCGGCAGAAGAGCCTGTGTGTCGAGCCGTCCGGGATGCCGTCGCGCGGCCCAGGCGCGGGCTCGCTCGCGGGCGTCGGCCTCGAGCTCCTCGCGTTCGGCGTCGTCGAGGGCGCGCTGGTCGTCGCCGTCATCGTCCACCCGAGCGCTCCGTGTCGGGCGCGTAACCGGCCACCTCGCGGCACCACGCGGCCATCGACCGCAGCCAGATCTCCGACTCCTCGCGGCGCCGCAGCACCGAGGCCGCGAAGCTCGCGCGGCCGGCATCGACCTCGAAGCCAGCGGTGGCCAGCAGCCGCGAGAGCACGAGCAGCTCCTCGCGCGCCTCGTCCCGGCGCTGCGGGTCGCGGGGCTTGCCCGCGGCGACGGGCGCGAGGAGGTGGAGCGCCTCGGCTGCCGCGATGGCCG
>CAIZGR010000344.1 GCA_903932535.1 uncultured Hyphomicrobiales bacterium | reverse complement strand
GTCACCCTTTTATCCGTGTCTCACTTTCGGGGTGCAGTCCAGCACTGTCACCGGAATCCCTAAATGCACTGTCACCGGAATCCCGGAATCCGGACCGCCCAAACCTAACTCGCTTCGAGTCCAAAAGGGTTCTCTCCGACTCTTGGACGCGCGCTCGACGATGGCTCAGGCATTGTGGACCCGGTCAGGGTTCACGGTCGACCGTCCGCTCCTGGCGCTCTGCTTCCATAGCGGGACCAACCGCAAGGGCAGCAAAGCGCCCGATTTGACCCGTTCGCCCAGCCGTCGAGCAACGACCACAATTTGCGCAATCCCGCAATCGAGGCGGGCGCAGGAGTGCTGCAAGCCGAAGTTCCGCGCCGCCGGCGGCTCGGAAAAGTCGCAGCAAGGGCTTGAAAAGCCTCAAAATGAGATCGGAAACCGCAGGCGGCCCGAGGCCGCCCTACTCCGCCCGCGCCGCCAGCGCCTCGAGCCTCGCGACCATCGCCTCGCTGTCCCAATCCGCCGCCCCCTCCCGGTAGGCGAGCGGGACGCCGTCGCGGCCGAGGATCAGCGTGGTCGGAAAACCGCGCGCGCCCGTCTCGGGCTCGAGCTTTCCGTCCGGGTCTAGAAAAAGCTTCAGGCGTTTCAGCCCCATGCGCGCGAAGGTCCGTTGCGAGGGCGAATCCCCGACGGGGTCCCTGGTCACGGCGACGACAGCGAAGGCCTCGTCGGGCAGGCGGGCGGCGAGACGGTCGAGCGACGGCATCTCCTGGAGGCACGGGACGCACCAAGGCGCCCAAAGGTTGAGGACGACCGTCCGGCCGCGGAACGATTCGATCGATACGGGCGCGCCGGACGCGTCGACGAAGGGGCTCAGCCGCGCGATCGGCTGGCCGAAGAGCTCGACCAGGCCGGCGGCCGGCGCCGTCCGCCGGGCCTGCAGGATCGCGAGGACGGCGAGGCCGGCGACGAGCAGGGCGGCGAGCGCCGCCCATTCGCCTCGGGTCCGGCGCGGCGCCGCGGCGGCCGCGCTCACGGCGCCGCGCCCGAAATCCTCGGCCGGAGAAGCGCCCGGATCGCGACCAAGACGAAGGCCGCGCCGCCGAGGATGGTGACGATCGAGGCGATCCCGTGCACGGCCATGCCCGCCGCCGCGACCGGGTCGAGCGAGCCGGCGCCGGTGGGGGTCTTGCGCAAGGCCCCGTAGCCGCCGGCGACGAACATGGCCGCCGAGGCGACGAACTGACCGCCGGCATAGAGGCCGATCAGCCATCGGACGGCGCGCGCCGGGACGGGCTCGAGGCCGAGCGCGTCGAGACCGAAGGTGAGCAGCATCCCGGCGCTCGACACGCTGACCGCGGTGACGACGGCGTGGTAGTGCGCCGGGGTGCGGGTGTCCGAGCCGGAAATCAGGAGGCCCATGAGGCCGCCGAGGGCGAAGAGCGCGAGCGAGGCGGCGAGCGCGAAGAACGCCGGATCGCGCCACGGCCAAGCCTTTGCGCCGAGCGCGGCGCGGGCGGCGCCGAGCAGCGCGACCGCGACCAGCAGCGCCGGCAGCGCGAGGCCGAACTGGAGCAGGCGGAACGCGTCGTGCTGCTTTTCGGAGAACGCGTCGAACGCCCAGTAGAACATCGGCCCGGGGATGGCCAAGAGGGCGACGATCCAGACCGCCAGACGGACCATCCGGTCGTCGACCGCCGTCTCGCCGAGGCTGCGGCGCGCCAGAAGCCGCCAGTTGGTCACGAGCACGATCGCATAGGCGAACTGAAGCAGGTGGCCGCCGCCCCAGAACAGCTGCTCGCGGCCGGTCATGAGCGCGCCCTCGCGCGCGAGCAAAACTCCGGCGGTGACGAAGCAGACGAGGGCGAGGACGTAGACGAAGCCCGCGAGCGCCATCGACAGGGTCAGCGCCGGCAGGGGCCGCCGTCCGGGCAGGTTGACGAACAGGCGCGCGACCGGCGCGAGCACCCCGAGCGCGAGCAGGACGAGGCCGAGGTCGTAGGCCGGGTGGCGCAGGAGCGGAACGTAGTTGGTGAGTTCCGGCTCAGCCCGGTCGAGGAAGGCCGGCGCGAACAGGCAGGGAAAGGCGGCGAGCGCGATCCCCTGCCCGATGCGGCCGAGCGCCTTCGCCCGCGGCGCTTCGCCCGCGATCTCGCCCGTCGCGACGGTGACCAGGAAGGCGAAGACGCCGAGAAGCCAGATCACCAGCGAGAAGACGACGTGGATGACGAGGCCTTTGTAGAAGAACCCGATCGGCCACAGCGGCGCGCGATCCATGCCGGGAATGCGCGAGAGCGCCAGCAGGAGAGCGAAGACGCCGGCGAGCGCGAGCGCGCCGACGGCGATCCACGCCCAGCCGCCGAGCTCGCCCGCGAGCGCGCCGGCCGCGCCGCTGGCCCGCGTGACCGAGGCCGCCCAAGGCGGTGTTTGGACCGCTCCGCTCATCCGCTCGAGCCCGGCGGCGAGGGATAGAGGTGGACCGCCATCCCGTAGACGACGAGACCCGAGACGGCGACGAACAGCCACGACGGCAAGGTCACCCGAGCGAAACGGCGGTGGCGGGCGAAGCGCCCTTTTGCGGCGTTCCAGACCGTCAGCGGCACGAGGACTGCGACGACGGCCGCCATGACGACATGGACCGCGAGCAGGGTGAAATAGATCGGCCGGATCGCGCCTTCGCCGCCGAATTTCGCGAGGCCCGCGAACGCGTGATAGACGAGATAGACCGCCAGAAAAACGGCGCCGATGGCGATGGCGGCCGTCATCGCCCGCCGATGGCCTTCCCGATCCCCGGCGCGGATGCGGCTGTAGGCGTAGAGCAGCACGACGATCGTCGCCGCGTTCAGGACAGCGAGGACGTGGGCCAGATCCCGAATGGCGATCATTGGCGTCAGAGTCCGTATTTCACGATCTTGACCATGATGCTCCCATACAGGAAGGCCGCGAGCGCGGCGAGAACGGCGAGCAGGACCCACTTGCCCCGCAGGGGCCTGCGCTCCGGCTCCGGCTTCGGGGCGAAGAGATCGTTCATCGGCGGGTCTTTCCGGGATTGACGAACAGGGCCGCGCCTATCCCCGCAACAGGACCTGCGCCAGGAGCGTCGCGAAAATCAGGAACGTGTACAGGATCGAGTAGCCGAACAGCGCCATCGCCGCCTTGCGCCGCGGCGACTCTTCGCCTTCGCGCAGGCGGTAGAGCGCGAAGGCGCGCCACAGGAAAACGCCGTTGCAGGCGGTGGCGACGGCCCCGTAGAAGAGCCCCACGCCCGGAATGGCCAGCGCGCCATAGGTGGAGGCCGCCAGCAGGACCGAATAGACGAGGATCTGGCGGCAGGTCTCGACGGGTCCGGCGACGTTCGGCAGCATCGGCACCCCGACCCGCTCGTAGTCCGTGCTGCGGCAGATCGCCAGCGCCCAGAAGTGCGGCGGCGTCCACAGGAAGATGATCAGAAAGAGGGCGATCGGGCCGATCGAAAGGCTCCCGGCCGCCGCCGCCCAGCCGATCACCGGCGGCAGCGCCCCGGCGGCGCCGCCGATCACGATGTTGAGCGGCGTCCGCCGCTTCAGCGCCATGGTGTAGAGCGGGATGTAGACCGCGATCGTGAGCAGCAGCAGGCAAGCCGCGAGCCCGTTGACCTGAAGGCCGAGCGCGGCCACGGAGACGGTCGACAGCAGGAGGCCGATCGCCAGCGCCTGCGACGGCGGAACGGAGCCGCGCGGAATCGGCCGCATCGCGGTGCGCGCCATGCGCGCGTCGATGTCGGCGTCCCACCACATGTTGAGCGCGCCGCAGGCCCCGGCGCCGGCCGCCATCGCCGAGAGGGTCGCGATCAGCGCGAGCCCGTTGAAACGGACTGGAGCCAGCGCGAATCCGACGGCGCCGGTGAACACGACCAGCGACATCACGCGCGGCTTGAGAAGAACGAGATGATCGGCGACGCCGCCCCATGCGAAACGGGCTTTCGCCGTTCGCCTCACCGCCCTGCGCGCGACTGCTGCTCGTGTCGTCACGATGCCCTCGTCTGCCGCCACCCCAGGTCCCGGACGTCTTCTTGCGACCGTCGTACGATCGGAATCGCCGGCAGCTCTCATTGTTGCAAATCACACGCTGAAAGAACTCAGATGTCAAGCGAAGCCAGGACTCGAAGGCGACTCGGCTCGATATCTCTCGTTTGACGTCAATAAAAGTTGACGCACCGTCAAGAATTGTTGTCCATCATTACCGCGCTCATCTCGAATTGCAGCCTCGCAAGGCGCGCGTAGACGCCGCCCTTGGTCATCAATTCGGCGTGCGTCCCTTCCTCGACGATCCGGCCGGCCTCCATCACGAGAATACGGTCCGCCTTCTGCACCGTCGCCAGCCGATGCGCGATCACCAGCGTCGTGCGCCCGGTCATGACGTCGTCGAGCGCCGCCTGCACCAGCGCCTCGTTGTGGGCGTCGAGCGCCGAGGTCGCCTCGTCGAGCAGGAGGATCGGCGCGTCCTTGAGAATTGCGCGGGCGATCGCGAGCCGCTGTTTCTGCCCGCCCGACAGCGTCACGCCCCGCTCGCCGAGCTCCGTCGCGTAGCCGTCGCCGAGCTCGCGAATGAAGCCGTCCGCCGCAGCCCTGCGCGCCGCCGCCTCGATCGCCGCTTCGCTCGCGCCCGGCCGTCCGTAGGCGATGTTTTCCGACGCCGCGCCGCCGAAGATCGACGGGTCCTGCGGCACCGGCGCGATGCGGGCGCGCAACTCGCGCGGGTCGACCGCCCGCACGTCGACCCCGTCGACGAGCACCCTGCCCCGCTGGCAGTCGTAGAAGCGCATGATGAGCTGGAACACCGTCGACTTGCCCGCGCCGGAGAGGCCGACGAGGGCGACCCGCTCGCCCGGCGCGATCGAGAAGCTCAGGTCGTCGATCACCCGCGCTTCCGGCGCGCCGTCGTATGCGAAGGTGACGCCCTCGAAGGCGATCGCGCCCTCGGCCTTCGGCATCGCGAGCGGCTGTCTCGGCGCGACGATCCGAGACTCGACCGCCAGCAGCTCGGATATCCGCCCTGCGGCGCCCGCCGCCGCCGCGATCTCGCTCCACACCTGCGACAGCTCGCCGATCGAGGTCGCTGCGAGCACGGCGAACAGCACGAACTGCGACAGAAGGCCGCCGGTCATGCGGCCGGCGAGCACGTCGTGCGCCCCGAGCCACAGCACGAAGACGACCGTGCAGAAGGCGAGCGACACCGCCACCGCGATCAGCACGGCGCGCGTGACCGCGGCGTCGCGGGCGGCGGCGTAGGCGCTCTCGACCGCGCGGGCGAACCGGGCCGCGCTCATGTCCTGCGCGCCGAACGCCTGCATGGTCCTGACCGCTCCGAGGCTCTCGGAGGCGAACGCCGTCGCGTCCGCCAGCGTGTCCTGCGCGTGGCGGGAGCGGCGGCGCACGACCCGGCCCGAGGCGATCAGCGGCGCGGCGATGACCGGGATGGCGACGAGGACGAGCATGGAGAGCTTGGGACTGGTGGCGACCATGAGCGCGGTCGCGCCGGCGAACACGAAGACGTTGCGCAACGCCATCGAGGCCGACGAGCCGAAGGCGGCCTTGACCTGGGTCGTGTCCGCGGTCAGCCGCGAGACCAGCTCGCCGATGCGCGCGCGGTCGTAAAAGGCGGCGTCGAGCATGGTCAGATGGGCGAAGGCGTCGCGGCGGAGATCGGCCACCACGCGCTCCCCGAGCGTGGTGACGATATAGTAGCGCGCCGCGGCGGCGAGCGCGATCACGATCACCACGGCGGCCGTCGCCAGGAAATAGGCGTCGATGGCGCCGCCGCTCTCCTTGGAGAAGCCGAAGTCGATCATGCGCCGGAGCGCGAACGGGACCGCCAGCGTCGCGACCGAGGACGCGGTCAGCGCCGCCAGACCCGCGAGCGCCTGCCCCTTGTAGCGCTTGGCGTAACGGAGCAGCGGGAGGAGCGCCCGGAAGGTCGAGCCCTTGGGCTTTTGCGATGCGTCGGTCATGGGCGCTTTCCTAGACGCTTCGGATCGCAAAGACACGCGCGTGCGCGTGAACGACCGCCTCAACCCGCGCGCGTCCACTCGACGATCGTCACCCCGTCCTCCAGCCGTCGAGCCGGGCCGGCCTTCAGCCCCGCCGCCAGGAGAACCTCCTCGGGCGAGCGCCCCGGCTCCTGCTCGCGGAACACCGGCGCGCCCCTCGGCAGGCGCACGCCCGGCGCATGGCTGAGATGAAACGCGTCGTAGCCGATCCCGAGGAACAGGCTGAAGACGAACGGCCCGCCGATGACGGCGATCAGGCCGGCGTCGACTCCGAGCGCCGCGCAGGCCGCCTCGAGCGACGCGCCGGCCGGGTTCCACAGCCGCGCGTTCGGATTGGACGGGTCCGGCGCGAGACCGGCCACGCCCCTCGTGAGAACGAGCCGCAGCCGGCGGGGCGAGTTCGCCTGCCATTCGTACGACAGACGGCCGTTGGCGACGACCGTCGCCCGGTCGAGCGCCTGCTCGTAGAGCTTCTGGTCGGACTCGAACTT
>CAIZGR010000343.1 GCA_903932535.1 uncultured Hyphomicrobiales bacterium | reverse complement strand
CGTCGGCTCGTCCGGCGCGATCCTCTCCTACATCATGTGCAAGGGCATGAACCGCTCTTTCATCTCCGTCATTCTCGGCGGCTTCGGCGGCGAGACCGCTGCGGCGGCCGGCGCCAAGGAGACGCGCCCGGTCAAGCAGGGCTCGGCGGAAGACGCGGCCTTCATGATGAAGAACGCCTCCAAGGTCATCATCGTGCCGGGCTACGGCATGGCGGTGGCGCAGGCGCAGCACAGCTTGCGCGAGATGGCCGACCTGCTCAAGGCCGAGGGCGTCGAGGTCAAGTACGCGATCCATCCGGTCGCGGGCCGCATGCCCGGCCATATGAACGTGCTGCTCGCCGAAGCGAGCGTCCCCTACGACGAGGTCTTCGAGCTCGAGGACATCAACAGCGAGTTCGCGCAAGCCGACGTGGCCTATGTGATCGGCGCCAACGACGTCACCAACCCGGCGGCCAAGACCGACCCGAAGTCGCCGATCGCCGGCATGCCGATCCTCGACGTCGAAAAGGCCAAGACGGTGCTGTTCGTCAAGCGCGGCATGGGCTCCGGATACGCCGGCGTCGAGAACGAGCTCTTCTTCCGCGACAACACGCTGATGCTGTTCGGGGACGCCAAGAAGATGACCGACTCGATCGTCAAGGCGATGGGACACTGAGGGCGTAAGGGTGACGGCGGGCCGCTTCGCAAGCTTTGGCCTCGCCGCCCTCCTGTTTTCGGGCCTCGCGGGGATGTCGCTGGCCCAAGACACGCCGCCGCCGGAACGCGACAAGTTCCGCTGGCCGCTGCGCGGCGCGATCGTGAAACCCTTCAAGGCCGGGACCAATGACGGGATCGATGTCGCCGCGCCGGTCGGCGAGGCGGTCCACGCCGCGGCCGACGGGGTCTGCATCGCCGCGGGCGAGGAAATCAAGAGCTACGGCAAGCTCGTCGTCATCCGCCATGACAACGGCTTCGTGACAGTCTACGCCGGCAACAGCGAGATCGAAGTCAAGGAAGGCGACAAGGTCCGCCGCGGCCAGATCATCGCGAAATCCGGCCAGATCGGCGGCGCTCCCAGCCCGCGCCTGCATTTCGAGCTGCGCAAGGATGGGCAGGCGATCGACCCGGTCAGGTCCCTGGTTCCGCTTTAGGGCGGTTTGCTCGGACTGCTCCGCGGCGAACGGTCGCGCGTGGCGGAAGCCTGCGTCGCGAGCCGCGACAGGGCCTCGACGGACGGCGTGGGGCGTCTGACGGTGTCGCCCATTCGAGGAGAGCGGCGAGCGGGCCCTTGGTTGATCTGGATCGCCTCCGCCGAGCCGGCGCCCGGGGCTCGGACCTGCGTCTGGTTTGGGCTTGAACCGGGGCGTCGCGATGACGGAGTTCCTGGAGGCGACGCCTCGCAGGCGCCGGAAAGACTTTTGCGCGTTCGTCAGAACTTCGGTTGGTGGCCGCTTCGACCGCGCGCCTTCGATCGCTGTCCGATCGGATCCGCCGGACCCGAAGCGGAAATGTCGGCTCCTGCTGCAACCTGTCAACGGCTGTGCCGACGCCCCGGTTCACATCGGGCCAGCGGCCTTTATGACGGCGCCGTATCTGCTGTTGAGCAAGGCCTTTTCTCCAAAGAATATCGCGCCGTATTTTGTAACATGCCTTCGGTCCGTGCTCAGAACTCGTCCCGAATCGTCGGTGACGGGTATCTTTCCGTCCTTCAAGACCGGGGAGAGCAGGGAGATGAAGTGTTCCGGCGGAACGTTCGATGAGAGGTTGGCCTCATCTGCGATGACCGTATCTGAAATCTGATTATATTGATTCCGCCGCTGATCTGGAGGAAGCCTGATAAGCCAATTCAGGTTATATCCAAAATCCTTTGTTCCAATATAAAATATTTCCTTTCCGTGGCTCTGCGCAAATTTTATGTCGTCAGAAACGCATTCAGTTTTTACATCACTGGCGAATATGATAACATCGGCGGAATAGAATAATTTGTCTGACATATCGCTGCGATGCGGTAGTATGCAACTGGATAGATCATCTCGATAAACGATTTCGACATTGTGGACATCAAAGACCTCGGTTGTCATGTTGACAAAATCGCGACCGAAACTGTTTCCAGAGACGAGCACTTTGAGCTTTGCTTGCGACGAGAAAATGTCGTTCTTGAAGTGGAATACGCGCTCGTTATAGAATCGTTTATCAATGTCCTCAATTCGTGTCTGCGCATCGAAGAAGCGCCCCAGCATGCCATAAGAGTAATTGAGATATACGCCAAAAGCGAAAGCGCTCGCCGATCCGAGCGCGCATACGTAGACCAACGTTTTTCGGCTGACTGTCGCTTTGTTCCGGAACGGAATTTCGATAAACCGCCAGCTCAGGTACGCCGGCGCGAAGCACAACACGATCAGGATCGCAAAGACGCCGCCGCCAACGGGCTGAGGGGAATAAATTCGCGCCAAAGCGAAGATCGGCTGATGCCAAAGGTATAGACTATAGCTGATGAGGCCGACGCCCACCATGGCCCGGCTGCCGAGAAAACGATGGGTGATCGTTCCCTCGAACGCAAACAGAATGATCAGTACAGCGCCGATGGTCGGCGCCAGGGTCGTGAGGCCCGGCGAAGGGAAATTCTCGTCGAATACAAAAACGGAGAACACGATCAGCAAGACGCCGATCGCGCTCAGGGATTGGCTCACAGCCCCTGCGCGTGCGACGCCTTTGCCGTGAGCATGATAATAGGCGACCAACGCGCCAAGCAAGATCTCCCAGGCGCGGGTCGGAAGCAGATAAAACGTCGCTGCCGGAAATTTCGTGACTCCCCAAACGGCGGTCGTCAAGCTGACCGCGAACGCCGCGCAGAGAATAAAAATGAGCCTGTTGCGGAACAAGCGCCAGCATAGCATTAAGATCAGTGGAAATATCATATAATACTGCTCTTCAACTCCCAGACTCCAAGTATGAAGCAGTGGCTTGAATTCACTCGCAAGGCTCCAATAGTCTGAAGTGGCGGCCAATAGTATGTTGTTCGAGAAGACCGTCGTAGCCACCATGGACTGGCCAAAATTCTTAAATTCGTCCGGCATCATCCATGATTCCGCGAACGGTATGGTCGCGGCGATCACAAATAACAAAGCCGGTAAAATCCGCCGAGCCCGGCGTTCATAAAAATATGCGAGGGAGAAGCGCCCTGCCTCGATATCTGCGAGAATGATCGAGGTTATCAGGTAGCCGCTGATGACAAAGAAGACGTCGACCCCGACAAATCCTCCTCCGAAGACCGACATTCCGCTGTGGAAGAGTATGACCGGCACAACAGCGAGCGTCCTCAACCCGTCGATTTCACGACGATAGAACATGTCGAATCTCTCCGAACTCCAGACCGCTGCGCTCAGGAATTGAACGACCTCGCGGATTCCGTTGGGCAGGGGGTGTGCGCATGCGACAATCCACCCGCAGCCATCGCGCGCCGCGCCAAGCGGTTCCTCGAGCCGGCGCACGAAAGCCGTCGCATCGGCTTCGTGCGAGCTGGACAGGTCATCTCACGCCTGCGCCACTGGCGTCGCCGACAAGTCGGCTCCGCCGGCGCGATGGCCGGCGCCGCCCCTTCCTGGTCGCGCCGCCGGCGAGCGGCGTTATGCAGGGTCTTGGGGTGTCGAGGATTTCTCCCGCGGGCTTCGCAATGGGGTCCAGATCATTCAAGAGAAGGCGTCTTTCGGTTGACGGCGCGCCGGGCGCTGCCCGTATCGTACGCTTCCATCCTGCCGCGTAAGGCGAAAAGTCAATATTCTCGATCTCACGATCGCTTTCCGGTTTCTCACGGCAGGTTCCTAACCTCACACGGATCCACAACCCGGCCCCCTGAGTTTACGGCGCAAGATTCGGGGGGAACGACGGACGTGCGCCCACCCCTCCTCGGGCGCGCGGCCGGGGCGCTCGACGCCATGCTCGCGGCCATCGCCGCCTCGCTGTCGCTGCGTTCGGCGCTCGTGACGGGCGGCGGCGACTAAGCCGAGCGGGCGAGCGCCCCCCGGCTTTCCCGTGGCCGGCTGCGCCGCCTACAGCCTAACGAAAGGCGTGCGTCTTTCGACGGGCCGCTCCGGCGCGAGATGACGGCGACACGGGTTTCGCCGCCAACGACCGGCTTGTGCTCCGGCTGGGCTTTGCTACGGTCCCGGCGCGCTCGCGGCCTTCGCCGTCGAGCCGGCCATGGGGCGGATGGATGCAGGGGCGCGTTCGAAGAGTTTTGGCCGCGGCGGGGGTCGCCTTTACTGTTCTCGGCTGGGCCGTGGCGCGCGCGGACGACTGCGGCAAGGGCGCGGCGGGTTTCGGGGAATGGCTCGCCGTCTTCAAAGGGGTCGCCGCACGCGACGGCGTCTCGGCGGCTGCGTTCGACGCCGCGCTCGGCGGGGTCGTCTACGACGAGTCCGTCGCCGCGCACGATCACGGGGTCGTCCGGCTCGGGAGCAATTTCCAGAGCTTCGCGGCAAGCCACATCACCGCGGGGCAGCTCGCGCGCGGGCGGGCGATGCTGGCGAAATACGCGGGGCCGCTCGCGACCATCGAGCAGCGCTTCGGCGTGCCCGGTCCGGTTCTGGTCGCGATCTGGGGACTCGAGACCAGTTACGGCGGCGACAACGGCGCGTATCCGACCTTCGCCGCGCTCGCCACCCTCGCCTGGGACTGCCGCCGATCGGACCGCTTCCGCGCCGAGTTGATCGACGCGCTGACCCTGGTCGAGCGCGGCGTGTGGCCGAACCCGAAGCAGATGCGCGGCGCATGGGCGGGCGAGATCGGCCAGACGCAGCTCATGCCCTCGGCCGTGCTGATGTTCGCGACGACCCCGGACGGGTCCGGCAGCCCGGACATCGTCCACAGTTCCGCCGACGCGCTCGCCTCGACCGCCGCTTTCCTCGCGGCGCACGGCTGGAAGCGCGGCGAGGGCTGGAACGAGGGCGAGCCGAATTTCCCCGCCATCCTCGAATGGAACGCCGCCACCATCTACGCCAGGACCATCGCCCTCTTCGCCGACAAGCTCGCGGGAAAGTAGCGCCGCCGAGGGTCGCGCGCCCGTCTCGATCGAGCGCCCGAAGGAGCCGGCGCCGAAGGCGCGCAAGGGGTCCGGCCGGCGTCACGAACGTCCGTCTTTCCGGGGCCATGCGCCGACCGCGCGTCTGCCGGGCGCGCCCGTCCCCGCCGCCGCCCTGACGGCGCGGTGGACTTGTCGCAATCCGCGTCTAAAGTGGAGACGTCGGCAAGGCCTTGTCACGCGCCGGAGGAACTTTCGTGCATTTCGATCCGCTGTTCCTGTCCCGGCTCCAGTTCGCCTGGGTGGTGGCTTGGCATTTTCTCCTGCCGGCGTTCACGGTCGGCCTCGCCTCGTTCATCGCCTTCATGGAGGGCCTGAGCTTCTTCACCGGGCGCGCGGTCTACCTCCGGATTTCCATCTTCTGGACCAAGATATTCGCCGTGTCGTTCGGCATGGGCGTCGTGTCGGGGATCACCATGCCGTTCCAGTTCGGCACGAACTGGAGCCGCTTCTCCGACGACGTCGGCGACATCGTCTCGCCGCTGCTCGGCTACGAGGGGCTGACGGCGTTCTTTCTCGAGGCGGCCTTCCTCGGCGTGCTTCTCTTCGGCCGCAAGCTCGTGCCGCGCTGGGCGCATTTCTTCGCCGCCCTGATGGTCGCGCTCGGAACGCTCGCCTCGACCTTCTGGATTCTCGCAGTCAACAGCTGGATGCAGACCCCGGCGGGCTTCGACTTCGTCGATGGACGGTTCCAGCCGAGGGACTGGCTCGAGATCATCTTCAACCCGTCCTTCCCCTACCGCTTGGCCCACGTGGTCACGGCGATCTACATCACCACCGGCTTCGTCGTCGCCGGCGTCGCCTCCTTCTGGCTGCTGCGCCGGCGCTTCTACGAAGAGGCGCGCACCACGCTGTCGATGACGCTGTGGCTCCTGAGCGTGCTCGTGCCGCTTCAGGCCGCGATCGGCGACCAGCACGGGCTCGATACGCTCAAGTATCAGCCCGCGAAGCTCGCCGGGATCGAGGCGATCTGGGACGGCGGCCGCCGGCTGCCCTGGGTCCTGTTCGCGATTCCCGACGACGCGGCGGCGAAGAACCTCTACGAGGTTTCGATCCCCGTCGTCGGCAGCCTCATTCTCACCCATGACGTCGACGGGGAGGTGCGAGGCCTGAAATCCTTCCCCCCCGAAGACCGCCCGCCGGTCGCCGTGCCGTTTTTCGGCTTCCGCATCATGCTGGCGTGCTGGGGGGTCATGATGCTGACCGTGGTCCTGAGCTGGTGGCTCCGGATGAGGCGCAAACTGTTCGACGCCGACTGGTACCACAGGCTCTGCATGGTCGTCGCGCCGGCCGGCTTCGTCGCCGTCATCGCCGGCTGGGCGACGACGGAGGTCGGCCGCCAGCCCTGGACGGTCTACGGCCTCATGCGCACCGCCGATTCGGTCTCGCCGTCGCTGACGGCGGCGGACGTGACGCTGTCGCTCGTCGCCTACAGCGTGGTCTACGTTCTCATGTTCGCGGCCGGGATCGCGATGATGGTCCGCATCTTCGAGCGCGGCCCGATTGCGGCGGATCACGCGGACTTCATCGAAGGCGGGCGGCCGCAGGGGCCGGTCGAGGCGTTGTCGCGCGGCGGGGAGGGCTGACCGATGAGCGCTCATGTTCTCGACCTCGCGCCGATCTGGGCGGCCATCCTCGGCGTCGGGGTCTTTCTCTACGTCCTGCTCGACGGTTTCGATCTCGGCGTCGGCATCCTCTACGGTTTCGCGCCCGACCGGCAGTCGCGCAACCTGATGATGAACTCGATCGCGCCGGTGTGGGACGGCAACGAGACCTGGCTCGTGCT
This sequence comes from uncultured Hyphomicrobiales bacterium, assembly GCA_903932535.1. Lineage (GTDB taxonomy): Bacteria > Pseudomonadota > Alphaproteobacteria > Rhizobiales > Beijerinckiaceae > Roseiarcus. The sequence continues at coordinate 1,176 of CAIZGR010000343.1, read as the reverse complement.
CGGCGGCGTGGCGCTGCTGGCGGCGTTCCCCCTCGCCTTCGCCATCATCCTCCCCGCGGTCTATTTCCCGATGATCCTGATGCTGCTCGCGCTCGTCTTCCGCGGCGTGTCGTTCGAGTTCCGCTTTCGCGACTCCGAGCATCGCACCTTCTGGGATCACGCCTTCTGCTGGGGCTCGGCGCTCGGCGCCTTCGCGCAAGGGGTCGTGCTCGGCGCCTTCATCCAGGGGTTCGCGGTCGAGGGGCGCCATTTCGCCGGCCGCTCGTTCGACGTCTTCACGCCGTTCTCGCTGCTGACCGGCGTCGCGCTGATGTTCGGCTACGCGCTGCTCGGCGCGGGCTGGCTGATCCTGAAAACCGAGGGGCCGTTGCAGGACATGGCGCGGCGGCTCGGGCGCATCGCCTTCTTCGGCGTGCTCGTCGCGGTGGTCGCGGTGAGCCTGTGGACGCCCTTCCTCCATCCCGCGATCGGCGAGCGGTGGTTCTCCTGGCCCAACATCGCCTGGCTCTCGCCGGTGCCGATCCTGACGGCCGTCGCGGCGACGGCCGAGTGGCGGGCGCTCAACGACCGTTCGGAGATCGCGCCGTTCCTGTCGGCGATCGCGCTCTTCGTCCTGTCCTACCTCGGCCTCGCGATCAGCCTCTTTCCGATGATCGTGCCCTACAAGTACACGATCTGGCAGGCCGCCTCGTCGGAGGCGACGCAGGCCTTCCTGCTGGTCGGCGTCCTCGTCCTGCTGCCGGTGATCCTGTTGTATACGGCGTGGTCGTACTGGGTGTTCCGCGGCAAGGTGCAGGCGAATATCGGGTATCACTGACCCCTTCGTCCTTGTAGCCGCGCTCGCCGAGCGCGGCGGCGCGATCAACGATCGCGCCTACAATCGCCGCCTTTTCCCGGCAAAGCGGGGCGAAGGATGCAAAGGACCCGTTCGCATGACTTCCGCCCACGAATCGCTCGTCATCCTGCTGCACGGCGTCGGCTCCAGCGGCGCCAATCTCGATCCGCTCGGCGAGGCGCTGCAAAGCTTCCTGCCCGGCGCCCGTTTCGTCTCGCCCGACGCGCCGTACCCCTTCGACGGCGGCGGCGCGGGCCGGCAATGGTTCAGCGTCGTCGGGGTCAGCGACGGCAATCGCGCGCGACGGATCGTCGAGGCGCGCGACGGCTTCGATCGCGTCG
>CAIZGR010000342.1 GCA_903932535.1 uncultured Hyphomicrobiales bacterium | reverse complement strand
TCGCGCATGCTTGCCTTTTGTTCATCTGTGAGGTCCAGCCGATCAGCCCCGTTAGGCACCATCGGCCTCGATGCCGAGCCGTTGGTCAGGGTAAGCCATGCGGGCGCGTTATCGCCGATCATGCATGGCCCTCGGGAATTCGGCCGACGACGACGTAAAACGCGGCCGCGTAGAGTCGATCCCGCTCGGGCATGACGGTCGATATCAGCTTGTCCAGCGGTTCCGATTGGCTGAGGATTTCGGCAAGCCTTTCCTTGATCTGCCTGTTTTCAAGCAGTTGCCCTGCGTAGTTATACTTTTCGTAAGCCTCGCGTTTCTCAGCCTGCCGTAGCTGATATCTGGAAAAAGCTAAAGGGTCGTTCATGGTATGGCCCTCTCGGCGATCATGGCATCGGCGAAGTCGTATGCATTTTGAGCGGCCTGTTCGTCCGCAAGGGTATCGCCATCATCGCCGAAAATATGGAATCGCTTATTAGCCAGCATTCCCGCGAGCGCCTGCCCCGCGAAGTAGTCGCGGAGGGACATGCCCTCAACGTGCCAATTGTGCGGCCCTATCTCGCTTTCGCCATCGGTCGGAAACGCCGGGCCGCCGTCGGGTCCGCTCATGGCTTGGCCTGCATGGGCATGATTTCGACGTGCTCGGCGTAGACCCTGATACCCGCTTCCCCGGCCTCGAGCCGCCCGACGACGCGCACGCCGCGCCCGACCTTGAGCGTCTCGGCGCACGCCTGTCCGAGCCTTCCGACTGCGCGGACGGTCGCCATGATCGCGCCAGCCGCCGTGTTTACGCTCAGGATAAAGAGGACCGTCCCCGCGCCCTCGGCCAATTCCACGCACTCGCCCTCGATCAATACGCTGTTCAGGCTGTTCATATTCCACCCCTTATCTGTAGACTGTCGGCCCACTCTAGGGCCGTAAAGCGCCGGGCGGTGATGGGCCGCCCTGTCTACCGGGGAGCGCTTACATCCACCGTTGGCGGAGAGCATATCCGCCGTCGTCGTGGTGGTGCCGGCTGAAAATGCGGTCGCCGTTGGCATGGTCATTCGAGGGGCACTGCTTCCCGACGCAGATATGACCTTCGGGGTAGAGCTTGCTGGAAAGCCTATAGACCAGCGCGAAGCCCATATCCATCCCGCATCCGCGGATGGTTATCCCGTCGTACTTGTCGCGGCGCTCGTCGAGCACGCGGGCCGCGTAGCCGGAGAGGTAAAACGGCTCGCCATCCATGACGGCGTAGGCCGTGACCGAGCGGGACATGCCCGAGCGCGCTACGTGGTTGAGCTTGGTGTAGACCGTGGTCCCCGGTTTCAGGATCGAGCGAAGGAACTTGGTCGCCTGCTCAATCTCGTCTTTCGTGTACTTCATTTTGTCGCCTCTCAGTCTCAGACTGTCGGCCGCCTACGCGACCGTAAAGCGCCGGGCCGGAATTGAACCGGCCCCAGACCGTTCGGCGCTACTTGCGGATGTCTTTTGCGCGGACGAGGCCGACGAGTGCACTAGAGAGTCCAGCCTTCTCTACTGCTCGATTGTAAT
>CAIZGR010000341.1 GCA_903932535.1 uncultured Hyphomicrobiales bacterium | reverse complement strand
GCCCGTGCCGTTGAAACGGTTTCAGGCGCTCGTGGACGGGCGCTGCGGCGCGATGCTCACCGCCGAAGCGATCAGAACGCACGTCACGCATCTGCGCGCGAAATTGCCGGGCGTCGGCATCGCGAACAACCGCGCGGATGGCTGGTCGATCAACGCGCGGGCGCGCGAAACGATCGTTTATTTTATCGCCAATCCCGACAAGGCATTGCCTGCGAAGGACGAGCGCCGGGTTCAATTCCGCGAGGCCGCCGAATGAGCGAGCGGCCTTTGACCGATCTGCAAATTCTGCCGAACGAGGTCCGCACGTTCGCGAGCGCCGCCGAACAGCGCGCCCATTACGCGGCTGTCCGCGCGCGTCTGGCAGGGCAGGCGGCTCCCGCGGTTTCATCGCAGCCCGCGGCTTCGCCGCTGCCCTCGCGGACGTTTCCAAAGTTCGTCGACCCTCGGTTGCTCGCGGCCAAGCCGCTTCCGTCGCCGCCGCCGCCGCCGCCGTCCGGCAAACTGTTCGCGACAGCCGATGAAATCGCGCTCGCTGTGGTCGAGGCATCGAAATACACCGGCGAAAACCCAATCGAGGTTGTTCGCCGCGCCCATGACGATTTGAGAGACAAAAACACAGGCCGTCCCGCATCCTCGCATGCCGCTCACTTCGCCCTAGAGGCGCTGTCGCGCGCCATCCCCGGCATTGACAGGTCCGCCTGCGCGCGCGGGCTCGGCTTCCGGGATTTTTACAACGCCGCGAAAGCAGGCGCGGCTCAAGCGAAGAAAACGCTGTGGTGGGACGATCGGTTTGTCGACTCGCTCGCGGCCGTCATCAGGGCCGAATGCAAGGAAGGGGCGCGCCCATGAACGCGCCCGTCTCATTCACCGCTGTTCCCGCCTATGACCGCGAGTTCAGGGCCCCGTGCATCAACATCGAGGCCGAGCAATCGCTGCTCGGCGCGATCCTGATCAACAATGCCGCCTTCGCACTCGTCTCGGAAAAACTGAAACCCGAGCATTTTTCGGAACCCCTGCATGCCCGCATCTACGAGGTCGCGGCGCAGGTGATTTCCGCAGGCCGCGTCGCCACGCCGGTCACGCTCAAAACCCACCTCGGCGACCACGATCTCGGCGGCATCACCATCAGCCAGTATCTCGCCAGGCTGGCGGCGGAAGCAACCACGGTCATCAACGCGCCGGACTATGCGCGCACCGTCATCGATCTCGCGCTGCGGCGCGATCTCATCGCGCGCGGCCATGCGCTCATCGATTCCGCCGCCGACACGCTCGCGGGCGAAGACGCGGGCAAGGTTTTGGAAGAACACGAGTCCGGCCTCGCCGACATGCGCAATGCGCTGGCGTCCGGCTCGCAGCGGGCCATGACGCTCGATGCCGCCGCGCTCGGCGTCGTGCAGCGGATCGAAAGCCGCAGGCGAGGCGATGCGGACACCGTCCCAACATCGGGCTTCGGCAGTCTCGACAAGGCCCTGAGCGGCGGGTTCCGTCCCGGCCGGCTGATCGTCATCGGAGGACGGCCGGGAATGTACAAAACCGGGACCGGCATCGCCAGCGCGCACAAGACGGCCGCGGCCGGCAACGGTGTTGGTTTCTTTTCGCTCGAAATCGACGAAAACGAAATGGCCGCGCGCTTCATCGCCGCGCATTGCCACGACGCGGGGCTGCAATATTCCGACGTTCTCGCCGGGACGATTCATCAGTCCTACGACCAGACGGTCGAGAGCGCCTATGCCGATTTCCGGGATTTCCCCGTCGAGATCGATTGCAGCACCGGCCTCACCATCGGCGCGATCGAAAGCCGCGCCCGCAGCATGGCCGACAGGCTCAAACGCAAGGGCTTCAACCTCGATGTCCTGTACATCGATTATCTCGGCCTGATCCGCCCCAGCGGCGACCACAAGGGCAACAAAACGGCGGAGATCGGCGATATCGCGCTCGGCGCAAAGGAGCTGTCCCGGCGATTGAACTGCTGCGTTGTGCTATTCTCGCAACTCAACCGCGGCGTCGAATCCCGCGACGACAAGCGGCCGGTCCTGACCGACCTCCGCGATTCCGGAAACATCGAGGAACACGCCGACGTCATCGCGTTTCTCTACCGGCCCGCCTATTACGATCAGAAGATTCTCCATCTGCTCGACAAGGGCGCGCCGCCGAAGGACGTGGACGAATTCGCGTTCCGAGACATCTCCGCCGCGCGGAAGAACGACCTCGAAATCATCCTGGAAAAGAACCGCCTCGGCGCGCGCGGGACCGTCGAGCTCTTCGTCGATGTCGCGCGCTCGTACGTGTGGGAGGGACGCTGATGGCTGATAAATTTGGCATTGAAAAAATTATTGAACAATCGTGCGCAACTCTCAGAGACAACATGCTCTACG
>CAIZGR010000340.1 GCA_903932535.1 uncultured Hyphomicrobiales bacterium | reverse complement strand
TCCACCATGACCAGCCTGGCGATCTTCCCCGCCTGGCCCGACCTCCTCGAAGCCCTCGCCACCTTCACCATCCCGCCTCACCTGCTCTCCGGCCAAAAAAATGAATGAGGACCCTGCTGCGAGGGACTTTTAGAATTGCTGACGAACAGCGGGACAACTGGACAGAGGGGAAACTCGCCGCCTATGTTCAGGAAACTGGACGGTCCGGAGCGCCCCCGCGCCCGCATAGCGGGAGAGGGTCGGGGTGAGGGCAAGCGGCCTTCCCTCATCCGGGCGCGCTTCGCGCGTCCACCTTCTCCCGCGAGCGGGAGAAGGGTCCTCGGCCGCCAAGGAGCGTTCATGACCACCCCCGTCAACCCGACAGCCGCCGCCCGCACCGACGTCCCCAACGATCTCGAAGCCTTCTGGCTGCCGTTCACCCCCAACCGGGCGTTCAAGAAGCGGCCGCGGCTGATCGCGCGCTCGAAGGATATGCACTACTACACGCCGGAGGGCCGGGAGATTCTCGACGGCACGGCGGCGCTGTGGTGCTGCAACGCCGGCCACAACCGCAAACCGATCGTCGAGGCGATCCAGCGGCAGGCGGGGGAACTCGACTTCTCGCCGACCTTCGGCTTCGCCCATCCTCCGGCGTTCCAGCTCGCCTCGCGGCTCGCCGACCTCGCGCCGGCCGACCTCGATCACGTCTTCTTCTGCAACTCGGGCTCGGAAGCCTGCGACTCGGCGCTGAAAATCGCGCTCGCCTATCACAACGTGCGCGGGCAGGGCTCGCGCCAGCGTCTCATCGGCCGCGAACGGGCCTATCACGGCGTCGGCTTCGGCGGCATCTCGGTTGGCGGCATGGTCAACAACCGGAAATTCTTCGGCTCCCTCCTCGCCGGCGTCGACCATCTGCCGGCGACCTACAACCGCGAGCAGCAGGCCTTCACCAAGGGCGAGCCGGAATGGGGCGGCCATCTCGCCGACGCGCTCGAAGGCATCGTCGGCCTGCACGACGCCTCGACCATCGCGGCCGTGATCGTCGAGCCGATGTCCGGGTCGACAGGCGTGCTGCCGGCGCCGAAGGGCTATCTCAAGCGTCTGCGCGAAATTTGCGACAAGTACGGCATCCTGCTGATCTTCGACGAGGTCATCACCGGCTTCGGCCGCCTCGGCGCCGCCTTCGCCTCGGAGCGCTACGGCGTCGTCCCCGACATGATCACCTTCGCCAAGGGCGTGACGTCGGGCACGGTGCCGATGGGCGGCGTGATCGTGCGTAAGCACGTGTACGACGCCTTCATGAACGGGCCGGAGCACGCGATCGAGCTCTTCCACGGCTACACCTACTCGGCCCATCCGCTCGCCTGCGCAGCCGCGCTCGCGACCCTCGACGTCTATCGCGACGAGCGGCTCTTCGATCGCGCCAAGGCGCTCGAGCCCAAATGGTACGACGCGATTATGGGGTTGAAAGGCCTGCCGAACGTGGTCGACATTCGCTGCGTGGGTCTCACCGGCGCGATCGACCTCGCCCCGATCCCCGGCAGCCCGGGCATGCGCGGGCTCAAGGTGCTCGACCATGCGTTCCACGAGGCCGGGATCATGCTGCGGCTCGCCGGGGACACGATCGAGCTGACCCCGCCGCTGATCGTCAGCGAGGCGGAGATCGGCGAGATCATGGAGAAGACGGCGGCCTCCATCAAAGCGGCGGCGTGACCAGCGAACCCTTCGCCGGCGCTGACTGCGCGCCGGCGAGACGCTCGGGCGCCTGAGTCATCGCGGCGCGCAATTTGCCCGCCCGCCCGCATTCCCAACCCGGCGCCCCCCATGTAAGACTACCCGTCAAGGTTTCCCTCGAGGAGGCCGGACCCCGGCGGCTCGACCGCCGGGTCGCGCGAACGAAGGCAAGGAACGGGAGAGGTTTGATGGGCTCGAGACTCTGGAAATCGGTCGCGCTCGGCGCGTCCGTCGCCGCCGCGCTGGCGATGGCGCCTGCGGCTTTCGCCAAGGAGTGGAAGACCGTCGTCATCGGCATGGAGGGCGGCTACGACCCCTGGAACCTGACCGATTCGAGCGGCAAAATCGTCGGCTTCGAGGTCGACCTCGCCAACGACCTGTGCAAGCGCGCCGGAGTCGAGTGCAAGATCATCGCGCAGGACTGGGACGGCATGATCCCCGGCCTCAAGGCCGGCAAGTTCGACGTGATCATGGACGGCATGTCGATCACCGAGGAGCGCCAGAAGGAGATCGACTTCTCCAAGCCCTACGCCGCCCCGCCGGCCGCCTTCATGGCCGCCAAGGACAGCGACGTCGCCAAGGCCCTCGGCGCCGGCAAGGTGGTCAACGCCGCCAAGGACCCGAAGGCCGGCGCGGCCGCGGTCAAGGCCATCCAGGCCGCCCTCAAGGGCAAGACGATCGGCGTCCAGTCCTCGACCACGCACGCCAATTTCGCCAACAAGTACCTGAAGGACGTGGCGACCATCAAGGAGTACAAGACCACCGACGACCGCGACCTCGACCTCAAGGCCGGCCGTATCGACGTGGGGCTCGACGACTACCCGACGATCGCCTCGACGCTCGACAAGCCCGACGCGAAGGATTTCACCATCGTCGGGCCCGAGTTCATCGGCGACGTGTTCGGCGTCGGCGAAGGCATGGGCCTGCGCAAGAGCGACGCCGACCTGACCGCGAAGTTCAACAAGGCGATCGCCGCGGCCTTCGCCGACGGGTCGATCAAGAAATACTCGCTGAAGTGGTTCAAGATCGACACCACGCCCTGACGACGACGGGCGCCGCGCGCCGGACAGGCGGGCGGCGCCGATTTTGCTTGGGCGGACGGCGTGGACATTTTCGGAATTTTCGGCTTCGGCGAAGGCGGATGGGGGTTGGCGCTTCTCGCCGGCGCCCTGATGACCCTGCTCGTCTCGGCTTGCGGCCTCCTGATCGGCGCCGTGATCGGATCGCTGGTCGCGTGGGCGCGGCTCTCGGGCCACCGCTTGGCGGGCGCGGCCGGGGAGGCCTATGCGGCCCTGTTCCGCGGCCTGCCGGAGCTGCTCGTCGTCTATTTCGTCTATTTCGGCTCCTCGACCCTGCTGACCACCGTCGCGGGCCTCGTCGGCTATGACGGCTTCGTCGGCGTGCCGTCCTTCGTCGCCGGCGCGCTCGCTGTCGGCGTCATCTCCGGCTCGTATCAGGCGGAAGTGTTTCGCGCAGCCTTCCTCGCCATCGCCAAGGGGGAGCTCGAGGCGGCGGTCAGCGTCGGCATGGACCGCTGGCTCCTGTTCCGGCGCATCATCGCCCCGCAGGTGCTGCGCTTCGCGCTGCCGGGCCTCGGCAACCTGTGGCAGGTGGCGCTGAAGGATTCGTCGCTGATCTCCGTCACCGGACTCACCGAGCTCATGCGGGTGAGCCAGGTCGGCGCCGCCTCGACCCATCAGCCGTTCGCCTTCTATCTCGGCGGCCTCGTGCTCTATCTCGCCATGACGCTGGTCACGACCCGCCTCTTCGATCTGGCCGAGGCGCGCGCGACCCGCGGCATGCGCCGCATTGCGGGGTGAGGGATGGACGGGGCCTTTGTCGGAACGACCTTCTGGCGGCTGATGGCGGCGCTGCCGCTGACGCTCGAAGTCTGGTTCCTCTCGGTCGTGCTCGGCGGCCTGATCGCGGCGGGCGTGGTCTGGATGCGGGTCGGCGGCTCGAAGCCGCTCGAGATCCTGGCGCGCGCCTATGTCGCGCTGTTCCGCGGCACGCCGCTGCTCATCCAGCTCTTCATCGTCTATTACGGCCTCGCCTCGCTCCCGGCGGTGCGTCACAGCCTCTTCTGGCCGATCCTGCGCGAGCCGTTCAATTGCGGCGTGCTGGCGCTCGGGCTCTGCACGGCGGGCTATCAGGCCGAGATTTTCCGCGGCGCGCTGCTCGCCGTGCCGCACGGCGCGGTCGAGGCGGCGCGCGCCTGCGGCATGTCGCGCCTGCTGCTCTTCCGGCGGATCGTCTTCCCGATCGCGCTCAGGGCCGGGCTTCCGGCCTATTCGACCGAGATGATCTCGATGGTGAAGGCGACCGCGCTCGTCTCGCTGATCACGCTGTGGGACGTGATGAGCGTGGCGCTGAAAATCCGCAACGACACGCTGGTCACCTACCTGCCGCTGATCCTCGCCGGCGCCATTTATTTCACCGTCAATTATATCCTCGGCGCCGCTTTCCTGAGCCTCGAGCGGCGCCTCTCGCCGCACCTGCGCCCGCGGCCGAGCTGAACGCCGATGCAGAGTCCGTCATTGCGCGCGAAGCGAAGCAATCCAGGGATCGTAGGGCGCTCTACGATCCTGGATGGTTTCGTCGCTTCGCTCCTCGCCATGACGTGTTTCGGGCCCCTCTAGAGGATGACGCCGATGCCCGCCCCGACCACCGCCCTCGCCGTCAAGGACATGCGCAAGCGCTTCGGCGCGCTCGAGGTGCTGAAAGGCATTTCGCTGACCGCCAACGACGGCGACGTCATCTCGATCCTCGGCTCGTCCGGCTCGGGCAAGAGCACGTTCCTGCGCTGCATCAATCTGCTGGAGACGCCCGACGCGGGCGAGGTCACGGTCGCCGGCGAGCTCATCAAGATGCGCCGCCGGGCGGACGGAACCGCCGAGCCGGCCGAACGGCGCCAGGTCGACCGCATCCGCTCGGAGCTCGGCATGGTGTTTCAGAACTTCAATCTCTGGTCGCATCTGACGGTGCTCGAGAACCTGATCGAGGCGCCGGTGCACGTGCAGAAGCGCCCGCGCGCCGAATGCGTCGACGAAGCCAAGGCGCTGCTCGCCAAGGTCGGCATCGCCGACAAGTGGAGCTACTATCCGGCGCACCTTTCCGGCGGCCAGCAGCAGCGCGCCGCCATCGCCCGGGCGCTCGCCATGCGCCCCAAGGTCATGCTGTTCGACGAGCCGACCTCGGCGCTCGACCCGGAGCTGGTCGGCGAGGTCTTGCGGGTCATGCGCGCGCTCGCGGACGAAGGCCGCACCATGCTGGTCGTCACCCACGAGATGGGCTTCGCCCGCGACGTGTCGACGCGGGTGATGTTCCTGCATCAGGGTCTGGTCGAGGCCGAGGGCGAGCCGGACGCGTTGTTCTCGGGCGCGACGTCGGAGCGGTTCCGGCAGTTCATCAGCAAGGAGCGGGGGTAGAGGCGAAGCGCTTCACGCCGTCGCCGCCACCTCGGTCGGCATGAGCGCACGGCGCGCGCGTTCGCCATGGGGAACGGTTCCATGCCTCGCCTGTTCACCGGACTGGAGCTGCCGGAAACCGTCGCCGGCGCGGTCGCGCTCGCGCGCGGCGGGGTCTATGGCGCGCGCTGGATGGACCCGGCCGACTATCACATCACCCTGCGCTTCGTCGGCGACGTGGACGCCGGCGTCGCCCGCGACATCGGCGAGACGCTCGACGAGATCCGCCGGCCGCCGGTGACGGTGCGGTTCGAGGGCCTCTCGTGGTTCGGGGGCGACAAGCCGCGCGCCCTCGTCGCGCGGATCAGGCCGGACCCTGCGCTCGTCGAGCTTCAGGCGGAGCACGAGCGGCGGATGCGGCGCATCGGCTTGCCGCCGGAGACGCGCAAGTACGCGCCGCATGTTACGCTCGCCCGCCTGCGCCGCGTCGGGCCGCGAGCGGTCGCCGACTATCTCGCCGCGCGCGGCGCGCTCGATGTCGAGAACTTCACCGCCGAGCGTTTCGTGCTCTACTCGTCTCGGGAAAGCGTCGGCGGCGGTCCCTACGTCGTCGAGGCGGCCTATCCGCTCGGATAGCGCAGCGGCAGCACGGCGTGCGACGACGGTGAAAACCGACGGGCGCCTGCCTGTTGTGCTTAGAACTGTAACGCGTTACGCTGTCGGCGCGAAAGCTGACAGGGAAATCCGAGATGGCGGCGCCGGCCGAGCGAATGAAGACGATGCGCGTGCGACGGCGCATGCGGGGCCTGCGCGAACTGCGCCTTTTTGTACCGGATCCGCGACTGCAATCGGTCCGCCTGCGGGTGGCCGCTCAGGTCGCTCGCCTGCCTCGAGGCGGCGAGGACGATGCGCTGGCCTGGATCGAATCGGTCTCGGAGCTCGACACGCCCGAGCGACTCGTCGACGATGAAACGCGGTGATGTCGTCGTCGTCGCGGCGGCGGGCGATTACGGCAAACCGCGTCCGGCGGTGGTCGTCCAGACCGACGCGTTTCCGGAGACCCATGCATCCGTTGTCGTCTGTCAGATGACCTCTGAAATCGTCGAGGCGCCGGATTTTCGCGTGACGATCCAGCCGAGCGCGGAAAACGGTTTGCGGGCGCGCTCGCAAATCATGGCCGACAAACCCGTGACGGTCCGGCGGACGCGGATCGGACAGCCGATCGGCCGCCTGGATGACGGCGACGTCGGACGTCTCAATGTCGCTATGGCGTTCGTGATGGGGCTCGCCGACTGACCGTGCAAGACAGCCATAGCCGAGACTCGTGTAGATGTCGTCCGCGGTCCGCCGCGCCGACCTCCGCCAAGTGGCGCTGGCGCGCAGCGGCGGTCGCCACTTCGTCGCGGCGGCCTTTGCGCCCGGATAACTTTTGCCTATGACCCCGACCATCGACGCCGCGACCCGCCGCGTTCGCCTCGATCCGCGCGATCCCGCCTTCACCGACGATCCCTATCCGGCCTATGCCGCGATTCGGGCCGCTGGCCCCGCCTTTTTCTGAGAGGACTATGGCTTCTGGTGCTTTGCGGCGCACGCCGACGTCTCGGCGCTGCTCCGCGACAAGCGCTTCGGCCGCCAGATTCTGCACGTGATGAGCCGCGAGGCGCTCGGCTGGCCCGCGCCGAAAGCGCATCTCGAGCCGTTCGACGCGCTCGAGCGCCATTCGATCCAGGAGATGGAGCCGCCCGAGCACACGAGGCTGAGAAATCTCGTCGACCGCGCCTTCGTCTCGCGCCAAGATGAAAAGCTCGCGCCCCGCATCGCCGCGCGGAAGTTCGCCGACTTCATCATGCGCGGCTATGCGAAGGTCCGCCGAGCCGAACCTCGGGACGACCTCATCGGCCAGCTTCTGATCGCCGAAAGCGAGGACGAAAGGCTCAGCGAGGACGAACTCGTCGGCACTTGCATCCTCCTGCTCAACGCCGGCCACGAGGCGACGGTCAACGCCATCGGCAACGCCGTCCGGACGATCCTCGATCGCGGGCTCGACCCGCGAACGCTCTTCGCCGATCCGATAGCGACCGCCGCCGCGGTCGAGGAGCCGCTGCGGCTCGACCCGCTGCTGCATCTCTTCACCCGCTACGCGCTCGAGGACGTCGAGGCGAGCGGCGTATCCCTCCGGACAGGCGACAGGATCGGGCTCCTGCCCGGCGCCGCGAACCGCGACCCGGAGCGTTTTCCAGACCCGGACGCCTTCGCGCCCGGGCGCGATCCCAATCCGCATCTGACGTTCGGCGCGGGCCTCCATTTCTGTGTCGGCGCGCCGCTGGTCCGGCTCGAGATGGCCGTCGCCCTGCCGATCCTGTTCGAGCGCTTGCCGCGCCGGCGGCTGGCCGAGCGTCCGCGTTGCCGGGACGCGTTTCATTTCCATGGGCTCGAGGCGTTGAGGGTGGCGTGGGGTTAGGGCAGGGGCGGCCCCCCTTTCGCCATGCCGATCGACTGTTTGCCGCCGGCGCCCGGGAAGGCTATAGGCGTCAGCCCAATGCGTAAAAGGCCGGCGCGACGCCGTCGTCGAGCGCTTGCGGCTCCCTTCTCCCCGCGAGCGGGGAGAAGGTGGCGCGAAGCGCCGGATGAGGGGCGACGCAAACCTTCGATGGATAGCGGCGGCGCCAGCGCGAACCGTTGGCGCCGCCCCTCACCCAAAAAGGGCGTCAAAAGACGCCCGTCTTACGGCGGGCTATGCCTCTCCCCGCAAGCGGGGAGAGGGGGATTAGGCGAGAGTGAAGCGGTATGGTCTTTTCCTCGGTCACCTTCCTCTTCTACTTCCTACCGATCTTCCTCGCGGCTTACGCGCTCACCCCGACCGTGACGGCCAAGAACGTCGTCACGCTCCTCTTCTCGCTCGTCTTCTACGCCTGGGGCGAGCCGCGCTTCCTGCTGATCCTCCTGTTTTCGATCGCCTTCAACTATGTCGCGGCGATCCTGATCGACCGCAACGCGGGCGCTCGCCGCAGTTGGGCGCTGGCTTTCGCCGTCGCGGTGAACCTCCTGACCCTCGGCGTGTTCAAATACGCCAATTTCGTCACCGCCAATTTCGCAGCGCTCTTCAAGCCGCTCGGCCTCGACTTCGGCCAGACCAACATCGCGCTGCCGCTCGGCATCTCGTTCTTCACCTTTCATTGTCTGAGCTACATCATCGACGTCTACCGCCGGCGGTTCCGCGCCAACGCCGATCCCGTCGATGTCGCGCTCTACATCTCCCTCTTTCCCCAGCTCGTCGCCGGCCCGATCGTCCGCTACAAGACCGTCGCCCGCCAGCTCGACCGGCGCCGGCAGACGCTCGGGCGCGCTTCGGTCGGCGCCCGCATCTTCATCATCGGGCTGGCGCAGAAGGTGCTGGTCGCCGACGTCGTGGCGCCGCTGGTCCAGGTCGCCTTCGACCACGTCCCCCACCGGAGCCTGCCGGAGGCGTGGATCGGGATCCTCGCGTATACGGTTCAGATCTATTTCGATTTCGCCGGCTATTCGAACATGGCGATCGGGCTCGGAATCGTGCTCGGCTTCACCTTCCCGCGCAATTTCAATCTGCCCTACACGTCGCTGTCGATCACCGAGTTCTGGCGGCGCTGGCACATGTCGCTGTCGTCGTGGCTGCGCGATTATCTCTACATCCCGCTGGGCGGCAGCCGCGGCACGAACCTCGAGACCTACCGCAACCTCGTCACCGTCTTCGTGCTCTGCGGCATCTGGCACGGAGCGAGCTGGACCTTCGTGCTGTGGGGCGTCTGGCACGGCGCGTTCCTGGTGATCGAGCGCCTGGGGCTCGGAGCCCGGCTCGATCGCCTGCCGCTCGCGCTCCGCTGGCTCTATGCGCTGCTCGTCGTCATGGGCGGGTGGGCGCTGTTCCGCGCGGCCGACCTCGGCGCGGCCGGCGATTATTTCCTGAGCCTTCTCGGGTTCAACGGCGCGGGCGACGTCAGCTTCGACATGCACGACGCGCTGAGCGACCGGGCGGTCTCCACGCTCGTCGCCGGCTGCCTTCTGGCGGTCCTGCCGCGCTTCCGGCTGCGCTTCTCGGCGCCCGCGATTCTCCGGGCGGTCGCGGACGCGGGCTGGACCTTCGCGCTCCTGATCGTTTCGATGATCACGGTGGCGGCGGGGGCCTACAGCCCCTTCCTCTATTTCAAGTTCTGAGCGATGCTGCTCAGCCATCGCCGATATTTCGCGGCGCTCGCCTTCGTCGCGCTCGCGGCCCCGCTCGCGGTCGGCGTCGTCAGGCCGGACGGCGCGGCCTCGGTGCTGAAGGAAGGCCGCCGGCCGGCTCCGGCGCCGAGCGTCCCCGAAAGTCTCGCGGGGCTCGCCGACTTGCCCGGCCAGCTCGACGCCTATCTGAAGGACCGGTTCGGGCTGAGGCAGGCGCTGCTGCACGCCTATCGCCAGATCGCCAAGCCGATGCTCGGTTTCGGCGGAACCTCGGTGCTGATCGGCCGCAACGGCCGCATGTTCTATCTCGGCGAGGACACGGTGCGGCAGAGCGCCGGTCTTCTGATGCGGGATCAGAAAGTGTCGGAAGCGGCCGGCCTCGTCGCCGAGGTCGGCGCGGCGCTGGAACGCAAGGGCATCAGGTTCCTCGTCGCCGTTCCCCCGAACAGCGCGACGATCTATCAGGACGAGTTGCCGGTCTGGGCGCAGAACCGGGGCCGCGACACCGAATACGATCTCTTGCTGCGCTCGCTTCGGGCGCGCGGCGTCGAGACGGTCGATCTGAGGCCCGCGGTTGCGGCGGCCCGCGCTGGCGGCGATGTCTATTACCGCCACGACACGCACTGGACCTTCCGCGGCGCGATCGCCGCCTTCAACGCCGTGGCCGCCGCCGACGGCCATCCGGACTGGCGAATCGACGCCGAATCGGCCCTCGCGCCGCCGATCGTTCGCAAAGGCGGGGATCTCGCCCGCATGGTCGGGGTCGAGGATTCTGCGACCGAGCCGGCGCGGATGTGGGACCTGCCCCCGGTCGGGACGGCCAGAAACCTGACAGAGGGCCTGACGCCGGACGCCGAGATCGACGCCGGCCGGCCCGGGCCGACCGTGTTGATCCTCGGCGACTCGTTCACCGCGAGCTATTTTCCGCCGCTGCTGGCGCAGCACGTCGCACGCGCGGTCTGGATGCACTTCCAGCATTGCGCTTTCGACTGGGGCGCGATCGACCGCTATCGTCCCGACGAAGTCTGGTGGATGCCGACCGAGCGGGCGCTGACCTGCGACCCCGGTGCACGGCCGCTCGACTTCGCGGCCGAAGCCGCGGCGGCGAAATAGCATGGACGATCGAGCCGAAGCCGTCGTGGGCGCGAGCCTCAGCCATAGCAAAGGAGCGACCGCGCGGCCGGGGCTGCTCGCGCGTCGCCGCCGCGGGTTCGCCGCGCTTGCTTTTTTGCTGCTCCTCGCGCCGCTCGCGGTCGGCCTGATCGCGCCCGACAGCCCCGCCCTCGTCGAGGCCGAGGGGCGGCGGCTCGCGCCGGCGCCGGGAGCGCCGCGGAGTTTTGCCGACTGGCTGGCGCTGCCGGGCGCGGTCGACGCTTGGCTCGGGGACCACTTCGGCCTCCGCCACGCGATGATCCGGGCGCATCGCGACCTGACCAAGCCCATGCTCGGCTTCGGCTCCTCGGAGGTGCTGGTCGGGCGGGACGGGCGGATGTTCTATCTCGGCGACGACCTCGTGCGGCAGAGCGCGGGGCTCGTGCTGCGCGACCAGCGGGTCGCCGAGACGGCCGCGATGCTGGTCAGGATGCGTGACGAACTACAAAAGCGCGGGATCGCGTTTCTCGTCGCCTCGCCGCCGAATTCCGCCACCGTCTACAACGACGACCTGCCGGTCTGGGCGCAGAACAAGGGCCGGCGCACGGAATACGACCTCTACCTCGCGGATCTCGCGGCGCACGGGATCAAGACGGTCGATCTGAGGCCGCCGCTCGCGGCCGTGCGGGCCGCCGGCAAGGCCTATTTCCGGTACGATTCGCATTGGACCGCGGCGGGCGCGCTCGCGGCGTTCAACACGATCGCCCGCTTCGACGGCCACGAGGACTGGACGATCGATCCGGCGACGGCATTGGCGCCGGTCAGCCAGCGCACCGCGCTCGATGTGGCGCGGGTGGCGGGCGTGGAGCGGAGCCTCGGCGAGCCCGAACGCGAGCTCGCCCTTTCCGGCGGGCGGCGCGAGGCGGAGCTGTCGCCGGGGCCGATGCCCGATCACGTCCAGGTTTCCGGCAAGCCCGGGCCGACGGTCCTGGTGATCGGCGATTCCTTCACCACCGACCTCTTCACCACCCTGCTCGTCCAGCATGTCGGGCGGGCGATCTGGATCAACCACCAGCGCTGCGGCTTCGACTGGAAGTGGATCGACGTCTACCACCCCGACGAAGTCTGGTGGATGCCGACCGAGCGTTTCATGAACTGCAAGCCGGGCGCATGGCCGGCCGGGCTGCCCCGGTGACGCCGGCGATGATCGCGCGCCATCGCCGCTATTTCGCGCTCGCCGCCGCGCTCGTGATCGCCGCGCCGCTCGTCGTCGGGCTGGTCTCGCCTGACGGTCCGGCGAGCGTGCTGAAAGAGGGGCGCAGGCTCGCGCCGGCGCCCGGCTGGCCTGCGACCGGCGCCGAATGGCTCAAGCTGCCGGCGGCGGTCGACGCCTTTCTGAAGGACCATTTCGGCCTGAGGCAGGCGCTGATCCGCGCCCACAAAGACCTGACCAAGCCGATGCTCGGGACGGGGTCGGACGCAGTGCTCGTCGGCCGAGGCGGGCGCATGTTCTACCTCGGCGAGGAGGCGGTGCGGCAGAGCGCCGGGCTGGTCTTGCGCGACGAGCGGGTCGCAAGCTCGGTCGACCTCGTCGCGGCGATGAACGCGGCGCTCGAGAAGCGCGGCGTGCGCTTCCTCGTCGCCTCGCCCCCGAACGGCTCGACCGTCTATCCGGACGATCTGCCCGACTGGGCGCAGAACCACGGCCGGCGGACCGAGTACGACCTCTTTCTCGATAGCCTCGCCGCGAAGGGCGTGCGCACCGTCGACCTTCGGCCGGTCATGGCCGAGGCGCGGACGGAGGGGGCGGCCTATTACCGTCACGACACGCACTGGACGGCGCGGGGCGCGCTCGCCGCCTTCAACGCGGTGGTCGACGCCGACGGCCATCCCGACTGGCGGCTCGACCCGGCGACGGCGCTGAACGCTCCCGGCCCACGCAAAGGCGGCGATCTCGCCCGGCTGCTCGGCGTGCAGGATGCGGTGAGCGAGGAGGTCGAGGAGCTGAGGCTGCCTCCAGGCGAAAAGGAGCTTTTGACTTCGGACCCTTGGGGCGACTACGCGCAGACGTCGGGCCATCCGGGGCCGACGATCCTGATTCTCGGCGATTCGTTCACCGGCGCCCATTTCGAGGCGATGCTGCTGCCGCGCGTCGGCCGCGTCGTGTGGCTCAGCCATCAGCATTGCGGGTTCGACTGGGGCGCGATCGACCGGTTCCGTCCGGACGAGGTGTGGTGGATGCCGACCGAGCGGTTTCTCGTGTGCGATCCGGGCGTTCGTCCGGCGGGCTTTCCGGGGTAGGTCGATGGAGACGATTTCAGTCGGGGCGCGCAGCGTCCTCGTGCTCGGCGGGGCGCGCTCGGGCAAGAGCGCTTATGCGCAGAGGCTCGCCGAGGCAGCCGGCGCCGAGCGCCTATTTCTCGCAACCGCAGAGGCCGGCGACGCCGAGATGGCCGACCGCATCGCCCGCCACAAGGCGACGCGCGGCGAAGGCTGGACGACGCGCGAGGAGCCGCTCGACCTCGTCCAGGCGCTCGCCGCCGAAGCGCGGCCGGGCCGAATCGTGCTGGTCGATTGCCTGACGCTTTGGGTCACGAACCTGATGTTTTCCGGCCGCGACGTCGAGTCCGAGGTCGCGCGGCTCGCTCAGGCCGTAGGCAGGCTCGCGGGACCGGCGATCCTCGTCTCCAACGAGGTCGGGCTGGCGCTCGTGCCCGAGACGCGGCTCGGCCGCGATTTCCGCGACCTTCAGGGGCGGGCGAACGCGGCGGTCGCCCGCGCCGCCGACGCCGTCGTGTTCCTGGCCGCGGGGCTGCCCACGATGATGAAGCCGGCGGCGCCGCTGGAGTGGCGGCTCGGGTGACGGACGCGTCGGTAGACGCGCGCTGGACGGATAGGGTCGCGCCAGCTTCCCCTCACCCGGCGGCCTGCGGCCGCTTCCCTCTCCCCGAGGGAGAGGGGCGGCGCTCCCCTTCCCCCTCGGGGGGAAGGTGGCGCGAAGCGCCGGATGAGGGCTATTGCGCGATTTCCTCTCGATGCATCACGCTCTAGACTCCGAATCGGGCACGGGCAAGAGGCTGCGGCGCGGACCATGGCGATAGGCGGATTGTTGCGGCTGTTCGAGCGCGGGCCGGAGCCGGCGCATCTCGATGTCGCGCACAACGGCGAGGTCTACCGCATCGCCATCAACCGCTCGACCCGGTCGCGCCGCTTCACCCTGCGGGTCCGCGCGGCGAGCCGGGACGTGCTGCTCACCATGCCGGCGCGGGCGTCGCTGACCTCGGCGCGCGAGTTCGCCGAGCGCCATTCGGCCTGGATCGGCGCGCGCCTCGCGCGCCTGCCGCGCCCCGTGCCCTTCGAGCCGATGGCGAAGGCGCCGGTGCGCGGCGTCGAGCACACGATCGTCCACCGGCCGGGGGCGCGCGGGGTCGTGTGGTTCGAGGCGGGCCAGCAGGGGCCGCTGATTTGCGTCGCGGGCGAACGGCCGCATGTGGCGCGGCGCGTCGCGGACTTCCTCAAGCGCGAGGCGCTCAAGGACATCGAGGCGGCGGTCGCCCGGCACGCCGGGACGATCGGGGTCCGGCCGACGCGGATCTCGGTGCGCGACACGGTGAGCCGATGGGGCTCCTGCTCGTCGTCGGGACGGCTGAGCTTCTCCTGGCGCCTGATCCTCGCGCCGCCTCATGTGCTCGACTATCTCGCCGCCCACGAGGTCGCGCATATGGTCCACATGAACCATTCGCAAAAGTTCTGGGCCGTCGTCGGCCGCGCCTCTCCCGACGTGGACCGCGCGGAAGCGTGGCTCAAGGCGCACGGCGCGAGCCTGCATCGGTATGGGGCTGGGTGATGGACGCCTCGCGACGACCGCCGGCAGATCCTTTCGATGAGGCGCGGACATGCAGACGAAGAAGCCTGGGCCCGGAAGCGAAGGAGCTGACGCCGGCGACGCGCCTCTCTTGACCGAAGAATGGTTCGAGCGGGCGGACGCTTTCCACGGCGGCGAGAGGGTCCGCCGGGAACGGCCGAAGGCCGCCAGCGCGAAGGAGGCGGTCAACCTGCCGCTGGACGCCGATGTCCTGCAATATTTCCGCCAGTCCGGACCCGGGTGGCAGAGCCGCATCAACGAAGCGCTGCGCAAGGCGGCGGGGCTGTAACGGGTGGCGAGCGGGACGGTTCGGAACGGAAGCTCGGCGCCCGTATCGACCGGCGGCTGCAGGTTCGCAGTCGACTGCCGTTCAGGTTCGTGACGATGGAAGGCAGGACTGCGCAAATACCGGGCGTTCGTCGATAGCGCGACGAACCGCCGAAATCGATTGCTGAGCGGTCGTTGCTGGTGGTGCAAGAATCAAGTCTGACGAAGCGCCTTTCGACTGAAATTGGGGGACTTTTGAGAGATCGGCGCACGATATCGCAACGCCTCGACCAACAAGGCAAAGGCTGGGCTTGGCTCTCAGGTATCCCCTCATTTACGTGATCCCGAAGGCGCCGGCGAAAGTCGCGTTTTCACGGAGGATTTCGGCGTATCGCTCGACGAGGGGGCGCAGGCGGGCCTCCGGCATGTTGGGGATGAGCTCGTAGAGCAAGCAGCC
>CAIZGR010000339.1 GCA_903932535.1 uncultured Hyphomicrobiales bacterium | reverse complement strand
GCGCTCCGCAATCCGTCGGCTGTCGACGGCCAGTTCGGCCGCCTGATCTTCGGCTTCGCGGTGACGGAAGCGCTCGGCATTTTCGCGCTCCTCATCGCCTTCCTGCTGCTGTTCGCCGTCTGAGCGGCGAGACGCCCTTCGACTTCACGGGAAGGCTCGGCTTACGGCGCCTTCCCGCCTCAGCGCTTGTTGGTGGTCCTGCAATGGCTCAGCCCGAAACAACTCAAACGGAAGTCGGTCACGAGGGCGGAAGCCACGCGAACTTCCCGCCTTTCGACGCGAGCACGTTTCCGTCGCAGTTGCTGTGGTTCGCCATCGCGTTCGGCTTCCTCTACTGGTTCATGTCCAAGCGCGCCCTGCCGCAGATCGGCAAGGTGATCGAGGACCGCAAGGCGCGGATCGCCCGCGACCTCGACGACGCCACGGCTATGCAGCAGAAGGCCGACGCCGCCGCGGCGGCTCACGAAAAGACGCTCGCCGACGCGCGCGCCAACGCCCAGGCCCTCGCCCAGGCGGCGCGAGACCACGCTTCGGCGGAAACCGAGGCCAAGCGCAAGGCGCTCGACAACGAGCTTTCCGCAAAGATCGCCGAGGCGGAGAAGCAGATCGGCGCCACCCGAACGCAGGCGATGTCCAACGTCGCCGAAATCGCGCGCGGCGCGGCTGGAGCGATCGTCGAGCGCCTTGGCGGACGCGCCGCCGACGCGGCGGCCGTCAAGGCTGCGGTCGAACAGGTCGGGTCCTGAGC
This sequence comes from uncultured Hyphomicrobiales bacterium, assembly GCA_903932535.1. Lineage (GTDB taxonomy): Bacteria > Pseudomonadota > Alphaproteobacteria > Rhizobiales > Beijerinckiaceae > Roseiarcus. The sequence goes on along the minus strand of CAIZGR010000339.1, from coordinate 7,630 downwards.
GGAGAGAATCGATGCATTACGACGCCGAATTTTATGTCCTCTGCGGCTTCATCGTTTTCGTCGGGCTTCTCGTGTATCTCGGGGCGCACAAGGCGATTCTGAAGGCGCTCGACGCCCGCGGCGAAGCCATTCAGCAAGCGCTCGACGAGGCCGCGAAACTCAGGAACGAAGCGACCGCGCTCCTCGCCAGCTTCGAAAAGAAGAAGGCCGACGCGGAGGCCAATGCGGCTGCGATCGTCGGCGAAGCCAAGGCCCAAGCCGAGCAGCTCAAGAAGGAAGCGGTCGAGCGGATGAACGACTTCATCGCGCGACGGACCAAGCAGGCCGAAGCCAAGATCGCGTTCGCAGAGGCTCAGGCCGCCGCCGACGTCCGGGCCGCCGCGGCCGACCACGCCGCGAGAGCCGCCGAAATCGTGCTGCGCGACCAGATGCAGGGCGCCGGCGGGGCCGATCTCGTCAAGCGCGATATCGATGGCCTGAAGGCCCGGCTGAACTGACTCGAGCCGCGCCCTTGATTTGGCGCGCGCCGCAACGCAATGTTCCGTGGGCGCGCCGTCCGACTCGACGGCGCGCGCGCCTTTTTGAGGGGATGACCGCAATGCTTCGCGCGATCACCGGGTTGCTGGCGATTTTCGGCGCTGTTTCGCTGGCGCACGCCGTGAGCGGGCCGCAGCCGATCACGCAATACGAGACGCCGGCGGGCCAACGTTGGGCGCCCTTTTCCTCCGACCTGCCGAAATGCGACGACAAGGGGGTCCTGTTGCTGATCGGCCAGCGCTTCTACGACACGGAGATGACCTACTGGGGCGGCGACAATGCGATCGGCAGCTTCGACCAGGTTCGCGAGATCGGCTTCCGCGCCAACGGCCTCTCCTACATTCCGCGACGCTACTGCGTCGCCCGCGCGACGATCGACGATCCGCGCACGACGCCGCCGAAAGTCGAGCGGGAGCCGCACACGGTCGTCTATTCGATCGCCGCCGCGGGCGGGATCATCGGCTGGAACTGGGGCGTCGAGTGGTGCGTCGATGGATTCGACCGCATGCACGCCTATTCCCCGGACTGCAGCGTTCTGCGGCCGATCCTCGAGCGCTGGCTCGGCGAGACCAAATCGGTCGAATACGGGCTGAAGGCGCGCTACTGACCCCGCCGCGGTCCGGGCTCGTGCAAAGCCTGCGCCGGATAACCGCGGCGCTCTTCGCGCTCGCGGCCCTCGGCGCCGCGTCCGCCGCCTCGGCCGAAAATGTTCCGCCGGTCGCGACGGCGCCGTTCGACTATTACGTGATGGCGTTGTCCTGGTCGCCGGGATTCTGCGACCTCGGGGGGCAGCGCAAGTCGCCGCGCCAGTGCGCCCCCGTTTCGGGTTGGGGCTTCGTCGTCCACGGCCTCTGGCCCGACAAGAGCTTCGGCCCCGACCCGGCGAATTGCGACCCCGGCGCGGACGTTTATTCCGCTGATCTCGCGGCGGCGAGGGGGCTGTACCCTACCGATAGTCTCGCGGCCTACGAATACCGCAAGCACGGGACGTGCAGCGGTCTCGACCCCGCCGGCTATTTCGCAGCGGTGCGCACGGTGCGTGACGGGCTCGTGATTCCGCCACTGCTTCAGGGCGTGAGGGCGTGGCGGCGCTTAGCCCCCGAGGCCATCCGGCAGGCCTTCATCGACGCCAACGCCAACCTCAGGCTGGACAATATCGCCGTGACCTGCGCGCAGGGCCAGCTCGTCGACGTGCGCATCTGCATAGCGAAGACCCTGAAGGCCTTCGCGACCTGCCCCCAGGTCGCGCGGAACACCTGCCGGCGCGACACGATCCTCGTTGCGCCGCTGCGGTGACTTGGGGCAGGGGTGACCGATGAACTATCGCCACGCCTTCCACGCCGGCAGCTTCGTCGATGTCTTCAAGCACGCGGTCCTGGCGCGCATTCTCGTCTATCTCGGGCGCAAGGAGACGCCGTTCCGTTTCCTCGACACGCACGCCGGCGCGGGGCGCTACGACCTGACGAGCGCCGAGGCGCGCCGCTCGCCGGAATGGCGCGACGGCGTGGCGCGGCTCCTGACGGCCTCGCCTCCCGAGCCCGTCGCGGCGCTCCTTCGGCCCTACCTCCCGGCGATCGGCCCGCAGGGCGCGAACGGCGCGCCCGCTTCCTACCCCGGCTCGCCGGCGATCGCCCAGGCGATCCTGCGTGCCGACGACCGGATCGCGCTCTGCGAAGCCCATCCTGAAGAGCATGCAAAGCTCGTCTCGGCGATGGGACACGACCGTCGCCTCGCCATCGTCGCCACGGACGGCTTTGCCGCGCTGAACGCGTGGCTGCCGCCGAAGGAACGTCGCGGGCTCGTCCTGATCGACCCGCCGTTCGAGACGTCGGACGAGATGGCGCGGGTCGAAGAGGCGCTCGCCCGCGCGCTGCGCAAATGGCCGACGGGCGTGTACGCCCTCTGGCGTCCGATTCGCGAGCCGGCGCAGGACGCGCATGTCCTCAACAGCATCGCGGCGCTCGGCGCGCCCGACATTCTTCGGCTCGAGATCGACGTCGGGCCGGGAGCGGTCGGCCCGCACGGGCAACGCCCGCTGGCGCGCACGGGCCTCCTGGTCGTCAATCCGCCGCACACGCTCATGGACGAAGCGCGAATCCTGCTGCCGTGGCTGACGAAGCTGCTCGCGCGCGACGGCCGGGGCGCACACGTCTGCGAATGGCTGACGCCGCCGCGGTGAGCGGCAGGGCGCGCAACTCGGGCGGCGAGACGCGGCCCGTCCGCCTTTAGGCCCGCTTGCCCGAACGTGGGCGTGTCGTTTATCTCTGAACGATCAACGATCGTGAGGGGACCGGAGTGGCGCTGCCTGCAAGTCTTGCGAACAAACTGCGTCTGCCCGTCGTGGGCGCGCCGCTCTTCATCATCTCTCACCCGGCGCTGGTGATTGCCCAGTGCAAGGCGGGGGTCGTCGGGTCGTTTCCCGCGCTCAACGCTCGCCCGCTCTCCCAGCTCGACGAGTGGCTGCACGAGATTACCGAGGCGCTCGCGGCGTATGACCGGGCCCATCCGGACCGGCCGGCCGCCCCGTTCGCCGTCAACCAGATCGTGCACAAGTCGAACGTGCGGCTCGAGCAGGATCTGGAGTTGACGGTCAAGTGGAAGGCGCCGATCGTCATCACGTCGCTGGGCGCGCGCGAGGACGTGAACCAAGCCGTGCACAGCTACGGCGGAGTAGCGCTCCATGACGTCATCAACAACCGGTTCGCCCGCAAGGCGGTCGAAAAGGGCGCCGACGGCCTCATCGCGGTCGCGGCCGGCGCGGGCGGACACGCGGGTTCGATCTCGCCCTTCGCGCTGATCAGCGACATCCGCGAATGGTTCGACGGGCCTCTGCTGCTGTCCGGGGCGATCGCGACGGGGCGCGCGATCCTCGCGGCCCAGGCGATGGGCGCCGACCTCGCCTACATCGGCTCGGCCTTCATCGCGACGGAAGAAGCCCGCGCGATCGACGCCTACAAGCAGGCGATCGTCGAAAGCGACGCGTCCGACATCGTGGGCTCGAGCCTGTTCACCGGCATCTATGGCAACTATCTGCGGCCGTCGATCGTCAACGCCGGCCTCGATCCGGACAACCTGCCGGCCGGCGACGCGAAGGCGATGAACTTCGGCTCGGGCGGCGCGTCCGACGCCAAAGCTTGGCGCGACATCTGGGGCAGCGGCCAGGGCATCGGCGCGGTCAAGGCCGTCCATCCGGTCGCCGAGGTCGTCGCGCGGTTCGAGCGCGAGTATCTCGAGGCGAAGAAGCGGATCTGCGGGTAACGCCGGCGCCGTGTCCCTTCGCGCCGGTCAGGCTGCGCCTGCCCTGCCGGGCCGCCCGCGCCGATAACGGCTGTCGATCGGCGCGGGACCCGAACGCCGGCCGGGCTCTCTGGCCATCGAGATCATGATCTATGGCATTTAATGGCCGAAAGCCGTGTAACACGGCTGTCGGCGCTTCGGGGGCGGGGTCTTGTGTGAACGGGGCGATCATTCTTCGCAAACGGACGCTTTCGGTCGCGGGCTGCGATGTGGAGACGGTCTTTGCGACGGTCGTGGACATCGCGCGCAATCCGGAATTCCTTCCGGGGATCGTCGGCGCGCGTGTCGTCGTACGCGAGGAGGCCCGATGGCTGGTCGAGAACGCCTTCGGGTTCGGATTCATGCAGAGCCGTTTTCGGAGCTTCGCCGAGCCGAACCCGCCGGCCGGCCTGACCGTCCGATCGACCGACGGGCCGTGGCGCAACCTGCTTGTTCGATGGCGCGTGACGCCGCAGGGAAGCGGCTGCGTCTTGTCGTGCGACGCCACGCTCGACTTTCATTCGCCGCTTCTCGCCGCCCTCGCGCAGGTCGCCGCGCCCAGCGTCGAGCGGCGGGTCGCCGAGGCCTTCGAGAAGAGGCTCATGCGCTTTGCCAGGGACGCCGGCGATGACAAACGGGTTCGCTGAACGCGCGCAGGGCCTTTCGGCGTCGCGGGTCTGGATCATGGCGTCCCGGCCGCGGACGCTCAGCCTCTCGCTGAGCCCCGTCATGACCGGCGTCGCCATCGGCTGGGCGGACGCCGGGGCGGTGCGGTGGCCGGCCGTGCTGGTGGCCGCCCTCGCCGCGGCGCTGATCCAGATCGGCACGAACCTCTACAACGACGCGGCGGATTCCCAGCGCGGCGGCGACGGCGCCGCGCGGGTCGGTCCCCCGCGCGTGACGGCTTCGGGACTGGTGGACGCGAGGCAGGTCGGCCGGGCCGCGGCGCTCAGTTTTGCGGGCGCGGCGGCGGGCGGCCTTTATCTCGTGATCGTCGGCGGCTGGCCGATCCTCGCCCTCGGGGTCGCCTCGATCGTCTGCGGATGGGCCTATTCGGGCGGGCCGGCGCCGATTTCCTACTCGCCCTTCGGGGAGGTCTTCGTCCTCGCGTTCTTCGGTATCGGCGCGGTCATGGGAACAGCCTGGCTGGCGTCCGGCGTCGCCGGCCCCGCCGGCCTGCTGGCCGGGATCGCGCTCGGGCTGTTCGCCTCGGCGGTGCTGCTCGTGAACAATCATCGGGACCGGGCGGAGGATGCGCGGGTCGGCCGCCGGACGCTCGCCATCGTGCTCGGGGCCGGGCGGACGCGCTGGTTCTACGCCGTCCTGATGCTGGCGCCCTACGTGTTCCTCGCGCCGCTGTCGCGTCTGTTGGCGCACGCGCACGTCGAGGCGGCGATTCTGTCCCTGCCGTTTGCGCTCTTCGCCGTCGTCCGGTTCTGGAAGGAGCCGCCGGGGCCGGGTCTCAACGTCGTGCTGGCGTTGACCGCGCAGGTTCAACTCGCCTTCGCGATCCTCCTTTCCGTGGGAGCGGTCGTCTGAGGCGAGACGGGACTCGCGTCTCAGGCCGCGAGTTCGTGAGTCGGCGTCTTGCGCCCGGAGTGCATGGAAACGACGCCGAACGTCATGTCGCGATAGGTTACGTCGCGAAAGCCGGCCGTTTCGATCGCGCCCTTGAAGCGCTCCTGGTCGGGAAACCCGCGGATCGATTCGACGAGATAGGCGTAGGCTTCGGGCGCGCCGGCGACCGCGGCCCCGAGCCGCGGGATCACGGCGAAGGAGAACAGGTCGTACAGCGGCCTCGCCCATCGGCGCGGGGTCGAGAACTCCAGGCAAAACAGGTGTCCGCCCGGCTTCAAAACCCGCGCAATTTCGAGCAGCGCGCGGTCGAGATGGGTGACGTTGCGAATACCGAACGAGATCGCCAGGCAATCGATCGAGCCGGTCGCGAACGGCAACGCCTCGGCTTCTCCGGCGATCCAGGCGATCCCGTCGGGATGGCGCCTGCGCCCGACCGCCATCATTTCGAGGCTCGGATCGCAGACGATCACGCGACGCCCCCGAGCGGCGAGCGCGGCGGCGACGTCCCCTGTGCCCCCGGCGAGGTCGACGATCGTTTCCGCGGACGTTCGGCCGATCGCCTCGACGAGTCTGCGCTTCCACCAACGGTGCAGCGCAAACGACATCAAGTCGTTCATCACGTCGTAACGTTCGGCGACGGTGGCGAAGACGCGACGAATTCTCGCCCGCCTTTCGAGCGGCGAGACGGGCCGATATCCAAAATGCTCGTCGAAGCCGCCGGTCATTCCGTCACCGAACGCAATTGTCTCTCGACCCCGGAAATCGGCGATTTTTGTTCGCTGTGATCGGGAAAGCGCTGCATGAAGACTCCGTCGCGCCGGGTCCGCCGTGACGCGCAGCGGCCGGACTCTCTTCGGCTTCCCGCCCGGCCGGTAGAGACCGCTCGCCATCGTTGTCGGCGTGTTCGGGCAACCGACTGGGCGTTGCCTGTAGCCGAAAGACAAAAGGAAGGAAACCGGCGCGGAAATCCTCGCCAGCGGCGCTTCGCCCCTCGCGCTTCATAAGATCCGCGGTCGGGCGTGGATAACGGGGACAACGTGCGCGCCGCCTGCGAGGGCGGTTGGCGGCGCGCGGCCGCGGTGCTAGGCCACCGCGGATCTCGGAACGCTGCGGCGAGACTGTTGTCGCTGGCGTCGCGGGCGTATCCTCGCGTCGCCGATTCGCCCGCCTTTGCGTTCACAAGAAAACCCCAACCGCCGAAAGACGCGCTCAACGACCATGGCGACAGTCGAAATCCTGGCCCAGCGCCTGCCTGCCCCGCAGGAGCGCCCCTACCGTGTCCCGCCCGCCAACGTCGAGGCCGAGCAGGCCTTGCTCGGCGCGGTCCTGATCAACAATGACGCGTTCGACCGCGTCTCGGATTTTTTGCGCTCCGAGCATTTCGTCGAGGAGATTCATCGCCGCATCTACGAGATCGCCGGCACTATGATCCGCCAGGGCAAGCGCGCCACCCCGGTCACCTTGAAAACTTTTCTCGGCGACCATGATCTCGGCGGCATGACGGTCGCGCAATATCTGGCGCGGCTCGCAACCGACGCGACCACCATCATCAACGCTTACGACTACGGGCGAAGCATCTACGACCTGGCGCTCCGGCGCGACCTGATCAAGATCGGCGAGGACGTCGTCAACGTCGCCTATGACGCGCCGGTCGATTCGAGCCCGCGCGAGCAGATCGAGGAGGCGGAGCGGCGCCTCTATGCGATCGCCGAGGGCGGCCGCTACGGCGGCGGCTTCCAGCGCTTTTCCGACGCGATGAAAGTCGCCATGGACATGGCCGCCAAGGCCTACGAGCGCAGCGGCTCGCTGTCCGGACTCGCCACCGCCCTTCACGACCTCGACCGCACCATGGGCGGCCTGCAGGCCTCGGACCTCGTCATCCTCGCGGGGCGCCCCGGCATGGGCAAGACCGCGCTCGCCACCAACATCGCCTTCAACGTCGCCAGCGCCTACGAGGGGCGCACCCGCGCCGACGGCGTCGTCGAGACCGTCAACGGCGGCATCGTCGGGTTCTTCTCGCTGGAAATGTCGGCCGAGCAGCTCGCGACCCGCATCATCGCCGAACAGTCGGGCGTCGCCTCCAACAAGATCCGGCGCGGCGACGTCACCGAGGACGACTTTCATCGCATCTCTCAGGCGATGATGGACATGCAGCGCATCCCGTTCTACATCGACCAGACCGGCGGCATCTCGATAGCCCAGCTCACCGCGCGGGCGCGCCGGTTGAAACGCCAGCGCG
>CAIZGR010000338.1 GCA_903932535.1 uncultured Hyphomicrobiales bacterium | reverse complement strand
TCACCATGGTCGGCGCGGTCGGCGACGGCGTCTACGTCGGCACCGAGGAGGGCTGCTGGTTTCTGTCCGGCCCCTCGCTGAAGGAGCTGAAGCGCACGCGGGTGTTCGACTCGCCCGTCATCCCCGGGTCGATGGTTTATATGCCCTCGGAGCTGGCCAATCCGCCGCAGGTTGATCTAGGTCAAGACACGCCGGTGTCGCTGGCGATCCTGTTCATGACCACCAACGGCTATTGCGCCGGCCAGAATAGTGGCCAGTGCTTCAACCTCACCGAGTCGAAATTCACCTTCCCGGAGGCGGTTTCGGCGAGTGCGTTCTACCGCAAGCAGGACGGCGTCAACCAATACATCGCCGTGCTCAACTCCGAAGGGACGCCAACCTCCTCCGCCTGCATCGGAGATTACGTCGACGCCGAGTTGATCAAGGCGATCGACACCTGACAGCCTGTTGTGATTTAGGCATATTCCTGCAATAGTAACCAGCCACCTACAAGGGGACCGGCTCATGAACGCCTTCACCGAGAATGACGCCGGAATTTTCACCCCGGTTCACAAGCTGCTGATGGGCGGCTCCTTCCACGCCGAGCTGATCCGCGACGCCAAGGTCATCGACGAGTGGGACTTCGGCAACATCGTCGTCAACGAGGGCCTCAACTCGGCCCTCAATGTTCTGTTCAACGGCGCGACTCCGATCGGCAGCTGGTATATCGGCCTGTTCCAAGGCAATTACACGCCCGTGGCGACCGACGCCGCGGCCACCATCTCCGCCAACTCGACCGAGTGTTCGGCCTATGCCGCAGGCGTCCGCCAGAACTTCGTTCCGGTCGCCTCCACGGCGCAGGTGTCCACCAACGCCGCGTCAAAGGCCAGCTTCACCTTCAACGCCGGCGCGACGATCTACGGCGCGTTCTTGGCCTCGACCGCCACCATCAACGGCACGACCGGCGTGCTGATGTCGGCGGCGCGCTTCGCCACCCAGCGCGTGGTGGCCAGCGGCGACCAGCTGCTTCTGACTTATGCGTTCGCGGCGTCCTCGTCGTAACGGCTAACCCCGGAGCGAACGCATGACCAGCGAGGTGATGTCGGCGGACTATGGAGCGTTCACCCTGACGGGAGAGAACGCGACCCTCGCCTATATGTCGATCGCGTCCGGCGGCGTGTTCACGCTTGTCACCACCACGCCCTACGGGGCTTGGGGGGCCTTCTCGCTTACCGGCGGGTCGATCGGCGCGTCGCATTTGTGGCTTCCGATTGTGCAGGAGACGGCGAACCTGTCCGTCGCCATGACGCCCGCGCTATGCTGCGGGTTGACGGAAGGTTATGTGTTCGGCGCTTCGTCAACACAGAACTATGCCGCGGGAGCGGCGATCGTCGAGGCGTTGCGGCTCAACGACGCCGTCCAGTTCGGCGCGGTCTTCTCGCAGCTGGTCTCCGACCGCGCCGCGATAGTCGAGTCGCTCGCCCTGACACTGGGGGCTTCCTGCGGCGAGACGCTGACGTT
>CAIZGR010000337.1 GCA_903932535.1 uncultured Hyphomicrobiales bacterium | reverse complement strand
GGGGCCGAACAGGATATTGACCGTCAGGCCCACGCCTTCGAGGATGCGGCGGATTTCGGCGAGGTCGCCGCGCCAAAAGGGGTTCTGGTAGGGCAGCAGCGACCAGACGTTGACGAGGCCTTTCCGGACCCCGCGCGCAGCATCGGCGTGCTTCGCGACATACTGGTCGAGGATGGCGCGCACCACCGTCTCGTGGCCGGTGAAGTTGGTGCCGCGATAGCCGAGCGTCTCGGCGAACACGATCGGAACGTCGCGCCGCTGATAAGATTGCACGACGTTGCCGACGTCGTCGCCGACGAGACCCGGAACGCAGCCGCTCTGGACCACATAGAGCTCGGCCTCCATCACCTTCAGCGTCGAGCCGATCAGCTCGTCGAGCCGGTCGGCGCCGCCGAAGATCACTTCCTTGTTGCCGATGTTGGTCGAGGGGACGTGGAACTCGCCGCCCTGGTAGCCGGAGATGCCGGAGAGCGCGTGGAACTGCTTTTGCGCGCAGCCGGGTCCGCAGTGCGTGATCGGGATCGCGCCCTCGATCGCGATCACGGAGGCGAGCGCGCCGAGCGCGCAGCCGTAGCGGACCTGTTCGATCGGCCCGGCCGGGGCCGAGAAGCCCGATGATGCGCTGTCGTCGAAGCGGGACTGAAGGTTCATGGCGCTATCCCCGCTTCTCAAGCCGCATCGTCCGCCGCAAGGGCGTAGGGGTTGGTCTCTTCCAGCCACCACTTTTGGTAGGGGAACCGCGAATGGGCGGCGACGTCCTCGTAGAAGCGGCGGCGCGGCAGAACGCGCAGGATGGCGCGGCCGATGGTGAGCAGGCCTTCGTAGCCGAGGCCGTCGTTGGAGTAGAAGATCGGCAGGACGGGAATGCCCATTCGGCCCGCCAGGATCGCCATCGAGCCCGAGTGGCGGCAGATGACGAAGTCGGGTTTGGCGCGCTTGAGCGCGGCGTGCGCCTGGAAATGCTGGTCCGGGCTCACGGTGAAATGCTCGATGTCGCCGGTCGTCTGAATGAGGTGGCCCAGAGAGTCCTGCTGCGGGTCGCGGCTGTCGGTCGAGGGGTCGTGGTGGAACGAGAAGGCGTCGTCGACGACGACGCCGAGCTCGCGCAAGTTCGCGATCAGCCCGTGGGCGAAGGCGGCGCCGGCGGCCACAAAACCCTTCTTGCCCGCGAGCGCCTTGCGCAACCTTTCCAGCTCCGGCGCGATGCGGGCGCGCTCGGAGGCGATCACCGCTTCGACCAGATGCTCGCGCTTCGTGACGCGGGCGATGTCGCGGAGCCAATTGTCGGTGGCGTCGAGCCCGTAGGGCAGGGGCGCGCGGATCTCGGGGACGCCGTATTCCTGCTCGAGACCCGTCGCGAGATAGGACAGGACGAAGCACATCGTGACGGTCGCCGCCGCGGTCGACAGGTCCGCGAGGCGCTCGAGCGAATTGCCGCCCATCACCAGGTTGACCTGGAGGCCGAGCGGATTGACCAGCGGCGAGAAAACGTCGGGGCCGCCGAGATGGATGACGTTGAGGAGGTCGTCGCGCTTCTCGTGTCGCCGGTCCGGC
>CAIZGR010000336.1 GCA_903932535.1 uncultured Hyphomicrobiales bacterium | reverse complement strand
TCGAGGCGGTGATCGAGGGCAACATCGTCGCCGATTTCCCCTTGTGCAACAAGTCGTTCAACGGCTCGTATTCCGGGTGCGACCTCTAGAGCGGGATGAATTGAGATGGAATCGCGCGGCAGACCCTCATCCGGCGCTTCGCGCCGCCTTCCCCCCGTGGGGGAAGGGACGCGCACCCCCCTCTCCCTTCGGGAGAGGGACGCCGCGAAGCGGCCGGGTGAGGGTTCGCTCGCGCAACCTTGTTTGATCACGCTCTGACATGCGCGACACGCTGCTTCAGGGCTTGAAAACCCCGCTGACCGAAACCGCCCCGAGCGCAGACGATCCGGAGCTCGCAGCCCTCGCCGCCACGGTGAAGGAGGCGGCCCAGCGGACGCTCGGGCGGAGTCTGGCGATCCGGCACGTCGATGCGGGCTCGTGCAACGCCTGCGAGCTCGAGATCCATGCGCTGAGCAACGCCTTTTACGACATCGAGCGGTTCGGCTTCCGCTTCGTCGCCTCGCCCCGCCACGCCGACGTCCTGCTGGTGACCGGGCCGGTGACGCTGAACATGCGCGAGGCGCTCCTGCGCACCTACGCCGCGACGCCTGCGCCCAAGTGGGTGGTGGCCGCCGGCGCCTGTGCGGCGGACGGCGGGGTTTTCGCGGGATCTTACGCGGTCGCCGACGGCGTCGCGGCGGTCCTGCCCGTCGATCTCGTCATCCCCGGCTGCCCGCCGAGCCCGGCGGCGCTGATGAAGGGGCTGCTGGCGCTGATGCGGGGTAGTAAGCTCTAACCCTATGCCTTCGGGTGTTTCGTGATTCAAGATTTTGACGATTCGATGAGAGAGCCTCTGTCAAAATGGGCCCGCAACGATAAGTTAATATTAAAGGTGCCGGAACTACATCATTACACTAATAGATAGGGGTTGGAGGGCATTTGGAGGTCAGGCACCCTTTGGGCAACGCATTACACTAATCTAAACGATTCATCTGAGATAGTCCTACTAAAAGAACCGCTGTCTCTGGCAATCAAAGCGCGGGCAAAACGCTTTCTTCTTGAACGTCAACGTGACAGTTTCCGTATGAGGCGTTTGAACTCATCAAAATGAGGGATTGACAAGGTAATAACAGATATGGCATGCTCATTTGTGGAAGCGAATTTCGAAGTCGCATTCACAGGTGGAATGCTTATGCCTCTCGCCGAGCCCTACATTTGCTCGTTCTGTAACCACGCGGGCGATAACGAATACGAACGGAACAACGGCCTGTTGAGTCAATGGAGAGGTTATGGTGGGGAAGGCCGTTTCGCTTTGGTTTTTGATACCTCTGGGCTGGATAGGCTATTATCTTGTGAATGGTACGCCCAATATTTGGTAATTCATGCTGTCTCTGAGGTGTATTTGAACTTATGCGTAATCCGAGAGATCTGAGCGTCTTTCAAAGACGAACGCGCTTCATGGTCTCACTCCGTCTCGTTCCCGCTTCGATTCCGGCTTGAGTCCGCCGCAAGGCATTCTTGAAAGCGGCCCATCTGGGATTCCGACCCTCCGTCTTCGAGAAGGCAATACGGACCGACCGAGAACTCCGACTCGGTTTGGCGACCCACCCCGACATTCGGTCGCAAATCGCCACGCAACCGATTGATAAAAATCAATCACGGGGCGAAAAATGGCGCGGACCCGACCGTCCCGGAAACTTTTCCAAGGAGCGACATCCGCCATGCCCTACGCCCGTTACCCGTCCCTGCTCGACAAGGTCGTGTTCGTCACCGGCGGCGGGTCCGGGATCGGCGCGGCGGTGGTCGAGGCCTTCGTGGCGCAGAAGGCCAACGTCGCCTTCGTCGACGTGCAGGTCGAGGCCTCGAAGGCGCTCGCGGCGCGGCTCGCCGCGACCGGCCAGCCACCCCTTTTCATCAAGTGCGACCTGACCGACATCAACGCGCTCGAGTCGGCGATGGAGGAGGCGCGCCAGAGGCTGGGGCCGATCGGCGTCCTGATCAACAACGCCGCCAACGACGACCGCGAGAGCGCCGACGAGGTCAGCGAGGACGACTGGGACCGGGCGATGGCGGTCAACCTGAAGCACCAGTTCTTCGCCGCCCAGATCGCCCGCCGCTCGATGCGCGAGCTCGGCGGCGGGGCGATCGTCAACTTCTCCTCGACCGCCTGGATGATCGGCATCAAGCGGCTGTCGGTCTACTCGGCCGCCAAGGCCGCCGTGGTCGGACTGACGAAGAGTCTGGCGCGCGAGTTCGGCCCCGACAATATCCGGGTCAACGCCATCGCCCCGGGCGCCGTCGTCACCGAGCGTCAGCGGCGGTTGTGGATGAGCGAGAAGGACATCGCCGACTGTCGCGCGCGCCAGTGCCTCAACCGCACACTGGTCGCGGAGGACGTGGCGCGGCTGGCGCTGTTCCTCGCCTCCGACGACAGCGCGATGATCACCAAACAATGCTTCCTCGTGGACGCGGGCTTGCGCTGACGCACGGCGGGCGCAATCCGGCGCGAGTTTGCGCTTGATCGGCGGGCGCGCCCGTCGCATGATTCTCGTTCTGCGCGGCTGGACACAGGGCTGCCCGGAAAGGGAGAGACGGAATGACTGTTGCCCACATTCTCGCCGACAAGGGGCGGGACGTCATCACCACCCCGCCTCATCGCACGCTCAGGGAAGTCGTCGCGATGCTCGCCGCCAAGGGTGTCGGCGCGGTTGTCGTCGCCGACGCGTCGATGAACGTGCTCGGGATCTTGTCCGAGCGCGACGTGGTCCGCGTCGTCGCCCATGACGGGGCTGCGGCCCTCGACGATCAGGTGTCGCGCCACATGACGCCGAAGGTCGCCACGGTCACGCGCGAGACCTCCATCGACGAGCTGATGGAGATCATGACGGAGGGCCGCTTCCGCCATCTGCCAGTGGTGGAGGAGGGGCGGCTGATCGGGATCGTGTCGATCGGCGACGTCGTCAAGCGCCACATCAGCGCGATCGACAGCGAGCGGCAGGCGCTGCGGGAATACATCGCCACGGCCTGAACGCGCGACCGGCCGGCGGTCAGCCGCCGGCCGCTTCCATCCGGGGCGCGTCGATGTGCTCGGCGAGTTCGGCGGCCGCCTTGCGCACGGCCTCGCGGCCGATGGCGATCAACTCGTCAGCACGGTTGAACTCGAACATCCCGATCTTGCCGACTTTGAGGGCGATCAGGGCGTCGGGCGGGTCGCCGGCGAGCCGCGAGCGCGTGATCCGGTCCTGCAGGATGTCGAAGGCGTTGACCATCACCGTCATCAGTCCGGGCGACGCCGAGTCCGGGTCGGACGCGGGGCGCGCCGCGCCGCGCCACCAGCGCGCAATGACGCCGCCCGTGTCGTTGGCCGGTTCGTCGATGAGCGGAGGCTCCTGGCGCCCGAAAGGATCCTGGACCGCTGTGCCGCGGCCAGCGCTGTCGCTCGAGATGTTGAACGCGATGACCCGCTCGGCGCCGAGCGCCCGGGCGACGCTGACCGGCACCGGATTGACGATGGCGCCGTCGAACATCCAGCGGCCCTCGATCCGGACCGGCTCGAACACGCCCGGCAGGGCGTAGGACGCGCGGATCGCCTCGACCAGCAGGCCACGCTGGAGCCAGATTTCGTGGCCGCCGCCGATCTCGGTCGCGACGCCTGCGAAACGGATCGGCAGATCCTCGATGCGAACCCCGCCGAGTTCCGCCTCGAGCTTGGCGCGCAGGCGCTCGCCGCCGATCAGCCCGCCGCCCGCAAAAGAAAAATCCAGCAGGCCGAGCATCCGCCGCCGGGTCAGCGAGCGGGCGAAGATCTCCAGCATGTCGAGCTTGCCGGCGGCGTAGCATCCGCCCACGAGCGCCCCGATCGAGGAGCCGACTACGATTTCGGGTCTGATCCCGAAGGCGTTGAGCTCCTGGAGCGCCCCGATGTGCGCCCAGCCGCGCGCGGCCCCCGCCCCCAGCACGACGCCCACCCGCGCCGAGCGGGTGCGCCCGGCGGTCGGCCCCGCATCGGAATCGCTTCTCCAGTACGGCGACCAGAACATCGCGCGCGACCCCACGCCAGGTCTCGGACAGTCCTTCTCGGCGTTTCCCGTCGCGCCAATTCCCACCGCGCGCCGGGTTTCGCGAGCAAATTCGCGAAAGATGTCAAATCGTAGGCGGCGCCACCGCAGGCGCGTCACTTCCACCGCGACTGATCGTACGCCAAGCACGCCTTTTCGTCGATCTTCGCGTCGATCGGCGCCTCGCCCGAGTACGGCGCATAGCTGTAGACGAACGCCACCTCGAACACCTTCATCATCTGCCGCATGCCCGGATGATGGCAGGATTGCGCCAAGTTGCGATTGTTCAGCTCCGCCACGCGCTCGCTCGCCTTCACGGCCGGATCGGTGAATTTGTAGTGGTAGGTCAAGGTCAGGCCTTCGGCGCTCACGCTCGACAGGGTCAGCGTGTCGTCGACCTTCTGCGGCAGCGCCTGACCGAGCGACTGGGCTGTGACGGCGAGCTGTTGGGTCATCACGCCCGCGCCCTCGGGCGCCTCGCCGCCGAACGCCGCGCCCGCGAGCCCGATGAGCGTTCCCGAAACAATCAAGGCCCGCTGAGCCCGCATGCGCTGTTCCTCCGTGTCGGCTCGCGTTCGAGCGCGCCCTCGTCTTATCCCAAACGTTCGGGCCGGCAAGCGCGGCTTCATTCTGCCGATCGCCCGGCGTCGACGAAGGCGAGGCGCGCGCCGCCGGAGCCGCTTTCGATCCTGCGATAGAAGCAGGAACGCCGGCCGGTGTGGCAGGCGCCGCCGTCGCCGCCGACCTCGACGAAGGCGAGGAAGGCGTCCTGATCGCAATCGACCCGCATCTCGACGAGCCTCTGGCTCTGGCCGGACGTGTCGCCCTTGCGCCAGAGCGCGCCTCGCGACCGCGACCAGTAATGGACGATCCCGCTCGACAGCGTCGCCTCGAGCGCCTCGGCGTTCATGTGCGCGACCATCAGCACGTCGCCGCGCCCGGCGTCGATCGTCACACACGTGGCCAAGCCGTCGGCGCCGAATTTCGGCCGAAAAGCCAGGCCCTCCTCGCGGTCGGCGGCGCCGCCCATGGTCAGCGGGCGCCGCGCAGCAGGCTGAAGAAGCGCGTCTGCTCGTTCGGGTCGTCGCGGAAGACGCCGCTGAACTGCGTCGTCACGGTCGAGGCGCCCTCCTTGCGCACGCCGCGCATCGCCATGCAGGCGTGCTCGGCCTCGAGCATCACCGCCACGCCGCGGGTCTCCAGCGTCTTCTCGATCGCCTCGACGATCTGGGCCGTCAGCGCCTCCTGCGTCTGCAGGCGCCTCGCGAAGGTGTCGACGATCCGCGCGAGCTTGGAGAGGCCGACGACGCCCCGCCGGGGATAATAGCCGACGTGCGCCTTGCCGAAGAACGGCGCCATATGGTGCTCGCAATGCGACACGAAGGAGATGTCGCGCACCAGGACGAAGTCCTTGTAGCCCGACACGTCGTGAAACACGCGCTTCAGGGGCTTGGCGGCGTCCTCGCGATAGCCGGCGAACAGTTCCTCGTAGGCTTTGGCGACGCGGCGGGGCGTGTCGATCAGGCCCTCGCGGTCGGGATCGTCGCCCGCCCAGGCGATCAGGACGCGCACCGCCGCTTCCGCTTCCTCGCGGGTCGGCCGGCGCGCGGATGGCGCGGGAACGGCCGCCGCGGCCGGCTTCAGCTTGACAACCTCGTCCATCGACGCGTCCCTGTCGGAGCGAGCCCCGGCTTGCTCCCCGGCTCGATTTCGTCCGGAACCCGCCCTATATAGGACCCCCGTGGCGCTGCGCCACCCTGTCTCTGGTCTCGACGATCGCATGTTGGACGACATTTACAGCCGGCGCGTGCTGGAGCTGGCGGCGGACATTCCCCGGCTCGGCCGCCTCTCCTCCCCCGACGCCACCGCAAAGGCGCATTCGCGGCTGTGCGGGTCGACGGTGATCGTCGATCTCATCGTGCGGGACGGCCGAGTCGTGGACTTCGGCCACGACGTGAGGGCCTGCGCCCTCGGTCAGGCGTCGTCGTCGCTGATGGCGCGTCACGTCGTCGGGGCGACGGCGGAAGAGCTTCTGGCGCTGCGCGCGACGGTGACCCGTATGCTCAAGCAGGACGGTCCGCCGCCGGAAGGCAAGTGGGCCGATTTCGCCCTGCTCGAGCCCGTGCGCGCCTACAGGGCGCGCCACGCCTCGACTCTGCTCACTTTCGACGCTGTCGCCGACGCCCTCGGCCAGATCGAGAAAAAGGCCTCGCAGACCGCCGAGGCGCCATGAGCGCGCTCGCCTGCGCGCCGCGCAGGGCGGCGCATGCGCTGATCCGTTTCTACCAGCTCACCCTGTCGAGCGTGATCGGCCGGCAATGCCGCTACCTGCCGACCTGCTCGGACTATGCGGACGAGTCGATCGCACGTCACGGCCTCTGGGCCGGCGCCTGGATGGGAACGGCGCGCCTCTGCCGCTGCCATCCCTGGGGCGGCGCGGGATTCGATCCGCCGCCGCAGGCGATTCCGGCCGGCGCGTCGTGGTCGCGGCCCTGGCGCTACGGCCGCTGGCGGTTCCGCTGCGACTGATGTCCTTGCCTCCGCGGCCCCCGGCCGTTATGGACTCTCGGCAATCCGACACAAAATCAAGAGACCGTTCAGCATGGCCGAGCCCAGCCGCGCTACAATCGCATCCGCGCCCCGCATCGAGGGCGGGCGCTTCCTGATCGTGGAGGCGCGCTTCTACGACGCGATCGGCGCGCATCTGCTCGAAGGCGCGATCCGCGCCCTCGACGCCGCCGGCGCGACCTTCGACGTCGTCGGCGTGGCCGGCGCGCTCGAGATTCCGGCCGGCATGGCGATCACGCTCGACGCCGCGGAGGCGGCCGGGCGCCCGTATGACGGCGCCGTAGCGCTCGGCTGCGTCGTGCGCGGCGAAACCTACCATTTCGAGATCGTCGCCGGAGAGTCGGCCCGCGCGCTCATCGACCTTTCGGTGCAGAGCAGGCTGGCGCTCGGCAACGGCATCCTCACCACCGAGACCATCGCGCAGGCCGAGGAGCGCGCCGATCCGGCGCGCGGCGACAAAGGCGGCGACGCCGTCCGGGCGGCGATCGGGCTCGCGCTCCTCAAACGCAGGGGTCGCGGCCAATGAAGCTCAAGAAATCGGATCTGCGCTCCGCCGCGCGCCTCGCCGCCTCCCAGGCCCTCTATCAGATGGAGGTCGCCGAGAAGGGGCTCGACGACATCCTCGCCGAGTTCGAAGCGCACTGGATCGGGCAGGAAATCGAGGGCGACGCGTACAACCCGGCGGAACTCCGCTTTTTCCGCGACGTCGTCTCGGGCGTGCTGCGCGATCAGACGCCGATCGACCGCGGGCTCGACGCGACGCTGGCGTCCGGCTGGCCGCTGCGCCGGGTCGAGGCGCTGATGCGGGCGATTCTGCGCGCCGCCACCTACGAGCTGCGCAGCCGCCCCGACGTGCCGGCGCGCGTCGTCGTGACCGAATACGTGGACGTCGCAGCCGCGTTCTTCGGTCCGGACGAGTGCGGGATGATCAATGCCGTGCTCGATGCGCTCGCGCGGCAGACGCGTCCGGCGGAATTCGAGTTGAACCGCTAGCCGGTCCGAGCCGGAGGCGTCGAACGACGCTCCGGCGCAAGGTCAGGTGAAAATTTGCACGGTATTTGTGGAAGCCTCGTCGTGCGCGTTTGCGAATCGTTAACCATGACGAATCAAAGTGGGGTGCAAGTCGTGTCTGGGAATCCGCCGCGCAGGCCTTTCCTAACGACAGCGCTGGGATCGCCGCCATGCCGTTGACCGACTCGTCCGAAGGGTTCTCGGGATTGGAGCAATGGTCGGGGCCGCTGATCTTCGACCGGCTGCTCGCAGCCTATCGCAGCCGCCTGAATAACGACCTGCTGGCGCGGGAATTGTCCCGCCTTCATGCGCGGGCTTGGCGCGCGCTCGTCGGCGGAGACATTCAGGATTTCGAGCGCCTGCGCGAGGCGCTCGTTTCGGCGCACGAACGGGCGGGCCTGGCGCGCGGCCGTCTCGCCGAGATCGACGCCGAGATCGTCATCGAGCTCCTCGAGGTCGTGGTCTCGCGCACCCGCCGTTCGCGCCGCGCCGCGAGGACCTATCACCTTGCGCTGACGGAACTCGCCGCCCGGCTGCGGCCGTCGGAGCGGGCGGCGATCCGGGCGGCGGCCTGACGCGCAGGGCCGAAGCGCGGCGCCCGTCAAAGCTCCTCCCGCAACCGCTTGCCGCGCAGCTCGCGATAGAACGGCCGCGGCCTGCGCCGGTCGAGGCCGCCGTCGAGCGCGGCGGCGAGATCGTCGAGCGCCAGACGGGTGATGTTGGGCAGGTCCAGATCGCGCGCGCTGGCAACCGGCGTCCAAATCAGTTCGACCAGCTCGGCATCGGGGTTCACGACGCCGTCGATGCGCTTGGCGACGGCGCTCGCGTCGACGACCAGGAAGCGCGCGTCGAAGCGCCTGACCCGGCCCGGCGGGGTGATGGCGCGGGCGAGAAAGTCGATCGCGTCGAGCGCCGGAAAGACGCCCGCCTCGGCGAAGCGCGCCCAGGCGCCGGGCGGCGGATCGTCCGGCGCGCCGTAGTCGCAGACGCCGACGGCGATCCCGGTCTCCTCGAAGGTCTCGCGGATCGCGGCGAGCGCGATCGCGCGCGCGAAGCCCGGCGAGGGGCGCTGCACGCGCGCGTTGAGCTTGTCCTCCACATACGGATCGAGGGCGCCGGCTGCGGCCATGCGCCGGTCCTCCGGCTCGACCCGGCCGCCGGGAAAGACGAACTTGCCCGGCATGAACGTGTGCCCCTCGTGGCGCCGGCCCATCAGCACGCGCGGCTCCGGCCCTTCCCGATCGACGATGATCAGCGTCGCCGCGTCGCGCGGACGCAGCGCCCTGCCGGCCTCGGTCTTTCCGCTCACGTCTCGTCCCCCCCGAAACCGTGCATGCAGAGCGCCCATTGCTGGCCGACCACGGCCCCCTTCATGCGCGGCAGAAGGAGAAGGCTCGCGACGGCGGCGACGATCAACCAGAAGGCGGCCGTCGCCATCAGGGACGCCTCCGGCCACAGGTCGTCCGACGTCAGCACCCCGGCGCCCGCCAAGTGGCAAACGACGAGCATCGTCAGATAGGCCGGCGCGTCGTCGGCGCGGGCGTGGCTGAGGTCCTCGGCGCACACCTTGCAGCTTGTCTCCAGCTCGAGATAGGCGCGGAATATCCGGCCGCGTCCGCAGGCCGGGCATCGTCCGATGAGCCCGCGACGGATCGCCTCGCCGAGCGGACGGTTCCGTCGCGGCGCGCCCCACGCCCGGAAGCCGGACAGGTCGTTCATCGTCGCACGCTCTTGCGGCTCGACCGGCGCTCGGGCGGATCGGTCCGGGCGCGGCGCGTTCCCCGCCGGGGCGGCGCCTCGTCGGCCGCGCCGGCGACGATCTCGAAGCGGAGCGCGCCGGCGAAGGGCGCGGCCTCGACGAGGCGCGCGCGTACGGAATCGCCGAGGCGGTAGGACACGCCGCTGCGGGTTCCGACCAGCGCGCGGATTCCTTCCTCGAAGCGGAAATAGTCGTCGCCCAGCGTCCCGGCCGGCACGAAGCCGTCGGCGCCGGTCTCGGCGAGCTTCACGAACAGGCCCACTCGCGTGACCCCGGCGACGCGCGCCTCGAACACCGCGCCGACGCGGTCGACGAGATGGGCGGCCACCAGCCGATCGACCGTCTCGCGCTCGGCCGCCATGGCGCGCCGCTCCGCGGCGGATATGTGCTCGGCGACCTGCGCCAGCTCGCCGCCGCGCATGTCCTGGAGCCCGCCGTCGCCGAAACGGAGGGCGCGAATCAGCGCCCGGTGGACGACGAGGTCGGCATAGCGGCGGATCGGCGAGGTGAAATGGGCGTAGCGCCTGAGGTTGAGGCCGAAATGGCCGTAGTTCTCGTGACTGTATTCCGCCTGGGCCTGGGCGCGCAGCACCACCTCGTTGACCAGCGCCTCGACCCCCTGGCCCTTCACGCGGGCGAGCACGCCGTTGAAATGGGACGGCCTGACCCGGTCGCCCCTGGCGAGCTTGACGCCGAGCGTGCCGAGGAACTCGATGAGATCGTTCAGCTTCTCGACGCTCGGCGCGTCGTGGGCGCGATAGAGGAGCGGCGAGCTCTGCGCCTCCAGCGTCTCGGCGGCGGCGACGTTGGCGAGGATCATGAACTCCTCGATCAGGCGATGCGCGTCGAGGCGTTCCGGCCAGCGCACCCCGGCGAGGCGTCCGTCCTGGTCGAGCACGACCTTGCGTTCGGGCAGGTCGAGATCGAGCGGGTCGCGCCGTTCGCGTTCGATCTCGAGCACGGCATGGGCGGCCCAGAGCGGCTTCAGCACGGCTTCCAGCAGGGGCGCCGTCGTCTCGTCCGGCCGCCCGTCGATCGCCGCCTGCGCCTGCTCGTAGGAGAGTTTCGCCGCCGAACGCATCATGACGCGATGGAAGCGGTGCGACCGCTTGCGCCCGTCCGCGCCGAGCGCCATCCGCACCGCCAGCGCCGGCCGGTCCTCGAGCGGGCGAAGCGAGCAGAGGTCGTTCGAGATGCGCTCGGGCAGCATCGGCACGACCCGGTCGGGAAAATAGACGGAATTGCCGCGCTCGAGCGCGTCGCGATCGAGGCCCGAGCCCGGCCGGACATAGGCGGCGACGTCCGCGATGGCGACCGTCACGACGAAGCCTCCCGGATTGGCCGGGTCGGGGTCGGGCGCGGCGTGGACGGCGTCGTCGTGGTCCTTGGCGTCGGGCGGATCGATGGTGACGAGCGGCAGCGACCGCCAGTCCTCGCGGGAGCCGGCGAGGCGGACGGCGCGGGCGTCCTCCGCCTCCTTCACCGCCGCCGGGGAGAAGACGAAGGGAATGTGATGCTGGGCGAGCGCGATCAGGCTCACCGCCTTTTCCGACCTGACCGAGCCGACCGACTCGATCACTCGCGCGCTCGGAACCCCGAGGCGCGGGGCGCGCAGCGGTTCGATGGCGACGAGGTCGCCGTCCTCGGCCTCGGCGGCGAAGGCGGCGGGCACGAAGAACTCCCGCGCCGCCGACCGTTTCTCCACCGGCAGGGCGCGGCCCGAGCCGTCCTCCGCTTTGCGGAACACGGCGAAGACGCGGGCGCGCAGCTTCTCCAGGATCTTGACCACCCGGCCCGAATACGAGGGCTCCTTGCCGGCCGCGTCCGGGTTGAGCTCGACCCGCATCAGCACGCGCGCGCCGACCCCCGGCGCCGGCGCGTTGTCGCGCTTTCCGCGCGGACGCCGGATCAGGATGCGCGGCGCGGGGCCGTCCTCGTCCCACTCGACGGGCTTGGCGACGAGCTCGCCGTCGCGGTCGCGTTCGGCGACGTCCGCCACGACGAGGGCCGGCAATCGGCCCTGGGCGTGCAGCGTCTTGCGGCCCCGGGCGATGGCGCCTTCGTTCTGCAGGTCCTTGATCAGGAGCTTCAGTTCCGCCTTCGCCTCGCCCGTGACGCCGAAGGCGCGGGCGATGTCGCGCTTGGTCACCCGCGCGGGCGGCTTTTCGCCGTTCGGCGCCGGCGCGCCGCCGATGAACGCGATCAGCTCTTCGCGCGAAGGCAGGGCGGCGGCGCTGGCCGCAGCCGGCGCCGCGGGGCGACGGGGAGGGGTCAATTTGGGCAAAACGGTTCGAACTCGCTCGAGGTCACGAGCAAAGCTAGTCGTGCGCAGCGCCTGTTACAAGCGAAGGGGCGGAGCCGTTCGTTCCCGAAGCGCTCCTCGTCACCGCGACGGGTTCGCGAATGGATTGACGATCGTCAGGCCGCCGACATCGCGGCCATGCTGCATGTCCTCGCTGAAAAGCGTGTCGCACCCGCCCTCCAGCGCCGCGGCGACGATGAGCGCGTCGTAGAAGGCGAAGCCGTGGTCGCGGGCGAGCGCCACGGCGGCCGCGTGCGTCACGGACGTCAACGGGACGATGTCGCCGAACCATTCGCGAAGGGTTCCGAGCGCGGCTTCGATCTCCGGCCAGGGACGCCGACGCTTCCTGTGCGCGACATGGGTGAATTCGTTGAGCACCTGCGCGCTGATCACGCCGCCCTGCGCCAGGACTTCGAGGGCGCGCTCCCGCTTCTCCGAATCCAGAAACGCGTAGACGAGAACATTGGTGTCGAAGAAACGCCTCAACGCTCGTTCGCCTCGTCGCGGTCGAACGTATAGCCCTCCGGCGCCGGCCACCGGAACGCCTCCATCGCTTTCAGGAATTCCGCGCGCCGGTCGCGTTTCTCGACCACGATCTCCGTCTTGCTGGCCGCGACCACGTTCAACTCGTCGCCGGCCGCGAGCCCGAGCGACTCCACCAGCGCCTTCGGCAGCCTCACGGCGAGGCTGTCGCCCCATTTGGAAACCTGCATGGGCGACACCCTGGATCATCCGTATCTCATGCCATGATTGATATTTTGTCGACGCCCCGTCAAGGCGTTCGGCGTGCGGCTTACCCCTCCCAGTCCTCCACCTCGAGGCCCGGCACGCGCTCGAACGCCGCCCGGTTCAAGGTCACGAGCCTCGCCCCGCGGCGGCGCGCCAGCGCGGCGATCAGCGTGTCGCAGGGACCGATGGGCGTTCTCTTCGCTTCGAGCGCGGCGCGAATGTCTCCGGCCTCGCGGGCGTCCTCGAGGTCGAAAGGCGGCTGCTCGAACCCGGCCGACAGGAAAAGCTCGAGACTGGCTCTCGAGCGGACGGGCTGATCGCTCTTGGCGCAGCCATATTCCAGCTCGTAGCGCACGATCGCGGGAACGATGAGCGACGCGCCGGCGGCCAGTTCCGCGTCGAGCCTCGCGGCGATCTTCGGCCGGCGTCCGTTCATCCCGAAGATGACGATATTGGTGTCGAGACAGAACATCGGCGTCACGCGAACGAAACGTCGTCGTCGGGCGCGACCGGCGCCTCCTCCGGCAATCCGTCAGGGAGAACGTCGCGCGCGCCGAGCGCATCGAGCTTCGCCCGCCACGCCCGAACGTCGAACGGCGGCTTCTCGATCGGCTCGAGAACAACCTTGTCCCCGTCGCGGCTCACCCGCACCTCCTTGCCCGGCATGCGAAATTCCTTCGGCAGCCGCACCGCCTGACTGCGGCCGTGCATAAAAATCTTCGCGGTCGTCGACATGGCTCGCGCCCTTGGCAAGATAGGGATATCTATCAAAGATAGATATCATGACGGCCGTGCGCTCGTCCAGATTTGCTGCGAGCCGGCCGTAGCCGGCGAGGGGTGAGTCTCTCTGCTTCGTCATCGCGAGCCCCCGAAGGGGGCGTGGCGATCCAGAAGATCGCAGGGCGCCCGGCCGCCCCGGGATCGCCGCGTTCCCGCGGATCAAGTCCGCGGGTCCTCGCGATGGCGCGGGAGCGGCTCGCGACGGCCGGGTATTGGGAAGGCTCGGCCGTTCCGATGGACCTCAATCCGATGGCGTCGCCGCTATCGGACCCGGTCTTGCTCCCGAGGTCCCCGCTCACCCGCCGCGCAACTGGGCGACGAGTGCGCGGGCGCGGGGCCGTTGGCCTTCATAGTACGAGGCGCGCGGGCCGTGTCCCGAGGCCGCCATCGTGGCGTGAGCGGCCTCGATCTGCGCCAACGCGGCCTCGGCGGCGGCCCGGTCGCCCGTCCGTTCGGCGATCGTGACCATCGCGACGCCCAAGTTCCCTGTCGTCGTCGCCCATTGGAGCGGCGCGCGTTCGCGCGTGAATTCCTCCAGCGCCGCTCGGAAGGCCGCGACTGCCTGCTCGAGCCGCGCCGTCCCGCTTTCCCGCTCCCCAAGCCTTTCGAGCGCATTGCCGAGATTCACCTGCGTCGCCGCCCAGTCGAGCGGCGCGCGCTCGCGGGTGAATTCCTCCAGCGCCGCCCGGAAGGCCGCGACCGCCTGCTCGAGCCGCGCCGTCCCGCTCTCCCGCTCCCCGAGCGTCGAGAGCGCGGCGCCGAGATTCATGTGCGTCCCCGCCCAGTCGAGCGGCGCGCGTTCGCGCGTCCTTTCCTCCAGCGCCGAGCGGTAGGCCGCGACCGCCTGCTCGAGCCGCGCCGTCCCGCTCTCTCGGGTTCCGAGCACCAAGAGCGCATTGCCGAGATTGTTTTGCGTTGTCGCCCATTGGAGCGGCGCGGGTTCGCGCATGAATTCCTCCAGCGCCGCCCGGTAGGCCGCGAACGCTTGCTCGAGCCGCGCCGTCCCGCTCTCCCGCTCCCCGAGCGTCCTGAGCGCATTGCCGAGATTCATCTGCGTCGCCGCCCAGTCGAGCGGCGCGCGCTCGCGGGTGAATTCCTCCAGCGCGGCCCGGAAGGCCGCGACCGCCTGCTCGAGCCGCGCCGTCCCGCTCTCCCGCTCCCCGAGCGTCGAAAGCGCGGCGCCGAGATTGTCTTGCGTCCCCGCCCATTGGAGCGGCGCGCGTTCGCGCGTGTTTTCCTGCAACGCCGCCCGGAAGGCCGCGACCGCCGCCTCGAGCCGCGTCGTCCCGCTCTCCCGCGCCCCGAGCGTGCGGAGCGATACGCCGAGATCGTTCAAGGCCGCCCCGCGCTGGTCGTGGCTCGTTGCGAGCGACAGACACAGGCGGGCGATCTCGATCGAGACGTCGAGGTCCAGGTTCAGGCCCTTGTCGCGTCCGCGGACGTACCACGCGTCCTGAGCCCGTCGCAGCGCCTCGAAGCGCGCCGCCGGATCGGGCGTTTCGAGATCGACGATCCGCGCGACCCAGGCCGCCGCGGAGGCGGCGTCGCGGCGCAGCAGGTGCTGATTGAGGCCGGCGCGGGCGAGGGTCACGCCCTGCTGCGCCGCCGCCTGCCGGCGCTCCTCGTCCTCGGCCCGCCATGTCGCGAAGCTGACCTCTGCAACCTCGGCCGCCTCGTCGAACCGGCTCTCGCCCGACAATTCCGCCACGCGCTTCAGCACCCGGTCGACGAAATCGCCCGTATTGCTGCCCTGCCGCCCCTCGCGCTGGACCGCGATGGCGACCTCGACCGCGCGCTCCAACTCGCGCCTCGCCTGCTCGAAGTCCTGCACGTCCGCCGCGATCCGCCGCGCCAGCGCGATGATCTCCCGCTCCCGCACGCCTTCCTGCGCGGCGGCGCGGACGCCCTGTTCCTGCGACCGGAGAAGCCGCTCCAACAGCGCCTCGGCGCGGTCCTGCCCGGCCCGCAACGCCGCTGTGTCGTCGCGGATCGCCCCCGTATCGTCCTTGATCGCGGCCAAGACTTCCGACTGCGCCGCCTGAATCGCCTTGACGAGCGCGATCTGCTCGGCGTTCCACGCCTTCTCGAAATTGCCGCCCGCCTTCAGGTCGTCGGCGGCGTCGCGGACGAAGAGGTCGAACCATCCGGCGTTGTCCGCGTCGCCGCGGAAGGCGGCGAGGAACAGCGCGGGCGGACCGCCGTCGACCGCGATGGTGCGAAGGCGAATCTCTTCGAGCGCCCCGGCCTCGACCGCGGCCTTGACGGCCCGGCGGGTCTCCGAAACGGACGGCGTCCGTCCGGCGTCGCGCTGCGCCGCGAGGCCGACGTCGAAGCCGTCGGCCAAAACCCCGACGACGGCGCGGCGGATGGCCGCCTCGTCGGCTGCGACACCCGGCGCCGACCCGAACTTGTCGCTTTGCGCGGCGCCGATGTCCGCGTCGAGAAAATGCGTCAGCATGGCGGAAAATGCCTGCGCCGCCGCTTGGCGCGCCCGGTCGCGGTCGCCGGCCCGCGCCGCGTCGAAGCGCACGAGGACGGCGCGGAGCGCACGCAATTGCGCCAGCCGCAGCGCGCGGGCGATGTCGTGGTTTTCGTCGATGCCGTGGAAACCGTCGAGAAAGCGCTCGGCGACGCGGCGGTCGCCGAGCTTGAAAAGCTCGGTCGCGAGATTTCCGGCGACGCCCGAGCCCAACAGGGCCGCCGCCGCCGCCGCTGCCGGCCCCGCGCCGCCCGCCGTCGTCAGGACGGCGGCGCCGGCGCCGAGCGCAAGGCACGCCACCAGTGTGCGCATCAATCCTGCCCGCCCCGATCGATCGCGGACAGGTTACACGTCGGCGTCGCTGTTTGAAATTCTTTTCGCGCTTTGCGGCGGCGGAAAGCCCGCGCTATGCGGCCTTCGCGATCCTCAGCAGCGTGAAGAGCTTCATCGGCGCCAATGCGCGCCGCTCGACGAGCCGCGCGTCCGGGCGCGCGGCGATCCAGTCGCCGATGGCGGAATAGGGGAAGTTGGGATGCCAGCCGAGCCAGGCGGCGGCCCGCTCCATCCGCTGCTCGACCGCCTTCCGCAGACCCCGGTCGGCCGCGAAGTGGTTCATCACGACCAGCGTCCCGCCCGGCCGCAGGACCCGCCACGCCTCGTCGAGGGCGCGCTCCGGGTGGGGGATGACGCTCATCACGTAGGGCGCGAGCGCCACGTCGAACGCCGCGTCCGGAAATTCGAGCGCGCACGCGTCCATCACGTGCAGACCCTTCACTTGCGCGAGGCCCTGCCGCTCGACCCGCGTCCGCGCCGCCCGCAGCATCGGCGCGCTGACGTCGACGCCAGTGGCGCAAACGTTGGCGGGCAGCAGCGGCAGCTCGAGCCCCGTCCCGACGCCGATCACCAGAATTTCGCCGCCCGGCCCGGCCGCCTGCGCCGCCGATTGCGCCGACGCGAGCCGCCCCGGATGAAAGGGGAGATCGAAAACGAGATCGTAGACAGGCGCCCAGCGGCTGTAGGCCGCCTGCGCGTGATGCCCCGCGTACGCCCGCGTCGCATCGATCGGGTTCAATTCGGGCCGCCTTGGTCCGTCCGCGCCGAGAAAGGCGCAGCGGTTCGAAAGCGAAAATCGCGCATATCGCCGTCAGATGCAACCCATACCTGGCGATCTCCGGACGTACAGAGGCCATCCGTCCGGGACGACGCCGCGATCGGGTTGCGATTTCGGCCGAGGATTCGGAATCCGGCCGATCAATTCAGCCGGCCACCCGCCCCGGCCCGCGCCGAAGGCTGTTCAGGAGGGACACGATCCTGCGGGCGCCGTCTTCATCGACGGACCAACCCACCCGCTGCCCCTGGCGGGTCGTGTCGACGACGACCCAATGCCGCTCCTTCACCCGCTCGACGGAATATCGATCCTCACGCGACACTGTCGAACTCCCTTGCGCGCCGCCGGAGGAATCGGAAAGGTCTATGCCGTCGTCCTCGCGGTTGCTTTCGCGCTTCACGACGGCCGCGGCGTCCGTTCCGTGCCTGCGTAGAGAAACGTTTGGCGCAGCAGCCGGAGCGGCTGCCCTTTCGCGCGGACGACGGGGGTCCTCACGCGCGCAGGACAGCCATCCACTGGGCTTTGCGCCACAGCGTCGAACAAGCCCCTCATAGTGGAGACGCCTGCGTGATCCCTGTCCCGATCGATTTCGAAAACGCCCATCGCCGACCTCGACTCCGAAACGGGATCGGACGAGCCGGCTTCAATGTTTATGCCAGTCGAAAGCTTCGGCTTTCGCGTGCGCCGGCCTCCATCGGGACCTCTATTGCTCGAATCGCGATGCGAAACGCGGATGTGGCGTTCGCGTTTCGCAAATGCCTCTCGCCGAAGCGCGCCGCCCGGCGCCGCATTTGGAAAGCGCCGGCCGGAAAGCCGGCGCGGCGCCCGGCCCGCGCTTTCCTCAAACCGCCCGCACCCGCACGTAGGACCCCGGGGCGTCCTCGATGACCGGGAGCTTGCCGTCGCCCGGCGTGCGCGCCGGCACGCGACCGCCGTCGTACTGCGTCACCCACTTGTCCCAGTACGGCCACCACGACCCCTTTTGCGCCGTGGCGGTGGCGAACCATTCCTCGGGCGTCGCCGGCAGCTTGTCGTTGGTCCAATGGCCGTACTTGCTGCCGGGCGGGCTGATCACGCCCGCCAAGTGGCCGGACGCCGCGAGCACGAAGGTGACCGGCCCCGAATAGATCTGCGTCGCGGCGTAGGTCGACTTCCACGGCGCGAGATGGTCCTCGCGGCACGAAAGCAGGAACATCGGCGTCTTGATCTTTCTCAGATCGATCGGCGTGCCGGCCAGCGTGATGCCGCCCGGCTCCTTCAGCAGGTTTTTTTGATACATATTACGAATATAAAAAGAGTGCATCACCGCCGGCATGCGGGTCGCGTCGGCGTTCCAGTAGAGAAGATCGAACGGAACCGGCTCCTTGCCGAGCAGGTAGTTGTTGACGACGAACGACCAGATGAGGTCGTTGGCGCGCAGCATGTTGAACGACATCGCCATGTCCGCCGCTTCGAGATACCCGTGCTCCTGCATGCGCTTCTCGACCGAGGCGATCTGCTCCTCGTCGATGAACACGCCCATGTCGCCGACTTCGGTGAAATCGATCAGGGTCACGAAATTGGTGGCGCTGGCGATGCGGTTGTCGCCGCGCGCGGCCAGAAAGGCCATCGTGGCGGCGAGGATCGTGCCGCCGAGACAATAGCCGATGGCGTTGATGGTGTGCTCGCCGGTCGCCGCCTCGATCGCGTCGAACGCTTCGATCAGCCCGTGGATCATGTAGTCCTCGAAGGTCGCCTGCGCGAGCTTCTCGTCCGGATTGACCCAGGATGGCACGAACACCGTATGACCCTGGTCGACCGCCCACTTGATGAACGAGTTCTTCGGCTGGAGGTCGAGCACGTAATACTTGTTGATCCACGGCATGATGATGAAGAGCGGGCGCTTGCGCACGTCCGGCGTCGTGGGATTATACTGAAGGAGCTGGAGGAGATCGTTCTGGAACACGACCTTGCCCGGCGTCGAGGCGATGTTCTCGCCGAAACGGAAGGCGTTGTCGTCGGTCATGGCGATCTGCAGGCGGCCGTCGCCGCGATCGAGATCGGCGAGCAGATGCTCGAGCCCGTGCAGCAGGTTCTGCCCGCCGGTGTTCAGCGTCGTGGACAGGACTTCGGGATTGGTGGTGATGAAATTCGTCGGCGACATCGCGTCGACGAATTGCCGGGTGTAGAAATCCACCTTGCGCGCGGTCTTGGGGTCGAGATCCTTGATCCCGCGCACCGTCGACAGAAGCGATTTCGAAGCGACGAGATAGCTCTCCCGAATGAAGCTGAACGTCGCGTTCTCGCTCCATTCCGGGTGGTTGAACCGCTTGTCCTTGGGCAGGACGGCGTCCTCGCTCTGGATGTTGAGCATGCGTTCGGCGGCGTGGCGCCACAGCGTCAGGCTGTCGTTGAACAGGTCGATCTGCGCCGCCGCCACGGCCGCGGGATCGCTCATCATCTTGGTCATCAGGTCGAGAAAGGCGCCGCCGAGCGTCGATGGGTCGCCCATGCCGACATGTCCGTCGTCGGGCTGTCGAGAAAGGAAGCGCAGCATCAGTTTCTGGCTGCGTTCGGCGATGGATTGGAGTTCCCCTGCGAGAACCACCGGATCCCAAACGGTCGCCTGGTCGTCGGCCTTCATGTCGTCCTCCCTCGCCGACCGCGGCGCGCCGCGGCGGCCTGTCGCGCCCGATGGTCTCCGGATCGCCGTTGGACGATCGTCGACTCCCGTGGCGCATCGATTTTGCCGGGCGCTATATTATCCACTCCGGCCGCGGACGGCTACAGACGTCGCACTCGACAAAAGTTCGCTTGCGGTCTCCGGCGTCTTCAGAAGCTGCGAAACCCGGGCGCGACCGTCCCGCGCCGGGGCCGATCGATCCGGGCGAGTCCCTGATCGAGCGCCGCGGCGCAAGCGGGGCCAGTCGCAGGCGGCTGCGAGGGAAGAGACCTGAACCGCGACCGCCGTCCCGTCGCGCGATGCGACTTTGGGCGCAGGGTGCTATACTGGGATCGGAGGGCTCGTCTACCGGCGAACGGAGTTGGCCCATGACCGCGTTCCATATCGTGCATCTGAACATCGACAGCCCCGCGAGGGCCGGCACGCTCCTGTCTATCGCCGGGGCTGTGATCGCCTTGGCGCTTACGGTTTTCGTCCTGGGGTCGACGGCGGCGCATGGTCCGGCGGCTGCGGACAATCCCGCCGCGGCGCTCTACGGGCCGTGATTCAGGCCGCCGCCTTCCGGTCGTCCGTGATCTCCGCGAACGCGATTTTCAGACCGCGCTCCGGCTCGGCGCCCAGGAAGAAAGCGCTGTCGTGGGCTTGCCGCGCCGTCACTCGAGGGTCCTGAGCGCGGCGAAGAGCGCCGACAGCGCGACGACGGCGAAGGCGGTCGCGAGGACGAGCCTCGAGGCGAAGATGCGGCGCATCGAAGTCTCCCTCAGGCGAAGCTGTACCGTTCGGAGTGATAGCGGGAAATCGGGACGCCGAGCCCGGCGAGCGCGGCTTCGGCCGCGTCCATCATCGGCTCCGGGCCGCAGATGAAATAGCAGCGCGCATCGAAGGGCGCGGGAACGCAGCGCTCGATCGTATCGACGGAAATGCGTCCGCGCTCGCCGGTCCAGCCGGGCGGCGGCTCTTCGAGCACCGTCTCGACGACGAGATCGAGGCGCTTGCCGAGCGCTTCCAGCTCCTCGCGGAACGTCACGTCGTCCCAGTTGCGGTTGGCGTAGATCAGGAGGACGCGGCGGCGGTCGCCGCGGTCGGCCATCGTGCGCAGCATGCTCATCATCGGCGTGACGCCGATCCCCCCCGCGATCAGGACCGGCAGGTCGTCCGCGTCGTCCATCGTGAACGCGCCATAGGGGCCGTCGAGCCATACGCGCCGGCCGATCGGCATCGAGGGGAGGGTCGCGGTGAAGTCGCCGAGATTGCGGATCGTAAGCTCGATCCGTCCGTCTTTTCGCTCGGCGCTGGAGGCGAAGGAAAAGGGGTGGCCGGTGATCTGAAACGGCGTGACGGTCGAGAGCCAGGCGAACTGGCCCGGCGCGAAGCGCAGGCCGTCGTGACCGTCGGCGCGAAGGGTGAGGGTGACGCTGTCGCCCCGTTCCGGGCGCGCCTCCTCGATCCGATAGGGTCTGCGGAGAAGAAAACAGGGCCTGACGAGGCGGGTGTAAACGAAGAGCCCGATCCAGACGGCCCCGAGCGCGACCCACAGGCCCGACTTCAGCGGCGACTGGAGATAGAAGCCGAAGGCGACCGCGTGCAGGAGTCCGTAGCCGATCGCGAGCAGCGCGAGCAGGATGTGGGTCGCGTGCCACGCCTCGTAGGAGAGGCCGATCCGCTTGCGCCCGTAGGAGAGCGCCGTCAGCGCGGCGAGGGCGTAGACCGAGAAATTCCCGTATTTGACCCGCCACCCGGCGGCGAAGACATTGAGCGCGGCGATCCGCGCCGGCCTCACCCAGATCAGGATCGCGGGATGGGCGAGAACGAGGGCGAGCGCCACCCAGGTGAGCTGGCGGTGGAAATAATAGATGACGTCCTCGCCCCAGGGCTGGGTGATGAATCGGAACCGGGCGGTGAGTCCGAATTGAAGGCCCATGATCGCGAGGCCGGCATAGGCGATCGCGTCGGCGAACTCCGTCCAAAAGTCGCGCGCCGGCGGGTGGTCGCCGAGAAGGAGCGCGAACAGCGGCGCGAGGACGACGAACAGGTAGACGCCGATCCAAATCGCGGCGCGTCCCGAGAACGAACTCTGCATCGAAAAAGCCCAGCCCGCTTCCCAGCCGCTTCCGGCGGGAGTCTTCGTGCGGAATTATGCGTCGGGCGCTTCGGGAGGGCAACGGGGGCGGCGGCGGTCTTGCGCGGAACGGCTGGCCGCCGCGCGCCTTGGGCCGCCGTTTTCTGGTAGTCCTTCACGGCCGCGAAGGCGATCTTTGGCCGGCGCTGCGCGGTCCCTAGAACGCGCGCACGGCGGAAGCCTCGATCTTCTCTCGCAGCATCTTGTGCAGGCTATCGCGGGTCATGATGCCGGCCTTGGCGCCGAGGATGCCGGCCGTGTATTCTTTGACGTTCATGAGTTCGTAGAGACCAAGCTCGCCCTTGGGGCAATCGAAAAAAGATCGACGTCCGAACTGTCGCCCGCTTCGCCGCGCGCGGTCGAGCCGAACAGGTACAGCGTCCGCACGCCGAGCCGCTTCAGTTCGGCTTCGTGCTCGAGCAATCGGCCTATGGCTTCTTTGCGCGTCACGATTGTGCTTGTAACATATGAAAGGCGTTCGGTTCCACCCGCCGGCTTCCTCCCTCGCCGCCCGCTCACGTCCGGCGGTAAAAAAGACCGCCTCTCGCCTATGGTTCACCACCAAGAACACCAAGGATCACCAAGGTGGTCCTCGTGCCCTTTGGTGATTTTCGTGGTGAGAAAAACGTGGCGAGCAGGGACAAAACGGTCGGCTACGCCGCCGCCTTCTGGTAGTCCTTCACGTCGGCGAACGCGATCTTCGGCCAGCGCTCCTGCTCGTAACGCAGGTTGAAGGCGCTGGTGGCCATGAACACCGGGGCGCTGTCGAGGTCGGAGGCGAGCGACGACGGGTAGGCCGAAAGAAACTTCTCCATCTCCGCCCTCTCGTCGCAGGACACCCAGCGGCAGACCTCGAACCGGCTCGGCTCGAACGAAACGGGGAGGCCGTATTCGGCGTTCAGCCGCTCGACGAGCACGTCGAGCTGCAGCGCGCCGACCACGCCGACGATCGCCGCCGCGCCGTCGAAGGGCTGGAAGACCTGGACCACGCCCTCCTCCGCCATCTGCTGCAAAGCCTCGCGCAGCTTCTTGGCCTTCATCGCGTCGGCGAGCTTGACCCGGCGCAGAATTTCCGGGGCGAAGCTCGGCACGCCGCGAAAGACGATCTCCTCGCCCTCGCTCAGCGTGTCGCCGATGCGCAAAAGGCCATGGTTCGGGATGCCGACCACGTCGCCGGCGAAGGCTTCCTCGGCCAGCGAGCGGTCCTGGGCGAAGAAGAACTGCGGCGCCGAGAGCGTCACGGGCTTGCCGGTGCGGACCAGCTTCGCCCGCATGCCGCGCTGGAGCCTGCCCGAGCAGACGCGCATGAAGGCGATGCGGTCGCGGTGGTTCGGGTCCATGTTCGCCTGGATCTTGAACACGAAGCCGGTCATCTTCGGCTCGTCCGCCTTGACCTCGCGGCTGGACGCGGCCTGGGCGCGCGGGCTCGGCGCGAATTCCGCCATGGCGTCGATGAGGTCCTTGACGCCGAAATCCTTGAGCGCGCTCCCCCACAGCACCGGCGTCAGGTGGCCTTCGAGGAAAGCCTTCTTGTCGAAGGCCCTGCAGCCCTCGACGGCGAGGTTCAATTCGTCCATCGCCTCGGCGCGCTCGTGCTCGGGCAGGAGCTCCGCCACGCGCGGGTCGTCGGGCCCGTTGACCTTCATCGTCTCGGCGTCCTTGCCGAGCGGCGTCAGCGTGCTGCGGCGGATGTCGTACTGGCCGGCGAGCGATCGGCCGCGGCCGATCGTCCAGGTGAGCGGCGCGGTGTCGAGCGCCAGCGTCTTCTCGATCTCGTCCAAGAGGTCGAACGGATCGCGGGTCTCGCGGTCCATCTTGTTGATGAAGGTGACGATCGGGATGTCGCGCAGCCGGCACACCTCGAACAGCTTTCGAGTGCGCGCCTCGATCCCCTTGGCGGCGTCGATCACCATCACCGCCGAGTCGACCGCGGTCAGCGTGCGGTAGGTGTCCTCGGAAAAGTCCTCGTGGCCGGGGGTGTCGAGCAGGTTGAAGACGCAGCCGGCGTATTCGAAGGTCATGACCGAAGTCACGACGGAGATGCCGCGCTCGCGCTCGATCCCCATCCAGTCCGAGCGGGTCTGGCGGCGGTTGGCCTTGGCGCGCACTTCGCCCGCGAGCTGGATGGCGCCGCCGAACAGCAGGATCTTTTCGGTGAGCGTGGTCTTGCCCGCGTCCGGGTGCGAGATGATCGCGAAAGTGCGCCGGCGCGCGACGGGGTTCAGTTCAGGCATCGGACCTGGTTTTCGGGGAAGCGGAGGCGCTTCCTTACCGCCGGACGGGCGCGAGGGGAAGGGCTGCCGACCTCCGCCTTGCAGCGACAGCGCGGTTCATAGAAGGCTGGCATGGGCTACCCTTTCGATCCGGGAGCGCGTAGGGGAACCAAGGTGCGCCGCGCGTCGCCGCCGCGCAGTTGGGACGCAATATGGACGAAGAAGGACGAAAAGGATGAAGCCTATTCCGAAGCTCCTCGCCGCCGCCGCCGCGGTCGCCCTCACTGTCGCCTCCATCGCGCCGGCCGAAGCCTGCACCCGCGCCCTCTACGTGGCCGACAACGGCCTCGTGATCACGGGCCGCTCGATGGACTGGGCCGAGGACATGCACACCAACCTCTGGGCGTTCCCGCGCGGGATCGCTCGCGACGGCGCCGCCGGGCCGGACTCGCCCAAATGGACGTCGAAATACGGCAGCCTGATAGCCTCGGGCTACGACGTCGGCTCGGCCGACGGCATGAACGAGGCCGGCCTCGTGGCGAACCTGCTCTACCTCGCCGAGTCCGGCTACGGCCAGCCGGACGGCAAGCCCGCGATCTCGATCAGCCTCTGGGCGCAATACGCGCTCGACAATTTCGCCACCGTCGCCGAGGCGGTGGAGGCGCTCTCCAAAGAGCCGTTCCGGGTGATCGCGCCGAAGCTGCCCAACGGCCAGGGCGCCCAGCTTCACCTCGCCCTTTCCGATGCGACGGGCGACTCCGCGATCTTCGAATATCTCGGCGGCAGGCTCGTCATCCATCACGGCAAGCAATATCAGGTGATGACCAACTCGCCGAGCTTCGACCAGCAGCTTGCGCTCGACGCCTACTGGCGGGAGATTGGCGGGCTCACCTTCCTGCCCGGCACGAACCGCGCCGCCGACCGCTTCGTCCGAGCCTCGTTCCTGATCAAGGCGATCCCCACCAAGCCAGACCCGAGCTTCATCTCGGCCGTGCCGGACCAGAAGTTCGAGTACCAGGCCGCGGCGAGCGTCTTGAGCGTGATGCGCAGCGTCAGCGTTTCGCTCGGCCTCACCACGCCCGGCAAGCCCAACATTTCCTCGACGCTCTGGCGCACCGTCTCCGACCAGACGCACAGGATCTATTTCTTCGACAGCGCGACCAGCCCGAATGCCTTCTGGGTTCCGCTCGCCGATCTCGATCTGAAGGAAGGCGCGCCGGTGAAGAAGCTGACGGTCGCCGGCGGCAAGGTCTATTCGGGCGACGCGGCCGACAAGTTCGTCGCGACGCCGCCCTTCCCGTTCCTGCCGGCGAGCGGCATGTGATCATGAGGGCGAGGACCGGACGCGGCGGTTGGCCGCGTCCGAGAGGAAGGGCTTCCACCCAAGCCGAATAGCTCGCTCTCGACGATCTGGCCAAGCTACCTGAACGTGACATATCCGGCCAAGCCTGTCATGATGTGCCGTGCTCGGCAGGAGGCGTCGATGACCTTTCATCTCAATGTCGCTCCAAATGGACGTGTTGTCCTGCCGGCCGACATCCGTCGAAGAATGGGGTTGTCGGAAGGCGGAACTCTGCTCGTAGAGGAAACGCCCGACGGACTGATCCTGCGGACAGTTGCGCAGTCGGTCGCACAGGCTCGAGCGCTCGCGCGTCGATACACCGCCGACAAACCGGAGACGTCGGTCGACGCTTTCCTCGCCAACCGGCGGTCTGAAAGCGGCGAATGACGGCGATTGTGCTCGACGCTTCCGCGCTGATCGCCATGCTCAAGGACGAGCCGGGCGGGGAAAAAGTTTCGGGCGCGATCGATGGGGCGCTCATGAGCGCTGTCAATTTTGCGGAGACAGTCAGCCACTTCGTTCACGCGGGCATGCCTTTGAACGCTGTCGATGCGATGCTTGCGCGGCTTCCGATGACGCTGGTGGACGCGGATGCGGCGCTGGCCAGAGCAGCCGGCGGATTGCGCGCCATCACGGCAGCCGCGGGGCTTTCGCTCGGCGATCGATTCTGTCTCGCGCTAGCCGTCCGAGAGGGCCTTCCGGCGTGGACCGCCGATCGGCAGTGGCGAACGATCGCCAAACCCGCCGGCGCCGAGATCGTCGTCATCCGCTGACGCCGGAAAGCGCTGGCCCCGCATCAAAATTCTGTTTGGCGCGCGACGCGGCGGCGGGCATCTTCCGCCTCCCCCGCCTTTCCGAGGATGCTTGAAGCCCATGCTCGACCGCCCCAGCAGCCGCGAAGGCTGGTCCGCCCGCGCTGCCGCGCTCGTCCTCGAAGGCCGCGCCTTCATCGATGGCGTCTATGTTCCGGCGCTCGACGGCGCGACCTTCGCCAGAATTTCGCCGATCGACGGCAAGGTGTTCGCCCGTGCCGCCGATTGCGGCGAGGCCGACGTCGACCGGGCGGTGCGGGCGGCGCGCGCGGCGTTCGAGAGCGGCGTGTGGCGCGACGCCGACCCGCAGCGCAAGAAGGCCGTCCTTTTGCGCTTCGCCGCGCTCATCCGCGAGAACCTCGACGAGCTGGCCCTGCTCGAGACGCTCGACGTCGGCAAGCCGATCGCGAACGCGCTCGCCGTCGACGTCCCCTTCTGCGCCGACTGCATCCAGTATTACGCCGAGCTCGCCGACAAGCTCTACGACGCGGTCGCGCCGGTGGGCGCGAACGACGTCGCCCTGGTGCGCAAGGAGCCGCTCGGCGTCGTCGGCGCGATCGTGCCGTGGAACTATCCGCTGATCATCGCGGCCTGGAAGATCGGACCGGCGCTTGTCGCGGGCAATTCGGTGGTGCTGAAGCCGGCGGAGCAGTCGCCGCTCGCCTCGCTCGTTCTCGGCCGGCTCGCCAAGAAAGCTGGCCTACCCGACGGCGTGCTCAACATCGTGCCTGGACTGGGCGAGAAGGCGGGCAAGCCGCTCGCGCTCCACCCCGACGTCGACATGATCGCCTTCACCGGCTCGACCGAGGTCGGCAAGCTGATGATGATCTACGCCGGCCAGAGCAACATGAAGCGGGTCGCGCTCGAATGCGGCGGCAAGTCGCCCCACGTGGTCATGCCCGACGCCAACCTCGACGCCGCCGCCGAGGCGATCGCCTGGGGCATCTTCTACAATCAGGGCGAGACCTGCCACGCGGGCTCGCGGGTTCTGGCGCACGCCTCGATCCGCGCCCGGCTGGTCGAAAAGATCGCCGCCGTGCAGCAGGCGCAGATCCCGCTCGGCCATCCGTTCGACGCGAGCGCGCAGCTCGGCGCGATGGTCGAGGAACGGCAGATGCAGCGCGTGCTCGACTACATCGCGCTGGGCGTCAGCGAGGGCGCGCGGGTGGCGCACGGCGGCGGGCGGGCGCTGGCCGAGACCGGCGGCTTCTATGTCGAGCCGACGATCCTCGACGGCGCGATGAACAGCATGCGGATCGCGCAGGAGGAGATTTTCGGGCCCGTCGTGGTCGTCGTTCCCTTCGAGACCGAGGACGAAGCCGTGCGCCTCGCCAACGACACGATCTACGGCCTCGCCGCGGCCGTGTGGACGCGCGACATGGGCGCCGCGCATCGCCTCTCGCGCGCAATCCGCGCCGGCACCGTCTGGGTCAACGCGTACGACCGCTCGTCGCTGACGACCCCATTCGGGGGGTTCAAGCAGTCGGGCTTCGGCCGCGACCGCTCGCCG
The DNA here is from genome assembly GCA_903932535.1 of uncultured Hyphomicrobiales bacterium. Taxonomy (GTDB): domain Bacteria; phylum Pseudomonadota; class Alphaproteobacteria; order Rhizobiales; family Beijerinckiaceae; genus Roseiarcus. The sequence goes on along the minus strand of CAIZGR010000336.1, from coordinate 13,543 downwards.
CACGCGATCGACAAATACATGGACTTCAAGACGATCTGGACGCGCTACCGGTAAGGATTGAAGCGCGATGAGATAGGATTGCGCTGCAAACATCATCTGTCGCCTTCGTGACCCCTTCTCCGCGAGGGAGAAGGGAGGGAGCGTCCCTTCCTCCCCCCTCGGGGGGCAGGTGGCGCGAAGCGCCGGATGAGGGAAGCCGCGCGACTCCATCTCTGTTCATCTCGCCGCAAGCGCGTTGCGCGCCTGATTTCCGGATCGCGCCGTATTGTGGAAACGGCGGGTCATGAGCTATGAAAAATCTTCATCGCGCTCGCAAAACTTCCTTCGGCGGCAGCAGAGGGATCGAGGCGCGGGGAGGGTGGATGGATCGCAAGTGGTTGCCGCTGAACGCGCTCAGAGCGTTCGAGGCGGCGGGGCAGCACCTGAGCTTCACCGCCGCGGCCAACAGCCTGACGGTGGCGCAGAGCGCGGTGAGCCGGCATGTGATCGTCCTGGAGAAACTCCTCGGCGTGGTCCTGTTCGAGCGGCGGCCGCAACAGCTCGTGCTCACCGAGGCGGGGCGGCATATTCTGCCCGTGGTGATCAAGTCTTTCGATCGCATCGACCAAGCGCTCGGCGAGGTCATCAAGGAGAAGGGCCGGCCGAAGCGGGTGCTGAAGGTCGCGCTGCCGACGTCCTTCGCCCATCGTCTCGCGATCCCGATCCTGCGCGACTTCCGCGCCGAGAACGCCGGCATCACGCTCGAGATCGTGTCGAAGCCGACCACCGGCCCGGACGTCGACGGCGACGTCGACATCGCCATCGTCTATTCCGAGCCGCGCGTCACGGACGCGATTCACGACCTGCTCTGGATGGTGCGCGCGACGCCGATGTGCAGCCCGAACCTGCTCGAATCCATCGACGCGAGCGACCCGGCGCGGCTCATCGCCGCAAGCGACCTCCTGCACACCCGCATCGACGGACGGCCGCGGCACTTCTTCTGGGAAATGTTCGTGCGCTCGATCGGGCGCCCCGACCTCGCGGTCGACCGCGGCCTCGTGTTCGACACCCAGCAGCTCGCGGCCCAATACGCCATGAGCGGCGACGGGATCGCGCTCATCGATCCCAAACTGTTCCACGAGGAGATCAAGGCCGGCCGTCTCGTGCAGCCGTTCGACCTCTGGCTCGACGAAGGCTACGGCTACTATCTCACCACCCATCCCGAGGACCTCAGCAACGAGGCGGTCGCTCTGTTCCGCTCCTGGCTGATCGCGCGCTTCGCCGCGGGCCGGACGCCGGACACGGACGCGGCTCCGGGCGAGCCGCCGAAGCTCCGGGCCGCCAAATAGGCCGTTCAAATTGGCATGTCGCGATGCCATTTTCGCGTGATGGCGAAGCGTCGGCGGCGGCTAGCCTGGAGCCCGAACCGCCGTCGTCCCGAATCCTTCGAGGAAGCCGTCATGTCCGCTGTAGACCCGCCGCAGGAAACCGGCCGCCGCCGCCGGCGCGGGGAGCGCGCCGCACAGCCTGTCGCAGCAAAGCCGCCGTCCCAGCCCGTCCTGCCGTTCCCGCCCCTGGAGCTGGTGTCGAAGGACGAGCTCGAATCGATCCATCAAACCGCGCTCGCCGTGCTCGAGGAGATCGGGATCGACTTCCTGCATGACGGCGCCCGCGCGATTCTGAAAGAGGCCGGCGCCGAGGTCGATCCGGGCTCGAAGCGGGTGCGCTTCGATCCGGCGCTGGTCGAGGCGCAGATCGGCCTCGCGCCGCGGGAATTCACCCTCCACGCCCGCAACCCGGCGCGCCATCTCCGGATCGGCGGGCGCCATGTCGCGTTCGGCTCGGTGGGGAGCGCGCCCAACGCCTGCGATCGCGCCGGCGGGCGCCGGCCGGGGACGATCGCCGACTACCGCAATTTCCTCCGCCTCGGGCAGACCTTCGAGCAGGTCCACTTCTGGGGCGGCTATCCGGTCGAGCCGGTCGACGTCCACCCGTCGGTGCGCCATCTCGACGCCCTGTTCGACATGCTGACGCTGTCGGACAAGCCGATTCACGCCTACAGCCTGGGGCGCGAGCGCAATCTCGACGCGATCGAGATGATCAGAATTGCGCGCGGCCTCGACGAAGCGACCCTCGAACGCGAGCCGTCGCTGTTCACCGTGATCAATTCGTCCTCGCCGCTCCGGCTCGACACGCCGATGCTCGAGGGAATCCTCCAGATGGCGCGGCGCAACCAAGTCGTGGTGCTGACGCCGTTCACGCTCGCCGGCGCCATGGCCCCGGTGACGCTTGCGGGCGCGCTCGCCGAGCAGCACGCCGAAGCGCTGGCCGGGCTCGCGCTCGCGCAGATCGTGCGGCCGGGCTCCCCCTTCATCTATGGCGGCTTCACCTCCAACGTCGACATGAAGTCGGGCGCGCCCGCCTTCGGCACGCCGGAGTACATGAAGACCGCCATCGTCGGCGGCCAGCTGGCGCGCCGCCTCGCGCTGCCCTACCGCTCCTCCAACGCCAACGCCGCCAACACGCTCGACGCGCAGGCGGCCTACGAGAGCGTGTTCTCGCTCTGGGGCGCGATCATGGGCGGGGTCAATTTTCTCATGCACGGCGCCGGATGGATGGAGGGGGGCCTGCACGCCTCGTTCGAGAAGATGGCGCTCGACGCCGACCTGCTCGCCATGGTCGCGAACTTTCTCGAGCCCATGCGGATCGACGAAGCCGAACTCGCCCTCGATGCGATCCGGGAAGTGGGCCCAGGCGGGCACTTCTTCGGCGCCGCGCATACGCAGTCGCGCTACCGCACCGCCTTCTTCGCCCCGATGATCTCGGATTGGCGCAACCATGAGACGTGGCGCGAGGCGGGGTCGCCGGCCGCGGCCGACGCCGCCGAGCGCATCGTCGCCGAACGGCTCGAGTCTTATGCGCCCCCGCCGTTCGAGCCGGAACGGCGCGAGGCGCTCGAAGCCTTCGTCGCGCGGCGCAAGGAAGAGGGCGGCGCGCCGACGGACTATTGAGCGGCGAGGGGAAGGCGCTCGCCGTCCACCGGGCCGTCGCGGGCGTCTTTCTCGCGTTCGGCGTCGGAATCGGCCTCTGGGGCGGCGCGTCCGGGGCGATCCTTGCGCGCGCCGGCGTCGATCCGGCGATGTTCGGCATCATGCTCACCGCCTACACCGCAGCCTATCTCGCGGCGATGTCGGCGGGCGGCGCGCTCGCGCATCGCTTCGGCGTCGCGCCCGTGCTCGGCGCCTCAGCGCTCGCCTTCGGCGCCGTTCTCTGCGGCCTGCTCGACGCCGGAAGCGGTTCTGCGGTGGCGTGTCTCCTGATCGCCTCGGGGTTCCTCGGCGGCGTGGTCGACGTGACCATGAACGCCGAGGGGGCGCGGATCGAACGCCGCCTCGGCAAGCCGATCCTCGCGCGCCTGCATGCCGCGGCTTCGGCCGGAATGGCCGGCGGCGCGATTCTCGGAAGCCTCGTCGTCTCGAGCCGGGCGCCTTGGGCGGCTGGGCCGATCGCCGCCGCAGCGCTCGTTGCGGCGGGACTCGCCTATGGCCGCGCGGCAGCTGCGGCGGGCGGCGGTTCGCTCGCTGCGCCTTCGGGGGCGCCGGCGCGCGGCCTGTCCTTCGCGCCCGCGCTGATCGGTCTCGGCCTCGTCACCGGCGCGTCGATCGCCGGGGAGACCGCGGCGCTGCTGTGGTCGTCGCTCCTCCTGCGCGACGAAGCGCCCCGGCTCGCAGCGGTCGCCGGGCTCGGCGCGGCCTTCTTCGCCCTCTGTCAGGCCGCGCTGCGCTTCAACGCCGACGCCATCCGGCTCATGATCAGCGACCGGCGCATCGTCGTGGCGTCCTTCGCCCTGGCCGCGCTCGGTTTCGCCCTGGTGGCGGCCGACGCCGGATTTTCCGCGAGCGTGGCCGGCTTCGCCATGATCGGCTGCGGCACGGGCGCGATCGTGCCTTGCAGTTTCGCCCTCGCAGCGCGCCAGTCGCCCGGCCGTCCGGCCGTCGGACTGGCCTCGGCTTCGCTGTTCAGCGCGCTGACCCGATTGCCGGCGCCGCTGGCGACCGGCGCGATCGCCCAGCATTTTTCGCTTGCCCAGGCGTTCGGGGCGTTCGCGGTCGCTCTCGGGGCCGCCGGCGTCCTCATGGCGCTGTTCGGGCCTTCGGACGGGGGCGCCTCCTTCCCGGCGAAGGCGTAAATGCGGGTTGCGTTGTGCGCGCCCTTGCAGCAAGAACGCCCGCGCTGTTTCGGCGCTGCGCCGCAACAAATCGTCCAGAGGACGTCATGGCCAAGATTATTCCTGTGATCATGTGCGGCGGCTCCGGGACCCGGGTGTGGCCGGAATCGCGCGAGAGCCTTCCCAAGCAGTTCATACCGCTGATCGGCGACCGTTCGACCTTTCAGTCCATCTTGAAGGTGGTCGGGGACGGCGAGATTTTCGAAAAGCCCGTCGTCATCACCAATTTCGACTATCGCTTCCGGGTCGCCGAGCAGCTCAACGAGATCGACGCGGGGGCGACGATCCTGCTCGAGCCGGAGCGCCGCGACAGCGCCGCCGCGGTCGGCGCCGCGGCGGCCTGGGCGGCGGCCCGGGATCCGAAGGCGGTCGTCGCGATCCTGGCCGCCGATCACGTCTTCAAGGACGAAAAGGGATTCGCCCGGCTTTGCGCCCAGGCGGGCCGCGCCGCGGAAGCCGGCGAGATCGTGACCTTCGGCGTCACGCCGGATCATCCGGCGACCGGCTACGGCTATATCCATCCTGGCGAAGCGCTCGCCAGCGATCCGAAGGTCCGCCGCGTCGAACGTTTCGTCGAGAAGCCGGACGAGGAACGGGCGAAAACCTTCATCGAGAACGGCTATCTCTGGAATTCGGGGAACTTCGTGTTCCGCGCCGACGTCATGCTCGACGAGCTGAAGAGCTTCGAACCGAAGATCGCCGCCGCCGCCGCCGAAGCGGTCGCCCTCGCCAAAGACGATCTCGGCTTCCTCGTTCTCGACCGCGACGCCTTCGCGCAGGCGCCGCGCACCTCGATCGACTATGCGGTCATGGAGCGAACGAAGCGCGCGGCGGTCCTGGAGGCGAACGTCGGGTGGTCGGACGTCGGGCAATGGTCGACCGTCTGGCGCCTCAGCCCGCAGGACGCGGACGGCAACAGCCTGCGCGGGCGGGCCGTGGCGCTCGATTCGTCGAACGTTCTCGTCCGTTCCGACGACCATCTCGTCGCCGTGATCGGCCTCGACAACGTCATCGTGGTCGCGACGGGCGACGCGGTTCTGGTCGCCGACCAGGCGCAGTCGGACAAGGTCAAGCAGCTCGTCGAGCGACTCAAGGCCGAGAATTTTCCGGAGGCGACCCGGCATAGCCGCATGTACCGCCCCTGGGGCTATTATCAGAGCATCGACAAGGGCGGGCGCTACCAGGTCAAACGGATCGTCGTCAGGCCGGGCGGCAAGCTGTCGCTGCAGAAGCACTATCATCGCGCCGAGCACTGGATCGTGGTGTGCGGTGCGGCCGAGGTGACGCTGAACGGCGAGGTGCGGCTCATTCACGAGAACGAATCGATCTATCTGCCGATCGGCTCCAGCCACCGGCTCTGCAATCCCGGCAAGATCGACCTCGAGCTGATCGAGGTGCAGACCGGGAGCTATTTGGGGGAGGACGACATCGTCCGCATCGAGGACGTTTACAACCGGACTTGAGGTCTGGCGGCGCCCCTCGGGGCGCCGCCGCCAGACAACGCGCAATTGCGACTTTTCTTTTACGCCTGCGCCGGGGTTTCCTTGGCGGCGAGGCGGGCGATCGCGTGAATATCGGCGCGATCGATGCCGATATCGTGCAATTCGCGGTCGGTGTACGTGGACAGTTCCTGCACGACGCTCCAGTAGGTCCGGCGCTGACGCAAGAAGCGAACGAGATTGAACATCATCATGGCGGTCTCCTTGGTTTGACTGCCCTCCTCTTCACGGCTCCGATCGCTCGGCGCCGCGGCCGTTTCCTCCTCCAGACCTGAACATTTGTATCTTGCTGCGACGCAAAAGTCAATACCGCAGCGCAACAGCGTATGCGACACGCGCGCGACAAATCCTCCTCGAATTCATGACGGCGGCTTTTCCGGCTAAGAATCGATCCTTTTGGCATCGTAACGCCAAATCCTGAGCGCTCTCTCATGCGAAAGCCGCATATCACCCTCGCGATGGACGGGACGGAAGGACGGGGCGGACGCGTCGCGCTCAGCTCCGCCTCGGCCGTTGACAGCCCGCGGCTGATCACCTACGAGACCCTCGTCAAGCGCGCTCTCCTCCGAGAGGGCGCGCTTGTCGTTTGACGCACCCGCGGTTGTGGCCTCGCTCGGTCCTGACCTGTCGGCGCCTGACAAGGCGCAAAGGAGGGCGCGTTCCTCACCATCGTACCGAACCATCCAAGAGGAACCGCGATGACGAAGCGCGCACAAGCGAAGTACAAAATCGACCGCCGCATGGGCGAGAACATCTGGGGCCGTCCCCGGAGCCCGTTCAACAAACGAGAATACGGCCCCGGCCAGCATGGCCAGCGCCGCAAGGGCAAGGCGACCGACTTCGGCACCCAGCTCAAGGCCAAGCAGAAGGTCAAGGGCTACTACGGCAACATTTCCGAGCGGCAGTTCCACAAGTATTACGTCGAGGCGCTCCGGATGAAGGGCGACTCGAGCGCCAACCTGATCGGCCTGCTCGAGTGCCGGCTGGACGCGGTGATTTACCGCGCCAAGTTCGTGCCGACCGTGTTCGCGGCCCGTCAATTCGTCAACCACGGCCACATCAAGGTCAACGGCCGCCGGGTGAACATCTCCTCGTTCCAGGTGAAGGTCGGCGACCTGATCGAGGTCAAGGAATCCTCGAAGCAGCTCGCCCTGGTGGTGGAAGCCCAGGCGCTCGCCGAACGCGACGTGCCGGACTACGTCGAGGTCGATCCCGCCAAGGCCACCGCCAAGCTCACCCGCATCCCGAACCTGAGCGAAGTGCCCTACCCGACCCACATGGAGCCGAACCTCGTGATCGAGTTCTACTCGCGCTGACCAACGCCCTCCGGGTTCGCCTCGGGCGGCCGCATCGCAAGGTGCGGCCGCCTTTTTTTGATTCCCCGCCGCTCGAAGGCGTCCCGTCCCTTGCCCCGTTCCCCGACCGCCGGCCTCGGCGTCGTCCTCTATCTCGCCGGCGTCTTTCTGTTCGCGCTCAACGACGCGCTCGGCAAATGGCTGGTGGCGGACTACGGCGTCGGGCAACTGATGCTGGTCCGCTCGATCGGCGCGGCCTTCGTGCTCGCGCCGATGGCGCTGGCGCTGAAGCCGGCGCTGCGCGCGGTCGAGAACCCGCCGCTGCAAATCCTGCGGGTGTTCGCCATGGCGGGCGACACCTATAGCTTCTATTGGGCGACGCGCTCCATGCCGCTCGCCGACGTCATGACCTTCTACATGGCCGCGCCCTTGATCGTGACCGCGCTGTCGGCGCCGCTGCTGGGCGAGAAGGTCGAGCGATTCCGCTGGATCGCCGTTCTGATCGGCTTCGCGGGCGTGCTGATCGCCCTCCGGCCGACGCCGCAGCTCTTTTCCTGGGGCTCCCCGCTCGCCCTGTTCGGCGCCACGAATTACGCGCTCGGGCAGGTCCTGACGCGAAAGCTCCGCCGCTCCCACTGGCTGCAGCTCACGATCTGGCAGTTCGCCGGGGGCGGCCTGATCGGCGCGGCGTCGGTTCCGTTCGCCTGGACGACGCCTTCCGCCTTCGACGCCGGCCTGATGGCGATGGTCGGGATCGTGTCGATGCTGTGCTTCGTCCTGATCACCAAGGCGCTCGCGCTGTCGCGCGCCGCGGTGCTCGCGCCGCTGCAATATTCGGCGATTCTGTGGGCGGCGCTGATGGGCTGGATCGTGTGGCGCGACGCGCCGACCCTTCCGATTGTCGCCGGCAACGCGGTCATCATCGCGGGCGGACTCTATCTGCTGGCGCGGTCGCAAAGGCCGGCGTGAACGCCGCGCGGTTTTCGGGTAAGGATAGCGTCCCTTCCCGAGCGAGCGCGCCATGGCCGACCTCGAACCGATTCCCTATTCCGACGCAAAGCTCCGCGCGATCCTCGAACGGGTGAAGACGATCGCCATGGTCGGCGCCTCGCCGAACTGGAACCGGCCGAGCTACTTCGTCATGAAGTACCTTCAGGGCAAGGGCTATCGCGTCATCCCGGTCAATCCGGCGATCGCGGGCGAAAGGCTGCTCGGCGAGACGGCCTACGCCTCGCTCCGCGACATCCCCGACAAAGTCGACATGGTCGACATGTTCCGCGCTTCATCCGAGGCGCCCGGCGTGGCCGAGGACGCGATCGCGATCGGCGCCGAGGTCCTGTGGATGCAGCTCGGCGTGCGCAACGACGAGGCCGCGCGCTTGGCCGAAGCGGCGGGGATCGAAGTGGTGATGAACCGCTGCCCGAAGATCGAGTTCGGACGGCTCGGGGGCGAATTGTCGTGGAGCGGGGTCGACAGCGGCATCATCCGCAATCGCGCCCCGGCGCCGCCGCTGCCGCGCCGGGTCAAGGCGCGCGCCGCCCCGCCGCGCGACGCGACCTACGGCTTCGAGACCCGCGCGATCCACGCCGGCGCCGCGCCCGACCCGACCACGGGGGCGCGCGCGACGCCGATCTACCAGACGGCGGCCTATGTGTTCGACGACGTCGACCACGCCGCCTCGCTCTTCAACCTGCACGATTTCGGCTACATCTATTCGCGCCTCACCAACCCGACCGTCTCCGTGCTCGAGGAGCGGATCGCGAGCCTCGAGGGCGGACGCGCCGCAGTCGCGGCCGGCTCCGGCCATGCGGCGCAGTTCCTGACCTTCTTCACGCTCCTGGGGCCGGGCGACGAATTCGTCGCCTCGCGCAACCTCTACGGCGGCTCGCTCACCCAGTTCGGCCTGTCGTTCAAGAAGCTCGGCTGGACCTGCCATTTCGTCGATCCCGGCGCCCCGGAGAGTTTTCGCCGCGCGCTGAACCCGCGCTGCAAGGCGATCTTCATCGAAAGCCTCGCCAATCCGGGCGGGGTGGTGGTCGACATCGCCCGCGTCGCAGAGGTCGCCCATGCGGCCGGCCTACCGCTGATCGTCGACAACACGCTGGCGACGCCGTATCTCTGCCGGCCGATCGAGCACGGCGCCGACATCGTCGTCCACTCGACCACCAAGTTCCTGTCGGGCCACGGCAATGCGCTGGGCGGCGTGATCGTCGAGTCCGGCCGGTTCGACTGGTCGCGAGGCGCGGGGTTCCCGTCGCTGACCGATCCCGAGCCCGCCTATCACGGCCTGAAGTTCTTCGAGAATTTCGGCGACTTCGCCTTCACCATGAAGGCCCGCGCGGTGGCTTTGCGCGACTTCGGCCCCGCGCTCGCGCCGATGAACGCCTTCCTGACCATCACGGGCATCGAGACGCTTCACGTGCGGATGGAGCGGCACGTCGCCAACGCGCAAAAGGTGGCGGAGTTTTTGAACGCTCACCCGAAGGTCGCCTGGGTCAGCTACGCCGGCCTGCCGGCGAGCCCGTATTTCGCGCTGGCCCAAAAATATCTGCCGAAGGGGGCGGGCGCCGTGTTCACCTTCGGCGTCGAGGGCGGCTACGCGGCCGGCATCCGGCTGGTCGAGGCGGTGCGGCTGTTCTCGCATCTCGCCAACATCGGCGACACCCGCAGCCTGATCCTCCACCCGGCCTCGACCACCCACCGCCAGTTGACCGCAGACCAGCGCGCCGCCGCCGGCGCCGGCGACGACGTCATCCGCCTGTCGATCGGGCTGGAGACGGCGGACGACCTGATCCGCGACCTGGATCAGGCGCTGGAGGGGTAGGGGCGGAGAGGCGCCGGGAAAGCACCCAAAGGGTGGTGGGAGGGGGCGGCTTGGCCGTCACGGTCGGTTTAAGCGCTGTGGGGCTCGAATTGGACGGGTCGGGGATCGCCGTATTCGCGTCGTCGCGAGCCGCGACGCGGCGTGGCGATCCAGAAAGGCGCAGGTGACACCGATGCCGCATTTCCCGCCGAGTTGATCATTCCAACCGATCGACGCGGGCCTCCCGCGTCTTGAACAGAGGCGCGACAGCCGCGGCTAGGCGCATCATGAAGGGCTTGCTGAAGCGACCGAGCGGAGCGCGATGGGCGTTCAGATACCAGGATCGTTCAGCGACGTCATAGTTGTACTCGTTGATCGTGACCCAGGCGCGTTTCCACTCGCTCAGCCCGGCTCGCCGGCATTCGATTTCCGGGACCTCGATCGCGCTGTCCGCCGCGCCCGGCGGCCGGCTCGAAATCGCCAACAACCCGAGATAGGTGAGATCGTCCTGCCCGCGCACGACGATCGGGACGCAGACAGGGCTGTCCTTCCGGCCCTCCGTCTCGCCGCGGTCTCGCTGCCACCGCCATAAGTTAAGTAAGGATACTCGACGACGACGCCCGGGCGAAGGTCAAGGCTCATCGCCGTAACCCTCGCCGGTCGCCAGCCGGTCGAGTTCATCGCCGAACAGGCTCGCGACGCCGTCAGGGGTTTCGCCCGGACCATAGGCCCGCCGTGGGTCCGTCGCCTCGGCGAGGCGTTGATCATGCTCATAGCTCATCATGACAAAGCGCGGCTTGCGATGGCGGGTGATCAGCACGGGCGCCTTGGCGGCCGCGTCGGTGACGTCGCCGACTTGCTTGTTGAGGTCGTGGGTCGTGAAGGAGCGCATGGAGCCTCGCCTATCCATGCTTGGCATATTATCCATGACAAGGGAGATTCCAAGGCGCGGCCCCCGCCCTTCCCCCATCCCCCGACTCGCGCCATATTCCCCCCATGCCCGCTCCGAAGAAACCCGGCCGCACGCCGAAGTCGAAGGCGTCGCGGCCAGACCTGCAGCCGCTCGGCGATCATCTCGCCGCGCTGCTCAATCCCGCGCTGGTCGAGCCGAAACCCGACGGCTTCGGCGAAATGCCGCAGCAAAAGTTCGAGTCCGCGGCGCCCGAGAGCCATCCCCGCGGCCTGTCGGGGGCGACCGCCACCATCGAGTCGCTGAAAAGCCTGCTCGAGCAGGGCGACCCCAACATCCGCAACCGCCCGCCCTGGACGCCGCACCGGCCGGCGCGGCCGGACAAGTCGGAGGGCGGGCGCGCCTTCCGCATCGTGTCGGAATACGAGCCGCGGGGAGACCAGCCGACCGCGATCGCCGAACTGGTCAAGGGCGTCGAGGCCAGCGAGCGCGATCAGGTGCTGCTCGGCGTCACCGGCTCCGGCAAGACCTTCACCATGGCCAAGGTGATCGAGGCCACGCAACGGCCGGCGCTGATCCTCGCGCCCAACAAGACTCTGGCGGCGCAGCTCTACGGCGAGTTCAAGAGCTTCTTTCCCGACAACGCGGTCGAGTATTTCGTCTCCTACTACGACTATTACCAGCCCGAGGCCTACGTTCCGCGCACCGACACCTATATCGAGAAGGAATCCGACATCAACGAGCAGATCGACCGCATGCGCCACGCCGCCACCCGCGCGGTGCTGGAGCGCGACGACGTGATCATCGTCGCCTCCGTGTCGTGCATCTACGGCATCGGCTCGGTCGAGACCTACACCGCCATGACCTTCGCGCTGAAGCTCGGCGACAAGGTCGACCAGCGCCAGCTGATCGCCGACCTCGTGGCGCTGCAATACAAGCGCTCGCTCGGCGATTTTTCCCGCGGCGTGTTCCGGGTGCGCGGCGACACCATCGAGATCTTTCCCGCCCACTACGAGGATCGCGCGTGGCGGGTCGGCTTTTTCGGCGACGAAATCGAGGGAATCGCCGAATTCGACCCGCTCACCGGCCACAAGACGGCAGACCTCGAATTCGTTAAAATCTACGCCAATTCGCACTATGTCACGCCGCGCCCGACGCTCTTGCAGTCGCTCGCCGGCATCAAGCACGAGCTGAAGATCAGGCTCGACGAACTCAACCTTCAGGGCCGGCTGCTCGAGGCGCAGCGGCTCGAGCAGCGCACCGTGTTCGACCTCGAGATGCTGGAGGCGACCGGCTCCTGCGCCGGCATCGAGAACTATTCGCGCTATCTCACCGGCCGCCGGCCCGGCGAGCCGCCGCCGACTTTGTTCGAATATCTGCCCGACAATGCGCTGATCTTCGCCGACGAGAGCCATGTGACGATCCCGCAGATCGGCGGCATGTATCGCGGCGACTACCGGCGCAAGGCGACGCTCGCCGAATACGGCTTCCGCCTGCCATCCTGCATGGACAACAGGCCCCTGCGCTTCGAGGAATGGGACGCGATGCGACCCCAGACCGTCAGCGTCTCGGCGACGCCGGGCCACTGGGAGCTGGAACAGACGGCCGGCGCCTTCGTCGAGCAGGTCATCCGCCCGACCGGCCTGATCGACCCGCCGGTGGAAGTCCGCCCGGCGCGCGCGCAGGTCGACGACCTGCTCTCCGAAGTGAAGGAGGTCGCCAAGCGCGGCTACCGCTCGCTCGTCACCGTGCTGACCAAGCGCATGGCCGAGGACCTCACCGAATATCTGCACGAGAACGGCGTGCGGGTGCGCTACATGCACTCGGACATCGACACGATCGAGCGCATCGAGATCATCCGCGACCTGCGCCTCGGGGCGTTCGACGTGCTGGTCGGCATCAACCTCTTGCGCGAAGGCCTCGACATCCCCGAATGCGCGCTGGTGGCGATCCTCGACGCCGACAAGGAAGGCTTTCTGCGCTCCGAGACCTCGCTGGTGCAGACCATCGGCCGCGCGGCGCGCAACGTCGACGGCCGGGTGATCCTCTACGCCGACGCCATCACCGGCTCGATGGCGCGGGCAATGGAGGAGACCCGGCGGCGGCGGGAGAAGCAGACCGAATACAACGAGGCCAACGGCATCACTCCGGCCACGATCAAGCGCGGCATCCAGGACATTCTCGGCTCGGTGGCGGAGGCCGACCACGTTACCGTCGACGTCGGCCTCGCCGGGGGCGCGCTCGTCGGCCACAACCTGCATGGCGCCATCGCGGATCTGGAGAAACGCATGAAGGAGGCGGCCGGCAACCTCGAATTCGAGGACGCCGCGCGCCTGCGCGACGAGATCAAGCGCCTCCAGGCGGTGGAACTCGCGGTCGGCGACGACCCGCTGGCGCGGCAGACGGAGGTCGAGGCGACAGCGGGCGCCTACGCCGGCGAGCGGAAATACGGCCGCGCGGCGAACATGCCCGCGCACCGGCCGCACAAGCCGGGCGACGAGGACATGGGGCCGCATAATCTTGGGGGCGGGGAGGCGCGGCCGAAGGGGGGTGGGGGGAGGCGGAGGAGGTGAAGAGAAATCTGTTTGTGGTTCAAGAAGTGTGACTTTGTAGATATTTTTTCTTTTGGCGTCCTTCTCGGCTTCCCAACCAACAAATGCGGATTCACTTTCCGCGGCCGTTCACATTCCCTATCCGTTTAAATAAAATAGGTAATCCCCCGGCTTTGCCGGGGTGACAGTAGACGTTTGACGTTTCGGGCGGTCCACCGCGACTTTTTCCAATCGTGAGCAGGCAAGCCACGAAAGGTCGAATCGCGATGGACGAGTT
>CAIZGR010000335.1 GCA_903932535.1 uncultured Hyphomicrobiales bacterium | reverse complement strand
GGTCGCCATGATCGGCGACGGCACCAATGACGCGCCCGCCTTGGCGCAGGCCGATGTCGGGGTGGCGATGAACACCGGCACCCAGGCCGCCAAGGAGGCCGGCAACATGGTGGATCTCGACTCGAATCCGACGAAGCTCATCGAGATCGTCGAGATCGGCAAGCAGCTCCTGATGACGCGCGGCTCGCTGACGACGTTCTCGATCGCCAACGACGTCGCCAAATATTTCGCCATCCTGCCGGCGCTGTTCCTGGCGACCTATCCGGAGCTCGGCGCGCTGAACGTCATGCGGCTCGCCTCGCCGCAGTCGGCGATCCTGTCCGCGGTCATCTTCAACGCGCTCATCATCGTCGCGCTGATTCCGCTGGCGCTCAAGGGCGTCGCCTACCGCCCGGTCGGCGCCGCGGCGCTGCTCAGGCGCAACCTTCTCGTCTACGGCCTCGGGGGTCTCGTCCTGCCGTTCATCGGCATCAAGGCGATCGACCTCATGATCGCCCTGATGCATCTGGCCTGAAAAGAGGCGCCGCCATGCTTAGACACATCCGCCCCGCGATCGTGCTGCTCGTCCTTTTCTCGGCCTTGACCGGACTCGTCTATCCGCTCGCCGTGACCGGTGTCGCGCAGCTCGCGTTTCCGCGTCAGGCGAACGGCAGCCTGATCGAAAGGGGCGGCGTCGTGGTCGGCTCGGCCCTGATCGGGCAGAACTTCACGAGCGACCGCTACTTTCATCCGCGTCCCTCGGCCACGACCGGCGCCGATCCCAGCGACTCGTCCAAGACGATCGACGCGCCCTACAACGCGGCCGGCTCCGGGGGCTCGAATCTCGGGCCGACGTCGCAGAAGCTCGTCGACCGGGTCAAGGCCTCGGTCGCGGCCTGGCGGTCGCTGGCCGGAGCGGGACCGGTTCCGGCCGACGCGGTCACCACCTCGGCCTCCGGGCTCGATCCCGACATCTCGCCGGCGAACGCGCTCGCGCAGGCCGCCTCGGTGGCGAAGGCGCGCGGGCTCGATCAGGCTCGGGTGCGCGCCCTGGTCGAGGCGTCGATCGACCGGCCGATGCTCGGGTGGTTCGGCGAGCCTCGCGTCAACGTTTTGCAGCTGAATTTGGCGCTGGATGCGCTAAGATCGTCGTAGCGGAAAGCGGTTTCCAGATGGCCCAGTCGAGTCGACCCGACGACGGACGGCCGGACCCCGACGCGCTCCTGGCGGCTTTCCGCAGGGAGACGTCGGGACGGCTGAAGGTGTTCCTCGGCGCCGCGCCCGGCGTCGGCAAGACCTTCGCCATGCTGCAGAACGCGCGCCGGCTCAAGGACGAAGGCGTCGACGTCGTCGTGGGCCTCGTCGAGACCCACGGGCGGGCGGAGACCGGCGCGCTTCTGGAAGGCCTCGAGGTCCTGCCGCGGCGCATCGTCGACTATCACGGCCGCGCCATCGCGGAATTCGACATCGACGCCGCGCTGGAGCGCAAGCCCACGCTGATCGTCGTCGACGAGCTCGCCCACACCAACGCGCCCGAAAGCCGCCATCCCAAGCGCTGGCAGGACGTGCAGGAGCTGATCGCCGCCGGCATCGACGTCTGGACCGCGGTCAACATCCAGCATCTCGAGAGCCTCGCGGACGTCGTCTCGCGCATCACCGGCGTCACGGTGCGCGAGACGGTGCCCGATCGGGTGATTCAGGAAGCCGCCGACGTCGTTCTGGTCGACATCACGCCCGACGAGCTCATCCAGCGCCTCAACGAAGGTAAAGTTTACGTGCCGGAGACGGCGCGGCGGGCGATCCAGAACTTTTTCTCCGCCGGCAACCTGACCGCGCTGCGCGAGCTGGCCCTGCGGCGGACGGCGGACCGGGTCGACGACCAGATGGTCGACTACCTGCGGCAGAAGGCGATCGAGGGTCCGTGGGGCGCCTCCGAGCGGCTGCTCGCCTGCGTCGGCGCCGCGGAGGTTTCCGAACGGGTGGTCCGGCGCGCGAGCCAGCTCGCGACCTCGCTCAACGCCGCCTGGACGGCCGTCTACATCGAGCCGGTCGGTCATGTGAACGACGCCAAGCACGCCGCGCAGCTCGCCAGGACTTTCGGTCTGGCCGAGCGGCTCGGCGGCGACGTCACCCGGCTCCAGGGCGCCGACTTTCCCGAGGAAATCCTCCGCCTCGCGCGACGCGAGAACGTGACCCAGATCGTCGTGGGCCAGTCGCGCGCCGGGCCGCTCGCGCGCCTCTTCGGCCGCTCCCTGCCGGACGCCATCATACGGCGATCCGGAACGATCGAAGTTCATATCGTGCCCCATGAGGAGAAAGCGGCGAAAGCGCCGAATAAGGCGGTCCTGCCCAGGCTGTCGATCGATCCGAAAGGGCTCGGCGTCGAGATCGGCATCGCGCTGGGCGCCGTCGCCTGCGCGGTCGTGGTCGGAGAGGCGCTGTCGGCGGCGCTCAAACTCTCGAACCTGTCGATCATCTTTCTTTCCGCCGTGCTGATCACCGGCATGCGCTTCGGCACGCGGGCGGCGGTCATCGCCTCGTTCCTTTCGTTCGCCGCGTACAACTTCTTCTTCATCGCGCCGCTCCACAACGTCACCGTCGGGCAGCCGCAGGAGCTGGTCGCCCTGTTGATCTTCCTCGGCGTATCGGTGTTGACCGGTTCGCTCACCGGGCGCTTCCGGGACCAGCGCGAGGGCGTGATCAAGAACGCCGAAATCATGCGCTCGCTGTATGATTATTCGCGCAAGCTCTCCGGCGCGTCGAGCGCCGACGACGTGCTGTGGGCGGCCGCCGCCCATCTCCATTCGACCTTCGGCGGCCGCATCGTGCTTCTGGTGGCGGAGGGCGACGAGCTCATCCTCCGCGCCGCCTGGCCGCCGGACGCCCAGCTCGATCCGACCGCGATGACGGCGGCCCGCTGGGCGCAGCAGAAGAACGAACCGGCCGGCTGGGGCACGGGAACGCTGCCGAGAGTCGAATTCCAGTTCCGTCCGCTGGTCGCCGCGCGCGGGCCGATCGCGGTGTGCGGCTTCGAGCCCCATTCGCCCGACCAGCCGATCTCCGGGGAGGACGAGCGGGCGCTCGCCTCGATCCTCGACCAGACGGCGATCGCGCTCGACCGCGTCCTGCTGGCGCGCGAAGCGGTCAAGGCCGCGACCATGCAGGAGAACGAGAAGGTGCGCGACGCGCTGCTCGCCTCCCTCTCGCACGACCTGCGCACCCCGCTTTCCGCGATCGCCGGCGCGGCGACTTCGCTCCGGTCGCTCGGCGACAAGATGAAGCCGGAAGAGCGGATCGAGCTTCTCTCCTCGATCGAGGAGGAGACGGCGCGCCTCTCCCGCTTCGTCGCCAATCTGCTCGACATGTCGCGCATCGAGGCGGGCGGGCTCAAGGTCAATCGCGACCTCGTCGACGTCGCCGACGTCGTGCAGGGCGCGGTCGAGCGGAGCCGCAAGGCGTTCCCCAAGCAGCCGGTGCGGGTCAACCTCGCGCCCGACCTGCCGTTCGTGCGCGGCGACGACAAGCTGCTCGAGCAGGTGCTGTTCAACCTGCTCGACAACGCGCACAAATACGCCGCCGACGGCGGCGCGAGCGTTCACGGACGCCGGGAAGGCGACGACGTCGTCATCAGCGTCACCGACGAGGGGCCCGGCGTGAAGCCGGCGGACCTCGAGAAGATTTTCGAGAAGTTCTATCGCGGCGGCCGGTCGGACGGGCGCAAGCCCGGCACCGGGCTCGGCCTGTCGGTCTGTCGCGGCCTGATCCAGTCGATGGGCGGAGCGATCGCAGCCCAGAGCCCGGCGGTGCGGCGCAGGGGAACCCGCATCGTGATCCGCATGCCGGCCGCCGAGCCCTCCGCCATCGCCCGGAAGTCCAGCGCATGAGTCCGGCGAACGGCCCGCGCGTTCTCGTCGTCGACGACGAGCCGCAAATCCAGCGGTTCCTGGATGTCGCGCTTACGGCCGCCGGCTACGAGGTCGCCGCCGCGGAGACCGGCGCGCAGGCGTTGCGCTTGGCCGCGACCGGCGCGCCCGATCTGATCGTGCTCGATCTCGGCCTGCCCGACCGGGACGGCAAGGACGTGCTGCGCGCCCTCCGGACGTTCTCCCGGACGCCGGTGATCGTTCTCTCGGCGCGCGACCGCGAGTCCGAGAAGATCGAAGCGCTCGACCTCGGCGCCGACGATTATGTCGAGAAGCCGTTCGGCATCGGCGAATTGACGGCGCGGCTTCGGGCGGCGCTGCGCCACAAGGCGACGGTGGCGCATCCCGAGCCGCGGGTCGAGATCGACGGCGTGACGATGGATTTCGAGAGGCGGCTCGTCGCCCGAGACGGTCGGCAGGTGAAGCTGACGCCGAAGGAATACGACCTTCTGGCGGTCCTGTTCCGCAACGCAGGGCGCGTCGTCACCCATCGCCAGATCCTGTCTTCGGTCTGGGGACCCGCCCATACCGAGGACACGCAATATCTGCGGGTCTTCATCGGTCAGCTCCGGGCGAAGATCGAGCGCGACCCCACGACGCCGAAGATCGTCACGACCGAACCCGGCGTCGGCTACCGCGCTGCCGAACCCTGAGGCGCCCGGGCGGGCGTCGCTCCATCGCTCTGATTAATTCCTCGGCGCCGGCGCATCGACGAGCGGCAAGACGCGCCGCGAATCCGCGGCACAAAGCCGCTGGCATGCTCGTTGCGTGATCGCCTCCGGCTCCTGCGGGGCCAGGCGGTCACGGCCCTGCCTCCAGGGCGCATTCGACGAGGTCATGCATGTCCTTGACTAAGACTATTCTTTCGCGCGCGGCGGGCGCGCTGCTGGGCGGCGCGCTGGCGCTCGGCGCCGCCGCCGCCGCGAGCGCGGCGGACGACACGATCAAGATCGGCATCCTGCATTCGCTGTCGGGCACGATGGCGATCAGCGAGACGACGCTCAAAGACGTGATGCTCATGCTGATCGACGAGCAGAACAAGAAGGGCGGCGTGCTGGGCAAGAAGCTCGAGGCGGTGGTCGTCGACCCGGCCTCGAACTGGCCGCTGTTCGCCGAGAAGGCCAAGGAGCTGATCGCGAAGGACAAGGTCTCGGCCGTGTTCGGCTGCTGGACCTCGGTGTCGCGCAAGTCCGTGCTGCCGGTGTTCAAGGAGCTCGACTCGATCCTCTTCTATCCGGTGCAGTACGAGGGCGAGGAATCCGAGCGCAACGTGTTCTATACCGGCGCCGCGCCCAACCAGCAGGCCATCCCCGCCGTCGACTACCTCATGAGCCCGGAAGGCGGCTCGGTGAAGCGATGGGTGCTCGAGGGCACCGATTACGTCTATCCCCGCACGACCAACAAGATCCTCGAGGCCTACCTGAAGCTCAAGGGCGTGCCCGCCTCGGACATCATGATCAACTACACGCCGTTCGGCTTCTCCGACTGGCAGACCGAAGTGTCGAAGATCAAGGCCTTCGGCTCGGCCGGCAAGAAGACCGCGGTGGTCTCGACGATCAACGGCGACGCCAACGTGCCGTTCTACAAGGAGCTCGGCAACGCCGGCATCAAGGCGACCGACATTCCGGTCGTCGCCTTCTCGGTCGGCGAAGAGGAGCTCGCCGGCCTCGACACCAAGCCGCTCGTCGGCCATCTCGCCGCCTGGAACTACTTCGAATCGATTGACGCGCCCGCCAACAAGGCGTTCATCGACGCGTGGCACACGTTCACCAAGAAGCCGAACCGCACCACCAACGACCCGATGGAGGCCCACGTCATCGGCTTCAACATGTGGGTCAAAGCGGTCGAGAAGGCGCAGAGCTTCGCGCCGGACAAGGTGATCGACGCCATGATCGGCGTCGCGGTGCCCAACCTCACCGGCGGCCTCTCGACCATGATGCCGAACCACCACATCACCAAGCCCGTCTACATCGGCGAGATCCAGGCCGACGGCCAGCTCAACGCGGTCTGGCAGACGCCGGGCACGCTGGTCGCGCAGGAATGGTCGCCTTATCTCGAAGGCTCGCGCGACCTGATCGCCGATTGGCGCAAGCCCATGTCCTGCGGCAACTTCAACGTGAAGACCGGCAAGTGCGGCGGCTGAGGAAAAGCCTGAACTGACCTCGAGGCGCCTCGCCCGACCGCGAGCGAGGCGCCGACCTCGGCTCCCGTTTCCTCCGCGGAGGGGAGCCGGCAGCCCGCGGCGCGATCGGCGCCGGCTTCCCCGAATCTGGATTTTGCGATGCCTCATCGGGCTCGGTTGCTCCTCATCGTTCGTCGCGGCGCGCTGGCGCTGGCGACGAGCCTCCTCATCACGCTGTCGGGCCTCATGGCCTCCGGCGCGGCGCGCGCCGACGCGCTCGACGACACGCTCGCGCGCTTTCTCGCCGACAAGTTCCCCGAGAGCGAGCAGGCGATCGGCGAGCTGGCCGCCGAGGCGCCGCCGCAGGCCGCCGCGATCCTCGAGGCGATGAGCGAGAACCGTCTGCTCTTCGATCCCGCCGACAGGATCGTCGCCTACCGCAACGCTTCCGGCGCGGTCCTGAACGCCAGGACCGGCGAGACGATCGCCGACGCCTCGGGGTTCAGGAAGGTCCGGGTGAACAACGCGCTCCGCCGCGCGATCGAGGGCGCGACCGGGTCGCTGACCCTCGCCGGCTCCGATCCGGAAAAACGCATCGCCGCGGCCGAGGACGTGTTCAAGTCCCGCGACGCCAAGGCGGCGCCGGCCTTGAAGGCGCAACTCGCCAGAGAGAGCGACGCGCGGGCGGCGACGGCCTTGAAGCTGGCGCTCGCGGCGATCGTGGCGGCGAGCGACGAGGCTTCGGCCGCAGACCGGCTCTCGGCGATCGAGACCCTGAGAGGCCGCGGCGATCAGGACGCCGAGAACCTGATCGACGCGATCGACGAGAAGACGGCCGACCCCGAGGTCAAGGCCGCCGCGGACTCCGCGCTCGCCTCGATCCGCACCCGCCTGATGTTCTGGGGCGCCGCGCAGGACCTCTGGTACGGCCTCTCCGCCTCGTCGGTGCTGCTCCTCGCCGCCATCGGCCTCGCCATCACCTTCGGCGTCATGGGCGTCATCAACATGGCGCATGGCGAGATGGTCATGCTCGGCGCCTATGCGACCTACGTCGTCCAGCTTCTCCTGCCGCCCTCGCTGCAGAGCTGGTCGCTCGCCTTTGCGATCCCGCTCGCGTTCATCGTTGCGGCGCTCGTCGGGGTCGCGATCGAACGGCTCGTGATCCGCTATCTCTATTCGCGCCCGCTCGAAACGCTGCTCGCCACCTGGGGCGTTTCCCTCATCCTGCAACAGGCGGTGCGCAGCCTCTTCGGGGCCAACAACCGGCAGGTGACCAACCCGCCGTTCATGTCCGGCTCGGTCCATGTCGGGGGGCTCGACATCACGGCCAACCGGTTCTGGATCATCGTGCTGGCGATCGTCGTGTTCGTTGCACTGCAACTGGTGCTGCGCGCCACGAGCTTCGGCCTGCAGATGAGGGCCGTGACGCAGAACCGGCGCATGGCCGCGGCGATGGGTATTTCGACCGCGAAGATCGACATGCTCGCCTTCGCGCTGGGCTCGGGCGTGGCGGGGGTGGCCGGCGTGGCGCTGTCGCAGATCGACAACGTCTCGCCGAACCTCGGCCAAGGCTACATCATCGACAGCTTCATGGTGGTCGTGTTCGGCGGCGTCGGCAACCTCTGGGGAACCGCGCTGGGCGCGCTGATGATCGGCGTGGCCAACAAGATTCTCGAGCCGGTGATCGGCGCTGTCCAGGGCCAGATCGTGCTCCTGGTCGTCATCATCCTCTTCATCCAGCGACGGCCCCGCGGCATGTTCGCGCTCAAAGGCCGGGCGGTGGAAGCATGAGCCCGCAACTCGACCGCATCGGCCTCGTCTTCGTCGTCCTCCTGGCGCTGGCGGCGGTGGTCGTGCCCGTGCTGGCGCTCGCGACGCCGGCGGATTCGCCCTTCAACATCCCGCCCTACCTCGTTCAGCTTCTCGGCAAGTATCTCTGCTACGCCATCCTCGCCGTCGCGCTCGACCTCGTCTGGGGCTATTGCGGCATCCTCTCGCTCGGCCACGGCGCGTTCTTCGCGCTCGGCGGCTATGCGATGGGCATGTATCTGATGCGCCAGATCGGGACGCGCGGCGTCTACGCCAATCCGATCCTGCCCGACTTCATGGTGTTCCTGAACTGGAAGGCGCTTCCGGTCGCGTGGTGGGGATTCGATTCGTTCCCCTACGCCATGCTGATGGTGGCGCTGGTTCCCGGCCTGCTCGCGCTCGCCTTCGGCTGGTTCGCCTTCCGCTCGCGCGTCACCGGCGTCTATCTCTCGATCATCACCCAGGCGATGACCTTCGCCCTGTTCAAGGAATTCTTCCGCAACGATTTCGGCTTCGGCGGCAACAACGGCCTGACCGACTTCAAGGACCTGCTCGGCTTCCCGCTTCAGTCGTCGGCGGCCAAGGCGGCGCTCTTTTCGGCGAGCGCGATCGCGCTCATCCTCGCCTATGGGGCGGCGCGGCTGATCATCGGCTCGAAGTACGGCAAGGCGCTGACGGCCGTGCGCGACGCCGAGAGCCGGATGCGGTTTCTGGGCTACCGGGTCGAGAACCTGAAGCTCTTCGCCTTCGTCGTCTCGGCGGTGATGGCGGGGATCGCGGGCGCGCTCTACGTGCCGCAGGTCGGCATCATCAACCCGAGCGAGTTCGCGCCGGCCAACTCGATCGAAGCGGCGATCTGGGTCGCGGTCGGGGGCCGCGGCACGCTGGTCGGGGCGGCGATCGGCGCGATTTCCGTCAATTTCGCCAAGACTTGGTTTACCGGCGCCTTTCCCGAGTTCTGGCTCTACGGTCTGGGCGCGCTGTTCGTGCTGGTCACCCTCTTCCTGCCCAAAGGCCTGCTCGGGCTTCTGCTTCGTCCGCGGCGCGAGCGGGCGCCGACCCCGGAGACGCCGGCGCTCGCGATCGAAGAAGGAGCCGATCCATGACGCTGGCGGAAAGCCACAACCCGACTCTGACGCATTCGCTCCTCTACCTCGACGGGATCAGCGTCTCGTTCGACGGCTACAAGGCGCTGCGCGGGCTTTCCCTCGTGCTGGCGCCGGGCGAGATGCGCGCGATCATCGGCCCCAACGGCGCCGGCAAGACCACGATGATGGACGTCATCACCGGCAAGACGAAGCCGGACGAAGGCGAGGCGATGTTCGACGGCCGCTTCGACCTCACCAAGCTCGACGAAGCCGAGATCGCCGGGCTCGGGATCGGGCGCAAGTTCCAGAAGCCGACCGTCTTCGAGAACCACACGGTCGAGGACAACCTGCTGCTCGCCACGAAGGCGCCGCGCGGCGTGTTCGCGACCCTGTTCGGCCGCGACGACAAGGGCGTGCGCCGAACGATCGACCGGATCCTCGCCACGACCCGCCTCGGCGGCCTGCGCGCGCGCGTCGCGGGCTCGCTGTCGCACGGGCAGAAGCAATGGCTCGAGATCGGCATGCTGCTCGCGCAGGACCCCAAGCTCCTGCTGGTGGACGAGCCGGTCGCCGGCATGACCGACGCCGAGACCGCCGCGACCGCCGAGCTCTTGCGGGAGATCGCGCGCGACCATTCGGTCGTGGTGGTCGAGCACGACATGACCTTCGTGCGCGAGCTGGGCGTCAAGGTGACGGTGCTGCACGAAGGCGCGGTGCTGGCCGACGGCTCGCTCGATCAGGTCAGCGCCGACCCGCGCGTGATCGAAGTCTATCTGGGGCGGTGAAACCATGCTGACCGTCGACCGCATCGACCTCTTCTACGGCGCGGCGCAAGCCCTGCGCTCGGTGTCGCTCGAGGCGCGCGCCGGGCGCATCCTCACCGTGCTCGGCCGCAACGGCGTCGGCAAGTCGTCGCTTCTGCGCGCCATCGTCGGCCAGCACATGGTCGCCTCCGGCGCGATCCGCTGGAACGACGACGACATGACCCGGCTGCCGAGCCATCTGCGCGCCAAGGCGGGCTTCGGCTACGTGCCGCAGGGCCGCGAGATCTTTCCGCTGCTGACCGTCCGCGAGAACCTGATGACCGGGTTCTCTGCGCTCAAGCGCGCCGAGCGCGTCATCGACGACGAGCTCTTCGCGCTCTTCCCGGTGCTCGCAGACATGCTCGGGCGGCGCGGCGGCGATCTCTCCGGCGGCCAGCAGCAGCAGCTCGCCATCGCCCGGGCGCTGGTGACGAAGCCCAAGCTCCTCATCCTCGACGAGCCGACCGAGGGCATCCAGCCCTCGATCATCAAGGACATCGGCCGGGCGCTCGTGCACCTCAGGCGCAAGGGCGGCATGGCGATTCTGGTCGTCGAGCAGTATTTCGAATGGGCGCGCGACATATGCGACGATTATGCGGTGATGGACCGCGGCGCGATCGTGCTTTCGGGCGCGCGCGCGGAGATGGACGAGGGGGAGGTGCGCGCGCGAATGACGGTGTGAGGGGGCTCTTGTCGGAATCGCGGAAGGAAGCGTCAAGCGAGCTATTCCAATTCCTCATCCGGGATTTCGGCGAGTTTCGCCAAATACCGCAGCTAACCGACCTTCAGCGGGCGATTCGCGTGTGTCGGGATCGAAAATCGCGCAACGGCGCCATGCTTGCCTTAGACATGATGGCTGCCGCTCACCCGCAAGAGTCGCCAGCCGCGCCTCTCGACAAGCCGCCCAAAGTCACGGCCGGAAAGCGTCGTCACACGGCGATTTCCAGAATTAGGCTTTTATCGTCCGGTTGGGGCTCGGCGACATCGACCGGGAGGCAGCCTTCGATCGCGTCGTGGAGATTGCGCAACAGTTCTTCCATGTTTTCGCCCTGCGTAGCGCATCCCGGAATCGCAGGAACTTCGGCCCAGAATCCGCCTTCCTCCGCTTCGTGCGCGACGACCTTGATCTTCATTTCGGCCCACGGTCTCGAAGGCTAATTCGCCGGCCCGATACAAGCACGCGGCGGAGCGTCTGAGAAGCGTCGATCCCTCGATCGGCTTTGGCGACTTTGCGAGAGCCGGGCCGCGCAGATTCCACGGCCGCGATAAGCTGCGGCGTCACGAGGCCGCTTCGACCGCCCGTTCCTTCGCTTCTTCCAGGAAAGCGATGACCTGCTCGCGCGTGACCGACAGGAAGCCCTCGAGAAAATCGTCGATTGTTTCGCCCCCCTCCAGATAGTCGAGCAAGGTCTGCACCAGGACCCGCGTTCCGTGGAATACCGCGTCGCCGCCCATCACTTCCGGATCTCGGGATATCGTCGGCCACCTCATGCCGCGAGAATACACCTCCAGCCGATGCGCGCGCGACGGCCGGAAATAGGGCGCCCGCGCGCCTGCGGCGCTGATTGACGCCTTGACGTCAAACCCGCGCGCATCAGAATGTGGGTCATGAGGACGACCCTGACGCTCGACGACGACTTGGCGGGACTCCTGAAGGCGCGAGCGCGCGAGCTTGGCGTTCCGTTCCGTGAGATCGTCAATCGAACCATCCGGGCCGGGCTCGGCGAAGCGGCGGAGCGAGGCCATCCGGCGCCGAAGACAATTCCCCATTCGTTCGGGTTCAGACCGGGAGTCGATCTCGACAAGCCCGGCCAACTCGCCGACGAACTGGAGGCGGAGGCCTTCGCTGACAAAGCATGATCCTGCCCGGCGTCAACGTTCTCGTTCATGCGCGCAACGCGGACTCGCCGGCTCACCAAGCGGCCCGGCGATGGTGGGACGCCTGTCTGTCGGGAACCGAGGGCGCCGGTTTGGCTTGGGCCGCGATGCTCGGATTCGTGCGAATCACCACGAACCGCAGGATTGTCGAGCGTCCTCTCGCCGTCTCGGACATCCTGGAAAGGCTCGGGCAGCGGCTGGCGTTGCCGCATGTCCATGTCGCGCAACCCTCCGACTCCCACTTCGCGAGGTTGCGCGCGGAACTGGAGCGTCTCGGGGCGGCGAGCAATCTGACGGCCGGCGCCCACCTTGCCGTGCCGGCGGTGGAGCGGGGTTACGTGCTCTATTCGACCGACGCCGATTTCGCCCGCTTCCCTGGCCTTCGGTGGGTCAATCCCTGCGAGGGAGACAAACCTTGACGGGATGCCGACTCCTCTCATGATGCGACATCTGGAAGTCGAATCGAAAAGAACAAGAAAAGGAGGATACGCGTTGCGCCTCACCTCGACCGACTTTTCCGATGACGGCCGTATCCCGAGCGTCTGCACCTGCGAAGGCGAGGACGCTTCGCCCGCGCTGGCGTGGATCGACGCGCCGGCCGCGACGCGGAGCTTCGTCGTCCTCTGCAACGATCCGGACGCGCCGAACGGCGTCTGGCGGCATTGGGCGGCCTACGACATTCCTCGCGGCTGGTCGCGTCTCGCCCGCGGCGCCGGCCGCGCTTCGGGGCGCGAGCCTCCGAAGCAGGCGATCAACGACTTCGGGCGGGTCGGGTACGGCGGGCCCTGCCCGCCGCCCAAGGACGGCGCGCATCACTATCGCTTCAGCCTGCTCGCGCTCTCGGTCGAGCGGCTCAGCGTCCACAACGGCGCCCATTGCAGCGACGTCGAGCGGGAGGCGCGCAAGCACGTCCTCGCCGAGACGACGCTCGTCGGGCTCTTCGAGCGCCTGTAGACGCGGTCGTCGACCGCGCCGGCCGCGATCCGATCGACGATCGCGGCGACAGCCTCACGCCGCCGTCGCCCGCTGCGAAACGGCGTTACGAAGAGCCGAGACGGCGACCTTGTCGCAAGGAATTTCCACGTCGATCTCGAGCGTCGAGAATCCCGTGGCGCGGTCCATCTTCACCGTGACCTTGTCGGGGTCGATGTCGACATGGCGCCCGATCGTCGCGAGCAACTCGTCGCGCAGGATCGCGACGAGGTCGCGCGGGCCCATGGCCGCCCGCTCGTGCGACAGCAGGATCTGGAGGCGCTCCCGCGCCACCGGCGCCGTGCCCCGGGCTTTCAGGAAACTGAAGAGGCTCATGCGGCCCTCCGGCTGAACAGGCGGTTCAAGAGGGTCTTCTTCTCGTCCGGGGGCGACATCGGGACCGTCTCGCCGATGAGCCGGCGCGAGGCGTCGCGATAGGCGCGGGCGGCGGGGCTCGCCGAGCCGTTGATCGTGATCGGCGCGCCGAGGTTCGAGGCCCGCAAGACCTCCTGGTCTTCGGGGACGATGCCGAGGAGCGGGATCGAGAGAATGTCGAGCACGTCGGCGACGCTCAGCATCTCGCCGCGGCTCGAGCGCGCCGCATCGAAGCGGGTGAGCAGCAGGCGCTTCTCCATGCGCTCGCCGGCTTCGGCCCGGCGGGTCTTGGCGTCGAGCAGGCCGATGATGCGGTCGGAGTCGCGCACCGAGGAGACTTCGGGGTTGGTGACCACGATCGCCTCGTCGGCGAAGCGCATCGCAAGCAACGCGCCGCGCTCGATGCCGGCCGGGCTGTCGCACAGGACCCAGTCGAAGGTCTGCCGGAGCTCGCCGATCACCCGCTCGACGCCCTCGTCGGTGAGCGCGTCCTTGTCGCGGGTCTGCGAGGCGGCGAGCAGGTGCAGCGTGTCGACCCGCTTGTCGCGGATCAGCGCCTGCCCCAGCTTGGCGTCGCCCTGGGCGACGTTGATGAAGTCGTAGACGACCCGGCGCTCCGCCCCGAGCACGAGGTCGAGGTTGCGCAACCCCACGTCGAAATCGACGACGCAGACCTTCTGGCCGGCCTGCGCCAGGGCCGCGCCGATCGAGGCGGTCGACGTGGTCTTGCCGACCCCGCCTTTTCCGGATGTAACGACGATCACCTTGCTCATGCGCTCGATCCTTTCGCAAACTCAGTCCAGGGCGCGGAGCTTGAGCTCGTCGCCCTCCAGCCGGACCTCTAGGCTCCGGCCTTCGTATGTCTGGTCCATGCTCTCGGCGGTGATGTACACGCCGCCGATGCACAGAAGTTCCGCGCGCGCCTCGCGGCAGAAGATGCGTGCGTCCGGCGAGCCCGAGATGCCCGCGATGACCCGCCCCTGCAACGCGCCGTAGACGTGGACGGACCCGCCCGCGACGATCTCGGCGCCCGAAGCGACCCGGCCGACCACCGTCACGTCGCCTTCGGGATGCATGATCGACTGCCCGGAGCGCAGATTGCCGTCGATGTACAGCGACTCGGCCGGCGCGGCTTTCGGCGGCGCGGCGGCGGCCGTGGCTGTGGCTGTGGCCGCAGGCGCCGTCTCGCCTTCGGCCTCGCCGAGCGCCGACGCGCTCACCGCGCGGCCTCCCGAGACGACCGGCGGCAGATGCGGCCCGACCAGCGACCGGCTCGCGTTCTCGACGCCCATCACCCGGATGTGGCGTCGCGCGAGGGCGCCGAGCAGGTCGCGGTACGCCTTGAGCTCGATCTCGACCCCGGCCATCTCGAGGATGACGGGCTTGGCGGCGAAGAAGGTCGGCGAGCGGACGAGCCAAGCGTCGAGCGCGGCGAACCATCCTTCCAGGGGCAGGCTCGGCTCGAGGACGAAGGCCAGCAGAGACCGGCCGCGGAAATTCAAGGATTGTTGGGGACTAACATGCGCGTTCATCATGCGGATCCATTGGCGCTTCGTTAACCATGTTTGGAGCCGATAGGTTGAGGAAAAGTTAAGATCGGAAGCGGCTTGCGCTCTTCGTGGCGGGCGATCGTCCGGCGGCCCTCGCGGAAGCGGATCGCCGCCGTTTTCAACCGCCCGCGCGGGTCGGGCGCCCGATGACGCGAGCGTTCGACGGCCGCGTGGCGGGGGGCGTGACGATAGCGAGATCTATTGAGCTGGGGTCGCGCGGCAGGTCCACTCGGCCCTTCGCGGCTCAGGCCCGGCGTCTCGCGGGGACGAGGGGCATGCCGGGCGAGCGCGCAGGCGATGCGGCAGGCCGCGCCGGCCTCACGCCATCCATTCGCCGCCGTCGAAGCGGCGGGAGGGCGCGCGCATCGTCACCAGCTCCTCGGCCGCGGTCGGATGCACGGCCATCGTGGCGTCGAAGTCCGCCTTGGTCGCGCCGAGCGTCATCGCGACCGCCACGAGCTGGATCATCTCGCCCGCGTCCGCGCAGAGAATGTGCGCGCCGAGCACCTTCTGGGACTTTCCCTCGACGATCAGCTTCATGATCGCCCGCTCGCCGCTGCCCGACAGCGTCGCCTTCATCGGCCGGAAATTGGCCTCGTAGACGTCGAATTTCTCGAGCCGCACCGCCGCCTCCGCCTCGGTCAGCCCGACCGCGCCGAGTTCGGGCGTGCCGAACACCACGCTCGCGATCGTGTCGTAGCGGATCGGCCGCGGCCCCGCGCCGAACAGCCGGTCGGCGAGCGCATGCCCCTCGCGGATCGCGACCGGGGTCAGGTTGACGTGATCGGTCACGTCGCCGACCGCATGGAGCCAGGGGACGTTGCTGGTGAGGCCTTCGTCCACCAGGATCGCCCCGTGCGGGGTGAGCGCGACGCCCGCCGCCTCGAGGCCGAGCCCGTTCGTGTAGGGGTGGCGCCCCGTCGCGACGAGGACCTGGTCGACGTCGACGGCCGTCCCGTCGGAGAGCGCGACGCGGCGCGTCCCGCCGGCGCGCCTTTCGATTCGCGCCGGCAGGCAGCCGAAGCGGAACGCGACGCCCGCTCGGACCATCGCGTCGCGCACGCCCGCGCGCATGTCGTCGTCGAAGCCGCGCAGCACGTTCGTCCCGCGCATGACCTGCGTCACTTCGGCGCCCAGCCGCCGCATCAGCGACGCGAATTCCACCGCGATGTAGCCGCCGCCGACCACGAGAAGCCGCTGCGGAAAGACCGGCAGGTCGAAGATCTCGTCGGAGGTGATCGCGTGCTCGAGCCCTTCGAAGCCCGGCTGAAGCGTCGGCCGCGCGCCGGTCGCGACGAGAACGTGCCGCGCCGAGATTTCGCGCCCGCTCGCGAGCCGCACGCGCTGGGGGGCGGCGAGAGTCGCCCGCTCCTCCACGAATTCCGCGCCCGAGGCTGCGAGATTGGCGCGATAGGCGGCCGATAGGCGGGTGATCTCCTTCTCCTTGGCGGCGACGAGGCTCGGCCAGTCGAAAGCGGTCTCGCCGACGGTCCAGCCGAATCCGGCCGCATCGGCGAATTCGTCGGCGAATCGGCTGGCGTAGACGTAGAGCTTCTTGGGAACGCAGCCGCGGACGACGCAGGTCCCGCCGATCCGGCTCTCCTCGGCGACGATCGTTCTCGCGCCGTGGCCCGCGGCGATGCGCGCCGCCCGCACGCCGCCCGAGCCCGCGCCGATGACGAAGAAGTCGACGTCGAAAGCCATGTGACGAGGCCTTTGGTTGAATTGGAGGGCGCGCGTCTCGCGCGCCTGGGGCGGCGCGACGCCGCCGCTCCGGAAGAAGGGCCTCGCCTAGAAGTCGACGCCCTTCTTCTTCATCGCCTCGCGCGCCTTCGTCACGATGTCGGTGGAGAGCTCCAGCCGCCACGGTCCGATCACGTCCTGCAGATGCTCGAAGAAGAGAGGCTGGATCGCGAGATATTTCTTGCCGGTCGGGCTGTTGAAGAACGCGGCGACGTCCACCAGCTCCTTCTCGGACATGGAGAGCGCGAGCAGCGCCTCGACTTTCCCGTAGGTCTGCTGCGCAGACGTGTCGAATTCCGGCTTGATCGCGCCGAGGGTCTCCCTCAGGCTTTGGCGAATCTCGGGGCGCGTCGTCGCGACGTTCTGCTCGAACTCGACCATCATCGCCGGCACCGTCTTGGCGATATTTTCCTTGACGCCCATCGCGATCAGGAGCTGGTCCGCGGCGGCGATCGCGGCCGGCGACGGCGGCGGAGGAACCGCAGGCGCCGGATCTCCGGCGTATGCCGCCGGGCCCACGAGAACCGCGGCTCCGAGGAGGAGGCCGGCGAGGGTTCGTCTGGCAAACATGCAGGTATTCCTTTGCGAAATCACGACCGGCGGCGCGTCTCGACCGCGTCGGCGCTGGCGACGAAGGCCACGCGGGCGTAACCGATGAAGAGACCGTGGTCCACGACGCCCGGGATCGCCGACAGCGCCGCCGCAAGGCGCTCCGGGTCGGGAATGGCGCCGAGGCTGCAATCGAGAATGAAGTGGCCGCCGTCGGTGACGAACGGCGCCTCTCCGCCCCGGAGGCGGACCGGACGGCCGCCGAGGCCGAGCCCTGCGAGGACGGCTTCCATATGGCGGCGGGTCGCGGCGAGGCCGAAGGGAACGACCTCGACCGGCAGCGGAAAGGCGCCGAGCCGCGGCACGACCTTGGAAGCGTCGACGATCACCGCCATGCTGCGCGAGGCGGCCGCGACGATCTTCTCGCGCAGGAGCGCGCCCCCGCCGCCCTTGATGAGCCGTAGCTCCGGATCGACTTCGTCGGCTCCGTCGACCGTCAGGTCGAGCTCCGGCATATCGTCGAGCGTCGTCATCGGGATGCCGAGGCCGTTCGCCTGCGCCAGCGTCGCCTCCGACGTGGCGACGCAGCGCACCGAGAACCCGGCCGCGACCTTCTCGCCCAGGAGGTCGACGAAATGGCGCGCCGTCGAGCCGGTGCCGAGCCCGAGCCGCATCCCCGGCTCGACGAGCTCGAGCGCCTTTCGGGCGGCCTCGCGTTTCAGGCGCTCTCTGTCGTCGTTCGCGGCCATGGTCCCCCCCGTCGTCGGGCCTCGCGGACGCTCCGGCGCCGAGCGCGCGGCGCGGCTGACCCCGGCGGACCGAAGGATACAAAGTCGCGCGCCCGGTTCGGACGCGCAAAGCCGCTTTACCGGCTCGGGGTGTCGATGGCAATCGGCGCGCGCATGCGGGGCGCGCGGCGGGCCTCGCTACTTCCGGCTGGCTTCGAGCACGTCCTCGAAACTGCGCAGGCCGGTGGTCGTCGCGTTGACCAGCACCGCCATGTTGCCCGGCGCGTGCAGGTTTTTCCACATCTTGGTGTGGGCGAGCGGAATCTCGGACCAGGGGAACACTTCCGACATGCAGGGGTCGATGCGCCGGTCGAGGACGAACTTGTTGGCTGCCGACGCCTGCTTGAGGTTGGCGAAGTGCGAGCCCTGAATGCGCTTCTGCCGCATCCAGACGAAACGGGCGTCGAAGGTGATGTTGAAGCCGCTGGTGCCGGCGCAGAACACGACCATGCCGCCGCGCTTGACGACGAAGCAGGAGGTCGGAAAGGTCGCCTCGCCGGGGTGCTCGAACACCACGTCGACGTCCTTCTTGCCGGTGATGTCCCAGATCGCCTTGCCGAACTTGCGGGCCTCCGCCATGTAGGCGCTGTATTCGGGCGTGTTCACCTTGGGCAGTTGGCCCCAGCAGTTGAAGTTCTTGCGGTTGATCACGCCCTTGGCGCCGAGCGACATCACGTATTCGCGCTTGCTCTCGTCCGAGATGACGCCGATGGCGTTGGCGCCGGCGGCGGCGCAGAGCTGGATGCCGAACACGCCGAGGCCCCCGGACGCGCCCCAAACGAGCACGTTGTCGCTCGGCCGCAGCCGATGCGGCTCATGGCCGAACAACATGCGGTAGGCGGTCGCGAGCGTCAGCGTGTACGACGCCGACTCCTCCCAGGTCAGATGCTTCGGCCGCTCCATCAACTGGCGGTCCTGCACGCGGCAGAACTGGGCGAACGAGCCGTCCGGGGTCTCGTAGCCCCAGATGCGCTGGGAGGCCGAGAACATCGGGTCGCCGCCGTTGCATTCCTCGTCGTCGCCGTCGTCCTGGTTGCAGTGGACGACGACCTCGTCGCCGACCTTCCACCGCTTGACCTTGGACCCGACCGCCCAGACGATGCCCGAGGCGTCGGAGCCGGCGATGTGATAGGGATTCTTGTGCACGTCGAGCGTCGAGACCGGCTCGCCGAGCGCCGCCCACACCCCGTTGTAGTTGACGCCCGCCGCCATCACGAGGACGAGGACGTCGTGGCTGTCGAGCGTCCAGGTCGGCACGACCTCGATCTGCATGGCCTGTTCCGGCGGCCCGTGGCGCTCCTTGCGGATCGCCCAGGCATACATCTTGCTTGGCACATGGCCGAGCGGCGGTACCTGACCGATTTCGTAGAGGTCCT
>CAIZGR010000334.1 GCA_903932535.1 uncultured Hyphomicrobiales bacterium | reverse complement strand
GCCCGCCTTGACTCGGTCGCCGAATAGGCATGTGCATATCGGCCGAACACTGGCGGTTCCGGGCCGAAGGGCCGCGGCCGGTTCGATCAGGAGGGATCAGCATGCAGGACTTCGAGGGCTTCCGCGTCTCCCGGCGCACGGCGCTGCAATGGAGCCTCGCGGGGCTCGCGTCGACGGGCCTCGGCTTGCGCGCGGCGGCCGCCGACACGCTCGCCGACGTCAGGAAGCGCGGCGAGCTCGTCGTCGCGACCGAGATGCAGTTCCCGCCCTTCGACATCTCCGACAACGGCGTCTACAAGGGGGTCGACCGCGAGCTGATCGACGCCGTGGCGAAGGAGCTCGGCGTCAAGGTCTCCTATCTCGACCTGCCCTGGACGAGCGTGCTTCCCGGCCTCGAAGCCAAGAAGTTCGACCTCGTCATCGCGCCGGTGACGATCACCAAGGAACGCCTGAAGCACTACGCCTTCTCCGTGCCGATCGCCGACGCGACCGCCGCATTGATGAAGCGCGCCGACGACAAGAGCATCGCCAAGCCCGAGGACATCTCCGGCAAGATTGTCGGCGGTCAGAAGGGGACGGCTCAGGTCGCGCAGCTCAAGGCGTTCGCCGCCAAGCTGCCGAAGCCCGTCGAGGTCAAGGAATACGTCGACAACAACCAGTCCTACGCCGATCTCGCGGCGGGCCGGATCGACGCCTCCGTCAATTCGCTGCCGAACCTCGCCTATGCGGCCGCGCAGCGGCCGGAAAGCTTCGCCGTCGTCACGCCCCCCTTCGGCCAGCCGACCTATTTCTCCTGGGTCGCCCGCCCCGACGACCGGTCGCTGATCGACGCGGTCAACGCCGCGATCGTCAAGCTCGACGGCGACGGCGCGATGGCGAAGATCCAGAAGACCTGGTTCGGCCAGTCGACCGATCTGCCCAGGACCGTGCCGGAACCGAACTTCTGACGGCGCCGGAAGCCAACGGTCCCTTGGCGTTCGTACCGTCCGGCTGCGTCTGAGACGCTGCCGGCGCGCGAGGAGCGAACGCCTTCACGCGACGCCGAGCCCGCGCGCATGCGATTTTCAGTCCTCTTCCATTCGTTCGGCTATCTGACGCAGGCGGCGGGCGTGACGCTGGCGCTTTCGCTTGCCGGCATCGCGCTCGGCTTCGTGCTCGGGACGCTGGTCTGCGTCGCGCGCCTGTCCGGCAGGCGCTGGCTCGAACGGCTCGGCGGCGCCTATGTCAGCGTGTTCCGCGGCGTGCCGCTCCTGGTCCTGCTCCTGTTTCTCTACTATTTCCTCGCCACCCTCGGCCTCGACGTTCCCGCCCTCGTGGCCGCGATCGGCGGACTGAGGCTGTCGTCGGGCGCCTATCAGGCCGAAATCCTGCGCGGCGCGCTGAACGCGGTCCCGCGCGGACAGGGCGAAGCGGCGACGGCCCTCGGCTACGCGGCGTTCGACCGCTGGCGGCTGATCCTGCTGCCGCAGGCGCTGCGCATATCCATCCCGCCGATGATCAACGAGTTCATTCTTCTCATCAAGGCGTCGTCGCTGGTCTCGGTGGTCGGAATCGCCGAACTCACGCGGGTCAGCATGAACATCGCCGCGATGACCTATCGCCCGCTCGAGGCTTATGTCGCGGGCGGCCTCTTCTATCTGGCGATCAACCTGTCGCTCGCGGGCCTCGGCGGGCTCGCCGAGCGCCGCGCGGGAATCGGGGCGCGATGAACGGCGACGTCCTCCTCCGCTATGCGCCGGCGCTCCTTGGCGGCTTCGGCGTCACCATCGCCTGCTGGGCCGCCGGCTCGGCGCTCGGGCTCGCGATCGGCTTTGCGGTCGCCCTCGGCGCCGGCGCGCCGAGCCGGGCGCTGAAGGGGCTGCTGCGCGTCTATGTCGAGATCCTGCGCGGCACGCCGTTCCTGATGCAGCTCTTCATCCTCTACGCCGGAGGTCCGAGCATCGGGCTGAAGCTCAGCGCAACCGCCGCCGGCGTCGTCGGCCTCGGGCTCTATTCGTCTGCCTATTTCTCGGAGATCTTTCGCGCCGGCTTCGCCGCCGTTCCGCGCGGGCTGATCGAGGCGGCGATGAGCGTCGGCATGGCGCCGGGCGACATCCTCGCCCGCGTCCGCCTGCCGATCGCGCTGGTCGCGGCGGCGCCGCCGATCGTCAACACGCTGATCGTGATGTCGAAGGAGACGGTGGTGCTCTCGATCATCACGGTGCCCGAGCTCATGTACCAGATGCAGACCATGGCCGCCGAGACGTTCACCGCCTTCGACGCCATCTTCGCGATGGCCGTCTTCTATTGGTGCCTTGTCGAAGTCGTCTCGCGCCTCGGGCGGCGGGTCGAGGACCGGGCGACCGCCTTCCTCGCGAGCCGGCCATGACCCATCCGATGATCGCCATGCGGGCCGTCGGCAAGAGCTTCGGCGCGCATCAGGTGCTTCGCGGCGTCGACCTCGAGGTCCAGCGCTCCGAGGTCGTCTGCCTGATCGGCCCGAGCGGATCGGGCAAGAGCACGCTGCTCAGATGCGTCAACTTCCTCGAATCCTACGACGAGGGCGAGGTGCGGATCGAGGGCGAGCTGATCGGCTGGGACCTCGACAAGGAAGGCGAGCGCCGCCTCATGGCGCCGCGGCGGTTGCGCGAGATGCGCCGCGAGATCGGCATGGTGTTCCAGCACTTCAACCTCTGGCCGCACATGACCGCGCTCCAGAACGTCGTCGAGCCGCTCGTGCGCGTGCGCGGCCTGAAGAAGGACGAGGCGACCGGCCGGGCGGCCGCCATGCTCGCGCGCGTCGGGCTCGCCGAAAAGGCCCACGCCCATCCGCAGCGCCTCTCCGGCGGGCAGCAGCAGCGCGTCGCCATCGCGCGCGCGCTCGCCATGCAGCCGCGCCTCATGCTGTTCGACGAGCCGACCTCCGCCCTCGATCCGGAGCTCGTCGGCGAAGTGCTGGAAGTGATCCGCGCGCTCGCGGCCGACGGCATGACGATGCTGATCGTCACCCACGAAATGGGCTTCGCCGCCCATGTCGCCAACCGCATCGCCTTCATCGACGGCGGGCGCATCGTCGACGAGGGCGCGCCGCGGCGGGTTTTCCACGAGAGCGCGGAGCCGCGGGTGCGGCAGTTCCTTCAGACCTACCACGACCGCAACGCCTTCTGACGGCGAGCGTGGTTTCCGGGTTCGTTTCGGGCGGTTGCGCCTCACCCGCCTCCCCGCTTCAGCCTCGCCGCCTCGCGGGCGAGCCTTTCCACCGTCGCATAATCGCCCTTCGCCAGCGCCTCCTTCGGCAGCATCCACGAGCCGCCGACGCAGGCGACGTTGGGCAGCGCGAGATAATCCCGGGCCTTGGCGAGATCGATGCCGCCGGTCGGGCAGAAGCGCAGGTCCGCGAGCGGCGCGGCCAGCGAGGCCAGCAGCTTCGCGCCCCCGACCGCCTCCGCCGGAAACAGCTTCAGCGCGCGAAAGCCGAACTCGCGCAACGCCATGGCTTCCGAGGCGGTGGCGCAGCCCGGCAGGAACGGAACCGGCGCGGCGGCGGCGGCTTCGGCGAGCGCCCGCGTCGCGCCGGGGCTCACCAGAAAGCGCGCCCCCGCAGCGACCGCTTCGCCGATCTGCCCCGGCGTGGTGATCGTGCCGGCGCCGACGACCGCATGCGGAACCGCCTTCGCGATCGCCGCGATGGCGGCGAGCGCGCTCGGGGTGCGCAGCGTGACTTCGATCGCCAGAAGCCCGCCCGCCGCGAGCGCCCTCGCCTGCCCCAGTCCGTCCTCGACGCTGTGGACCGTCAGCACAGGAATGACCGGCGCGAGCGCCATGATCGCGGCGGATTCGGCGTCGCGGGAATACTGCGCCATCGGCGGCTCCTTCGGTCTTCGAGAAACGGGAACCCGGCATAGCATATTGCAGCGCCGCCTCGCGAGGCGCGTGCCGACGCTGTCACCCCCGGGCGCACACGCGCCGTTCCCGGAAAGGCTCGGGAAGCGGCGCCGGCGCGGCTGGACACCCGCTTGCGCGGGCATGACAATCGACGGCCTTCGCCTTTCCCACTCTCGCGCCGGCGCTCGAATCGACTAAGCTCGCGCCGATGCACGAACGGCGGCGCGCTTGAACGACACTCTCGACCTCTCGCTCTACAAGGAGGCTTTGCTGTTCCTCGCGACGGCGGGCGTCGTCGCGCCGCTGTTCTTCCGTCTGCGCGTCAGCCCGGTGCTCGGCTACCTGCTCGCGGGTGTGGCGCTGGGGCCGTACGGGCTCGGCGCGCTCCGCGGCAAGGCGGCGTGGCTCGACGCGTTCGCGATCGGCAATGTCGAGACGATCGACAGGATCGCCGCTTTCGGCGTCGTGGCGCTCCTCTTCACCATGGGCCTCGAGCTGTCGTTCGAGCGCATCCGGCGCATGCGGAGGCTCGTGTTCGGCCTCGGGCTCGGGCAGGTGGTGGCGACGACGCTCGTGCTGACGGCGCTGGCCTGGGCCGCCGGCCTCGCCCCTGCGTCGGCCCTGGTGGTCGCGGCGGCCCTCAGCGTGTCGTCGACGGCGATCGTCATCCCCGTGCTCATCGAGGGCAAGCGGCTCGCGGCTCCCGTGGGGCGCGCGAGCTTCGCCGTGCTCCTCTTCCAGGATATCGCGGTCGCGCCGCTGCTCGTCATGGTCGGCGCGCTGGCGACCGGGGGTGGGGGCGAGCGCGGACTGGGCGTTCAGCTCGCCGAGACGTTGCTCCCGGCGGCGGCGGCGCTGGCGGCGCTGATCGTCTTCGGGCGGCTGGCGCTCAGGCCCTTCTTCCATTTCGTCGCCGAGACGCGCAGCCCCGAGTTCTTCATGGCGGCCTGTCTCCTGATCGTGCTCGGCGACGGCCTGCTCGCGGCGGCGAGCCACCTGTCGATGGCGCTCGGCGCTTTCGTGGCGGGCCTCCTCCTCGCCGAGACCGAATACCGCCGCGAGATCGAGGTGACGATCGAGCCGTTCAAGGGCCTGCTGCTCGGGCTCTATTTCGTCTCGGTCGGCGCCGGGATCAATCCGGCGCTGATCGCGGCGAGGCCCGGGCTCATTTTCGGTCTCGCGGCGGCCCTCGTCGCAGTCAAGGCGGCGGTGCTGTTCGGTCTGGCGCGCGCCTTCCGCCTGCCGGCGCGGGTGAGCGCGGAAATGGCGCTCCTGCTCGGGCCCGGCGGCGAGTTCGGCTTCGTGATGATCGGCGCGGCGCTCGCGGGCGGACTCGTCGACCGGGCGCTCGCGACCACGCTGGTGTCGTCGGTCGCGATGTCGATGCTGGCCATCCCTGCGCTCGCGCGAATCGGCGCGCTGATCGACCCGCTCATGAAACGGCGGGCCGACGCGCCGCCCGAGGAGACGCCGCCCGGGGGCGACGCCCCGCGCGTCATCCTCGTCGGCTACGGCCGGGTCGGCGCGCTGATCGGCGACATGCTCGACATGCACGCGATTCCGTTCTTCGCCGTCGACTCCGACCCGCAGGTCGTGGCGCGCGCGCGCGAGGCCGGCAAGCCCGTCTACTACGGCGACGCCTCGCGCGCCGACTACCTGCGCCGCTGCGGCGTCGAGACCGCGCGCGCGGTCGTCGTGACCATGGATTCGCCCCGCGCCAACGAGGCCGTGGTCGAAACGACCCGCAAGCTCAGGGCCGACGTGACCCTCGTCGCCCGCGCCCGCGACGCCGACCACGCCCACACGCTCTATGATCTGGGCGTCACCGACGCGGTCCCGGAAACGATCGAGGCGAGCCTGCAACTGGCCGAGGCGACGCTGGTCGACATCGGCGTGCCGATGGGCTATGTGATCGCCTCGATCCACGAGAAACGCGAGGAATATCGCAAGATGCTCGCTGCGGCCGGAGCGCCGGAGCGGACGCGATCGACTCGCGCGCCGCGGCGCGGCTGAACGGCGGTCAGCGCCCGAGCCGGGCTGCGAGCGCCGCGTAGATCGCCAGCGCCGCGCTCGCGACGACGTCCCAGCCGGCCAGCGAAAGGCCGAGGATGCGCAGGCGGACCTCGTCGCAATTGACCACCCGGGCGGCGTTCAGCGCCTTCATCAGATCGTCGACGTCGACGGGGCCGGAGAACGAGCCCGTGCAGGCGGTCGGTCCCGCCCACCAGTGCTGCTCGACGCCGGCGTGGTAGAAAGCGAGGCCGGCATTGGCGAGAAAGACGATCGCCAGCAGAACGAAGAGCCCGCGCGCCGCGCCATGGAGGGACCGGACGGCGCAAAAGGCGGCGAGCGCGGCGAGCGGCGCGCCGGCGTAGAAGGCCCAGCGCTCGGTGAGGCATAGCTCGCAGGGCGCGAAGCCCGAGGCCTCGAACGTCCACGCCGCCGCCAGCGTCGCGAGCGCCCCCGCGAGAATCCAAAGCGCGCGCCCGGCCTGCGAGGGCGGCAGGACGACCGCGATCCGGTCCATCAGAAGACTTTGATCGCGATGACGAAACCTGCGATCACCAGCGCCGCGAAGCCGCCGAGCACGGCCGCGAAATTGCGCTCCATCGCATTGCGCACCGGCTCGCCGAACCAGTGGAGCGCCCCGGCCACCAGAAAGAAGCGCGCCCCGCGGGTGACGACGGAAAGCGCGACGAACAGCGGGAAACTGTAGCCGAGCAGGCCGCTCGTGATCGTCACGAGCTTGTAGGGGATCGGCGTCACGCCCTTGACCAGGATCACGAGCCAGCCCCACTGGGCGTAGGTCGCCTTCAGCGCGTCCATCTTGGCGCCGTAGCCGTAGAGATTGACGAGCCACTGGCCGACCGTGTCGTAGAGGAGCGCGCCGATCGCGTAGCCGAGCATGCCGCCGAACACGGAGGCGACCGTCGCCACCAGCGCGAAGCGCCACGCGCGCTGCGGATAGGCGAGCGCCATCGGCGCGAGCAGAATGTCGGGGGGAATCGGAAAGAAAGAACTTTCCGCGAACGCCACCGCGGCCAGCGACGCTTCGGCGTGCGGGCTGTGCGCGAGCGCTTTGACGCGGGCATAGAGCGTGTCGAGCATCGAGGGATCTCTGCGACCGCCGGACCTTTACGTGTTTCGCGCCGTCCTGTCCACGCGGCCGGCGGCGGCCGTTCGAAGCGATGGCGGGCGTTGACCCTGCGCCGTCGGGCGGTTTATATCGCGCTCGTCCGCCTCGGCGCGGGCCCCTATGGCGGAACTGGTAGACGCGTCCGACTCAAAATCGGATTCCGCAAGGAGTGCTGGTTCGATTCCGGCTAGGGGCACCACTCACGACGATGATTTCAAGTGGACATAGCCGCCTCAAGACGGGCGCCCGGCGTTCGAGCTGCGACAGGCGTCGCTTCCCACCCAAATCGGCGCGGCCCGTCTCCGTAGCGCAGCAGATGCGCGACCAGCCGCCGCGGGAGAGGGGCGCCGTTGTCCGTCGGGCGACGAACAGCAGCCTCGACGCATGGAGGGCGCGCTTGTCGGCAGGTTCACGGGGTTCTTGCGGCGCCATTCCTGGTCATCGGAACGTCCGGCAAGGTTTGGCCGGACCGGTTTGTCTGCTTTCTACGGGCGACGGCTTCGAAGGCGGCGAACTTTGATCCACTTTCCGGTCAGAAAGGCGGGACGGGCGCGACTTTCACTGCGTTAGCATGATTGACATTGCTCTGAATTGAGCGCCCTATCGTCGAGCCGGCTCGAGCGCAATGTATTTGTGCGTAATTCGAGTCGCCCGGAGAAATCGAATATGAGCGGTTCAGACCCCATCGAACTTGCCGCCAGCGTGGTGGCGGCGTTCGTTTCCTATAACTCGGTCCCCGTCGCCGAACTGCCGACCCTGATCGAGGCGGTGCACGGGTCGGTAAAGCGATGTGTGGATGGGACGGCGGCGCAAGAAAGTCTGGCGCAGAAGATGGAGGCGAGGACTCCTGCGGTTTCCATCCGCAAGTCGATCACGCCCGACTATCTGATCTGTCTCGAGGACGGCAAGCGCTTCAAATCTTTGCGGCGTCACCTGCGGGGGCTCGGGCTGACGCCGGAGCAGTACCGCGAAAGGTGGGGCCTGCCTGCCGACTATCCCATGGTCGCGCCCAACTACGCCGCGCAACGGTCTGCGTTGGCGAAACAGATCGGACTTGGTCAGATCCGCAAGACGCAAAAGAAGGGACGCTTGTCGAAAACGGCGGCGTAGGTTCGGCTGCGGCGACAAGCCACGAACGCGGCGGCGGCGATTCCAGGAAAGCCGCCGTGAGATTTCACGTGGACGGCGGGTTGCGCCAAACGCCGACCGGCGGATGCGCGCTCTCGCCAAATAATCGACGATTCGGTCGAGAACGCGCGGAAGGCGTTTCCGCCCCTCCGGTTACGCGACCGCCGCCTGGACCGGGCGCGACAGCATCTCCACCAGAAGCTTCGGCAGGGAGAAATGGTAATCCGGGTCGGCGGAGATCTTCACGAGGCCGAACTGCTCGAGATCGGCCATGCCGTGGACGGCTCCGAAAATGAGCGCGACGATCTGCTGCGGATCCCCGTCCCGGAGCTCGCCCGACCGCTGCGCGTCCTCCACGATGCCGGCGACGGTCATGAACGCCTGGCGCGCCTCCTGTCCCACCGGGCTTTCGATGCGGCTTTCCTCGAGCAGCAGGCGATAACGCACCGGATAGCGCCGTGCGAACAGGTAATATTGCCCGACCACCAGATTGAGCGCCAGGATCGGCGAGGACGCCTCGTTCCTGGCCGTCTCGACCATGGCCCGCATCTGCTCGATGATCTGACGGACCATCGCGTCGAGCAGCGCGCGCTTGTCCGCGAAGTGGCGATAGGGCGCCGACTGCGAGATGCCTGCGGCGTCGCCTACGGCTCTCAACGTCACGGCGGACGGGCCGCCCGCATCGAGCAATTTGGTCGCGGAGGCGAGTATGCGTTCTTTTGTGGACAACATGAGTTCTATCAGGATCATATTGCGTTAACGGCGTCAACCCCGAGGCGCGGGAATATTGAAGCCGAAAAGTTGTAAAATTGCGCTGGACCCGGCTTCAAAGTTGCATGAACGAACTCGTTCAGAATAGGCCGTTGACTTTACTCGTCATTGCTGGCGTTCAGGTTTTCCAGCGCGATAGTCTCCGGCTCGCGGCCGGCGCGCAGCCGCACCCCGACGCCCCCGCCGTTTTCGGGAATGAATTGCGCGCCGGCCGTTTCCAGCGCGGCGACGATGCGGGCGGCGGTGCCGGCGCGGCCGCCGAGCTCGCCGGTCTTCGATTCGATTCGTTTGATCGTGGGAATGGACAGACCGGACGCGCTCGCCAGCTCGGTCTGCGACCAGCCGAGCAGCGCCCTCGCGGCCTTGAGCTGTTGTGTCGTCACGCGTTGCGTCGGCACGGGGCCCTCCGGGTTTCGATGCGGGCGGAACGGGGCGTCCGTTCTCCTATCGCACAGAGCCGGCTCACGCTCCAGTCGTCCGAGCGGCGAAAGGCGCGGCCGAACGGGAAGGTCGAAACGTCGCCAGCGCGCCTCCAACGCAGGCCTGCCCGGACTCGACGCCGGCAGGCGGCCGCCGTCCTGGGCGGGTCGGACCTCGCAACCCGTCGGGCCTGAAGGGCGCCGAATCGCCGGGAAAGCCGCCACCGGCTTGCTTTCGGCCGCGCCTTTCCCCCTGGACGCTTCCCGCTACCCTCACATTGCCGGGCATTTTCCGGTGAGCCCGTTTGAATTCAGAGGCTTAGCCTCGAGATCCGGCTTCGCGCATGCCGCCGGCGCCCTGTTTACAGTATCTTAGCCTCATTTCGCGGCTGGAATCGATCTCGCTTCGTTCTCGGAGGCTCCTCTTGCGCCCGGCCCCGGGCGTTCGCGTTGGGGAGCGCCGGCCCCACCCGCCCGCCGAACGGCGCCGCGGTCGACCTGAGGACGACGCCGGGCAGCCCATCGCGACGCGGTCTCGCCGGCATCGTTCAGGCGGCAAGCCGGCGCGCTCCGGAGTTTTTTAAACACGATCATATTGATATTTTTTTTGGTCGAAACGACACTAGCATAGATTTCTGTTTATCGCAACCGTTACGTCCGGCCCGCCGGCGCCGTTCCTCCGGGGTCCGCTCGATTCGCCGCAACCCGCCTGAACGGTGTTGCTTTCCACCGGCGGAAGCTATAGAACAAACAATGAACGATCGGCGCAACGCCCCTTTTCCGGGCGGCGGGCGGCTAGCATGGCGCTTTGGCGATCCGATTCGGAGCGGCGCGGGGCATGACCAACAAGCTCTACTACGGCGACAACCTCGGGGTGCTGCGCGACAGCATCGCCGACGAAAGCGTCGACCTCGTCTATCTCGACCCGCCGTTCAATTCGAACGCCTCCTACAACGTGCTGTTCAACGCGCCGGGCGGGGCGCAGTCGCAGGCGCAGATCGAGGCCTTCGACGACACTTGGCACTGGAACGACTCGGCCGAGCGCGCCTTCGACGACGTGCTGAGCGGGGGGCATTCGGACGCCGCGATCATGCTCAAGGCGATGCGCTCCGCGCTCGGCGAAAACGACATGATGGCCTATCTGGCGATGATGGCGGTGCGGCTGATCGAGCTGCATCGCGTGTTGAAGCCGACGGGGTCGCTGTATCTGCACTGCGACCCGACGGCGAGCCATTATTTGAAAATTCTATTGGATTCCGTGTTTTATCCAAACAACTTTCGCAATGAACTCGTTTGGAAGCGTAGCGCCGCTCACAGTGATACAAAGCAAGGGCGTCGGCAATATGGGCGACTTCATGATGTGATCCTATTCTATTCAAAAAGTTCAGAATGGACCTGGAATCCCATTTACAC
The DNA here is from genome assembly GCA_903932535.1 of uncultured Hyphomicrobiales bacterium. Lineage (GTDB taxonomy): Bacteria > Pseudomonadota > Alphaproteobacteria > Rhizobiales > Beijerinckiaceae > Roseiarcus. Next base: position 5,633 of record CAIZGR010000334.1, on the reverse strand, counting down.
ACAATACGATGATAGTTACATAAAGAGCCATTATTCGAAAGTCGAGGCTAGCACGGGGAGACGATTCCGGCTCGACAACCTGACCGCTGCGCGCCCAGGTGGGGATACACTTTACGAATGGAAAGGTGTTCGTCCCTACAGGGGTCGGTACTGGGCTTACTCCAAGCAGAAAATGGAAGAATTTGAAACGAACGGACGACTTGTTTATACTAAAACTGGCATGCCAGAATACAAACGATATCTAGATGAGATGCCTGGAGTACCATTGCAGGACATGTGGTCAGATATTGATCCAATCAATTCTCAAGCTCAAGAGCGGTTGCAATATCCCACGCAAAAGCCCGCCGCGCTTCTCGAGAGAGTTCTCTCAGCGTCCTCCAGCGAAGGCGACGTCATCCTCGATCCTTTCTGCGGCTGCGGCACCACCGTCCACGCGGCGCAGAAGCTCAACCGCCAATGGATCGGCATCGACATCACGCACCTCGCCGTCGCGCTGATCGAACGGCGCCTGAAAGAGGCGTTTCCCGGCATCGCTTACGACGTCCACGGCGTGCCCAAGGACGCAGAAGCCGCGCGCGACCTCGCCGAGTGCGACAAGCACGAGTTTCAGAAATGGATCGTCGCCACCATCGGCGGCCAGCCCTACAAGGGCGGCAAGAAGGGCATGGATCGCGGGATCGACGGCTATCTGCATTTCCGCGACGCCGACAACAAGCCCCAGCTCGGGATCGTCTCCGTCAAGGGCGGCGGCACGAGCTCCGGGCACGTCCGCGACCTCAAGGGAACGATGGAGCGGGAAGAGGCCAGGCTCGGCGTCTTCCTGACGCTCAACCCGCCGACCCGCGAGATGGAGAAGGAAGCCGCCTCCGCCGGCCTCTACGACAGCGGCGCGGGCAAGGTCCCCCGGCTGCAAATCCTGACGGCGGCCGAAGTCATCGACGGCAAGCGCCCCCAGGTCCCCTTCGGCCACACGGAGAGCCTCAGGAAGGCGAGCCGCGAAACCGAGGACCGGCAGAGACGGCTGCTTTAGAGCGAGATGAATTGTGATCGAATCGTGGGCAGCCCCTCATCCGGCCCTTCGGGCCACCCTCGGGTCAAGCCCGAGCGCAGGCTCTTCCCCCTCCCCCGAGGGGGAGGGGGTCGCCCCTCTCCCACCGGGAGAGGGAAGCGGCCGAAGGCCGCCGGGTGAGGGTGAGCGGACGCAACCTTATTTCATCGCGCTCCAGAGGACCGGCGAAGCGCGCGCTCAAGCGAAGACGGCGCAGGGGAACGCGCGCCCTCCGACGACTCAGTTTCGGCGCGTTTGCCGGAACGCGGCGACGCGCTGAGGCGCGAGCGCCGCCGGTTGCTCGAACGCCCGCGCCGCGGCGCGGTCAAAACGCCGCTTCTGCGACAAGAGTCCGAATCGCATCGTTCCCGCCACCGCCAGCAGCCCCGAGGCGATCAGGACCATCGTGCCCGGTTCCGGCGCCGCCGCGCCGACCGCCGCCACTTCCTCGTTCCAGTAAGACGGCAGGCGGGTGTAAAGGCTGCCGCTCAGCGGGTCCATCGTCTCGTCGGTGACATAGAGGTAGCCGACGCGCCGGCCCTCGGCCAGCGCGACGTCCTTCACCATTCCGAACACGGCCGGTTCCGCGTGAACGATGGCGCCGAAGGCGGCGGCGGAGTAGCCGCGAACCCAGCCCGGCGGCGTCGCGGCGGCGTAGAAGGCGGCGCTCTGCTCGTAGGTCAGCAGCGTATCCGCCGCCCCGGCCCCCAAATAGGACTCGGTCGTGGGCGCGCCCGGGTTCCCGATCACCTGGAACGACGCGCCCCGCGCCTTGATGAATTGATAAAGAGCCTGATAGTAGGACAGGTCCGCCGGATGGTTGCTCATGGCGTCGACGAAGAAGCCGTCGACCAGACCCGGATACTGATCGAGGTAGGCCTGGATTTGACTTTCCACCACGCCGATCGGCATGCCGCCCCAGCCGGTGTAGACGTAGGCGACGACCTTGCCTCCCGCGCGCCTGAAGGCGGAGACAGCGGCGGCATTTTCGGGATAAGCGCTCGAATCCGGCCCGTCGTTGGGATTGAAGATGGCCGTGACGCCGACCTTTCCGGCCGATTCCGTGAGTTGCGCCCAGCCGTCGGTCTGTCCCTCGGTTCCGCCCGCGCCGGGATTGAAATAGGCCGGGACGAGGATGCGCATGTTGCCCACGCGGGCCGCGGCCGGAGCGCAGGCGAGGACGGCCAGCGCCAGCGCCGCCCACACGCGGCGCGGCCGACGGCGGCTCTGCGCGGCCGCGAGCGGTCGAGATGCGAACCGTGGCGCGAGAGACTTCTGAGAAGGTTGACCTTTCGCCATGGCCTTGCCCGTTCGCCCGTGCTGAAGCGGAGCCGATCGCCCGCTTTGCCGCAAGGGAGTGTGAGCGCCGCGCGCCGGCAGGACAACGACGTATTCCTGACCGGGGTCAGACGCCGAATATTTCCCGGACGCAGGCGGGCCGAAGGGCGACGCTTCGGGCGACCGGGCGATCTTGCGACGCCGGCCCCGGCGCGCCGCGTCTCGATCGCCCCGGTGTAGCCGGTCGAAGGGTTCTCGGCGAACGTCACGGCCCGGCTTTCACCGGGGGCAAGGCTCGGAACCTGCTGCGCCGGCACGGCGAGCGGCGAGCGCGCTACCGCCGCGGCGCCGGGTTCGCGAACGGCGGATCGCGGACGGCGTCCATGCCCTGCCCTCCCCCTGCGGCGACGGACCATAGCCGGACCTCGACGCGCAGGCAGACATGCTGTCGCCGAAACGAAGCGCCGTTCCAGCGCACGCGACCGCATGCCAAGCTCGCCGTCCAGGACGATCTGCGTCCAGGGCGGCGAGACGCCGCCGCTCCAAGGCGCTGCGACGCCCGTCGCGCGGACGAAGGAACTTCGCTCAGACCTGCGGAAACGCCGCAGCCCCGACCGACGGCCGCCCGTAGGGCCGGAGAACGCGCAGCACTTCGCCGATCGCTCCCCGGCATCGCGCCAGCGTTTCCGGGCTGGCGTTCGCCAGCACGGCCAAGTCGCCGTTCATCAGCGCCGCGATCAACGCGGCGCCGTCGGCGTCCGGACACCGCACCAGCGTCTGGTCGCAGCGCCTCATTTCGACAACGACCCATTCCCCTCCGGCGTCACGGCACGCCGAATATCGCAGTTCCCCAGTCATCCCAACGCCCCCCCGCCCTCGCGAGCGGCCTTCCCTACGCACACAGCCCTGAAGCGAGAGTGTTTACGAACGATGTTAATGTCAAGGAAAATTCATGATCTTAAAGCGCCGCAATTACAGCACTTTAACGGCCAAGGTGGGGATCGCGCGCCGCCGGCTTCCCGTGGCCGGAGGACGGCGAGGCGCGGTCCGCGCCGTTCCCCTCGCCTCGACGGCGGCGGCCCGGAAAAGCGCGCGGCGCGGCCGGCTGCTTTGGAAGCGCGAAGCGCCTGCCGGCTCGGGATGGCCTGCGCCGCCCTATCTCAGGGGCGTCCGCGTCGATGGTCTCGGACGCCCTCGCTCGGGGCCTGCCGCGCGCCTCACGCGCCCTGACGCACGAGCTTGGCCGGGTTTCCGCGCCAGCGCGAGCCGGCGGGGGTGATCTCCCCCTTCATCAGGAAGGAATCCGCGTCGAGATGGGTCGCGTCGCCCATCGTCACGCCGTAGTGGACGAGGCAGCCGACCCCGATCGAGGCGTCCGCGCCGATGCGCACGACGTCGGACTTGAACACGCCCTCCTCCAGCGAGTGGGCTTGCACGATGCTCTCCTCGTTGAGGTTGGCCTCGTCGCCGATCTCGACCAGGGTGCGCTCCGACAGGATGCAGCCGTCGTCGAACACCCGCTTGCCGACCTTGACGCCGAGCAGGCGCGAAATGACGTTGCGCATCGGGGTGCCGGCGAAGGCGGTGGCGAGCGGCGAGTCGGAAAGCTTCCAGTGCCGCTCGACCCGCCAGAAGGCCGGATCGTAGACGGTGGCGATCTCCGGCCGCAGGCGGCCGAAGCCGAGCGAGGCGCGCTCGATCAGGATGAAGGCCGCGACGCTGAGGAGGGCGAGCGCGCCCGCGGCGGCCGTCATCGCGACGATGTCGTTGACTCCGTAGACGGCGGCCGTCCAGCCGAACACGTAGACCGCGAGGAACACGATGAGCCAGCGGGAGGCGACGAGACCGACGATCGAGGCGACGTTGAACCACGTCTTGCGCGTGAGGCGGCGCTTGCGCTCCTCGGCTCCGACGCCGGCCAGCATCTCGATGTCGCGCGCCGAGGCGCGTGGGATCTCGAAGGCGGGCGAGCCGAGCAGGCCGACGTTCTCGCGCACCGGACCGTCGATCGGCGCCATGACCTTGGTGGCGAACATCACGTTGTCGCCGGTGCGCACGCCGGGGGGCACGTAGATCATGGTGCCGAGGAAGTTGTTTTCCCCGATGCGACAGGCGCCGAGGCGGAAGGCGCGGCTCGACATCGTCAGGTTGCCGAGCCACAGGCTGTCCGACGCCACGGTGTTGGCCCCCACCGAGCACAGGAACGGATTGTCCTGCCCCTGCTCGCTGCCGAAGTTCGAGCCGGTCTGGTCGCCGAGGCCGAGCTTCCAGCCGACCCAGCGCAGATACGGCTCGATGTAGACCGAGTCGCCGAACATCAGATTGAAGAACCGCGAGTTGCCGACGGTCTCGACGATCTGCTGCATGCCGTGGTGGAAGCCGTAGAGCGGATAGACCCTCCCCTCGACGAGGAACCGGTTGGCGAGCCGCGGAACCGCCCAGATCGCAAGGAGCCCTGCGACGAGCGACCCCAGCGTGACGGCCAGCGCCGTCACGGCCGCGAGCGGCAGCACGGCGAAGAGCGCGTCGAAGGGCTTGAGCGCCAGCGCGTCGTCGCCTTCCGTGAGCGCGTTCATCAGGTAGATCACCACCGCTTCCGTCAGCGCGCCGGCGACGGCGAGAACGAAGGCGAGCCGGAAGACGGCGAACAGCGCGCGCTGGACCGGCCGCGCCGGCGCATCGTCGGCGAGCCGGAAGTTTGTCGCCGTCTCCGCTGCGGGCGAGCCGGCCCAGCGCTTGCCGTCGGGCACGCGGTGTCCGCTCTGGAGCGAGGAAGCGTGGCCGAGCTGGCCGAAGCCGCCGATCGTCGAGCCGATCTCGAGCACGCTCTGCTCGCCGACGTAGGCGTTGGCGCCGATGCGGATGGCGTCGAGATGGATGCGGTTGCCATACGCGGTATAGCCGGGCGCAAGAGCGCTGCGCATGACGAGCGCGTCCTCGCCGACCTCGAAGAGGTCCGCCGTGGCGGCGGGAACATTGCGCGAGACGATCACCGCGTTGGCGCCGATCTTCGCGCCGAGCAGGCGGAGATAGAGGTTGTAGATCGGCGTGCCGGCGAAGGCCATGGCGGGCGCGGAGCGCACGAGAGCCTTGGCCGCCCAGAACCGGAGATAGCGCGCGCTCCACAGCGGGATCGCCCCGGCGCGGGCGCGCCCGACCAGCAGCCACTTGGCGAGGATCGCGACGGCGTTGTGGCCGAGGAACCAGAGGACCGCGACCGCGAGCGCGCGCCCGTAGAGCACGACCGGCGAGTCGACGGCGTCGTAGACCCAGTCGAACGCGGCTTGGCCGGCGGCGACCGCGACCG